>DASQUK010000042.1:0-13062 GCA_035641315.1 Acidimicrobiales bacterium | reverse complement strand
ACGTGGCGAGGCGGCGAGGCGCTAGCTGCCCTGTTGCGCCACCAGGAACACGACACGTCGCCACCCCGGTCCAGCACCGGGGTGGGCGTCGTGGGTGCGGGACCGCCCGCCGCTCGATCGCCAAAGGCAGATCGGCGCGGAGTCGAGGCGCTGGCCGGGTCGGAGATCAGCCCCGCGCCTGCTCGCCCTCTTGCATCGCTCGCTGGAGGTCGTCGTCCGACAGCATGCGCTCGTCGGGGTCGGCCGACCCGGGACCGCCGGGTGAGAAGTGCAGCTTCTCCATGTACGGCGTGGGCTGGCCCCGCCGGGCGTCGAGGAACTCTTTGGCGTAGTAGGCGCGGGCGTCGGCCACCGTCATCCGGTCGGTCACCATGTCGTGCATGAGGTTGAGGGCGAGGAAGTTGGCCTGCTCGTCGTGGCAGCGAGCCGAGACCTCGCCCGCGGTGCGCTCCACCACGACGCTGCCGTCGAACTCCGCCAGCGGCGTGATCTTCTCGGGCGGTACCCGGTAGTCGATGAACGACTCGACGCAGTCGATGTGGGGCGCAGGGAAGTGATGCTCGTAGAACGTGCGGGAGGCGACCATTCGCTTCCACGGCCCAACGTTGTGCCAGATCAGGAGCGACTCGGTCGCCTCGTGCGGCTCGCCATGCGCGTCGATGACAAGCTCCGCGGCCTCTCGGGACTCGTCCGGCCAACCCTTGATGATCTCGGATCCACGTTGCGGGGTCATGGGGACCTCCTCCGGCTGCAGCTTCCTGCACGAGCTACCCGGTCGGCCGAGCAGCAACCTGCAAGGGCCGACCAGCGCTTCCCGGCGGGAGGTTGACGATGGTGCAGGCATGCACCTGCCCACCGCCGCGGGTGGAATCGCGGCACGTGGCCCGGCGAGGCGGGGCGAGGAGGATGTCGGGGCTTACGGGCCACAGATGCCGGTGAAAGCTAGAACGAGGTGGTGCGCATCTGGCTCCTCGGGCTCGTGGTCGCCACGCTGCTGGTGGTTGGAAGCTGGGCGGTCCTGGTAGTTGCGGCTCGCAGACTCTCGCCGGGGTTGCTCCGGGATCTGGCCGGTTTCGTTCCCGCCTGTGTGACTACGGTCCGCCGGCTGCGGCGCGATCCGCGGGTGCCACGCCGAGCCAAAGTGGCGGTGGCGATCGCGGGGGTTTGGGTGCTCTCGCCGATCGACCTCATTCCCGAGTTCCTGCCGGTGATCGGGCCGTTGGACGACGTCGTGGTGGTCGCTCTGGCGTTGCGGTACGCAGCCCGCCACGTGCCACGCGAGGTGCTAGTCGAGGCATGGCCGGCCGAGCCGAGGTTGTTGGGCCGCTTGCTCGGACAGCCTCCACGCGGGGCGCCGTCCGCCTAGCCCCGACCCGCTTGCGCGTCGCCGGGCTCGCCAGGTGGGCGTCGGTTCAAGCCGGCCGAATAGCCCAACGCGGGTTCGGGTAGCCACCTCGAGCGGACGGTCCCCTGGCTCCCAGCGCACCGGGGGGCCGTCTCGCGTCAGGTGTGCTCGGCCTACCGGGTGGGGGGGCTCGCCGGGTCGGCGTGACAGTGATACCCAGTCGTTGCGTTGGTGGCGTCGACTGTCAGCGGTCCTCGAGGATCCAGGTCACGTACGCGTTCGGCATGGCCGTGCTGGGCCAGTCGACGTAACGGACCTGGGCTGGGCCGCCGCCGGGAGGTTGGGCGTCGAACCACCAGCGGTCAGGTTCACGGATGACCGGATGCTGAGTGCGGATGATTCTCATAGCCAAGAGTGTCTACCCCTGGGGTTAGCCGGCGCATCGGGCAGTCGCTCACCCGCCGTGGCCGGCCTACGGGTCGGACCGGTTGCGTGCGTCGCCGCCCGCCGTGGTGCTGGCGGCCTGTGGTGTGCCGACCGCCCCAAGATGCGCTCGTCAGACGCCCTTGGAGCCCGAGAGGAGAATCGAACTCCTGACCTACGCATTACGAGTGCGTTGCTCTGCCGTCTGAGCTACTCGGGCGTGAACGGGTCAGGATAGCAGCGGCGGGTCAGCGGTCTCCCCGGGCAACGGCGGTCAGCCAGACCGTCCCGACGAGCCGATCGCTCTCGGCAACGCGGGCAGGCGGGCGACCAGCGCCTGGAGCAGCAGCGTCTCGTTGGGGTAGCGGATCAGGGCCAGCCCCGCGTCGTCGATCCTCCTGAGAGCGTCGACCAAGGCCGACGACGGGGGGCCGCCGGCATGCGCCACGAGGGCGTCGCGGTAGGCGGCCGCGAGGGTGGCCAGCCCGAAGCGCAGCTCCGCCATGCGGAAGCGACGGACCTCGCGGCGGTGCCTCGTCTCCGTCTCGCGCTTGCCGGCGCCCCGCAGGCCGAACTGCTCGACCTGCGCATCCACAGCGGCAGCCTCTGCCGCCTGCCGCTGCTGCAGCGGCACCAGCGCTTCGCCGATCATCGCCTGGAGCTCGCCCACGACCTGGGCGGCCCGGGCACCGGTGCCGTCCAGCCGGCGAGGGACCTCCCGCCACGCCCGGTGGCGCAGCGCCAGGCGGTCGTCGCTCGCCAGTGTGCGGGCGCGCTCCATGTCTCCGGACGCCGCGGCTGCGGCGGCCGCCGCCCGCTCGGGCTCGACCCCCTCGGCCACCAGTCGCTCGGCGATGGCGGCCTCCGCGAGCGAGTGCACCTCGATCCGCACGGAGCGGCTGGCGATCGTCACCAGCTCCGGGACCACCTCGTTGGCGATCAGCACGAACACCGTCGACGCCGGCGGCTCCTCGACGATCTTGAGCAGGTAACCGGCGGCCTCGTCCTCCATGAACTCGCAGCCCAGGGCCACGACGACCTTGCGGCCGCCCTCGACCGGCGCCAGCGTGGCGTGCCGCACCATGCGCTCGGCCTCCCCCTTGCGGAAGGTCATCCCCTCCGGTTCGACCACCCGCAGGTCGGGGTGCTGCTCCGCCAGCGCCAGGCGCACGTGGCGCTCCCGATCGTCACCGGTTGCCTGCCCGGCCAGCACCTCCGCGGCGAAGCCTCGCGCCAGCGCGCGCTTGCCGGAGCCTGGCGGCCCCACCAGCAGGTAGGCGTGGACCGGGGCCCGCACCGCCGCCTCGAGCTGGCGGACCGCCGAGGGCTGGTCGACGACATCGCGCCACGGATCGACCGCAGCCAGGTCATCCGACGAAACAGTCACCGCCCCAGTCTTGCCAGCTCGGGGCACCGGGTGATCACGGCCTTCCACACCGCAGCCTCCACGTCCTCGGCGGCCGCCGAGCCGTCGACCACCGCCCACCGGGCGGGGTCGGCCGCGGCCAGCATCCGATAGCCCGCGGCCACCCGATCGTGGAACCCGTCGCCGGCCGACTCGACACGGTCCCGCGCCGGGTCGGCCCGGCCGGCGGCCCGCGTCGACGCCAGCTCCCGCGGCATGTCGAGCAGCAGCACCACGTCGGGCCACAGACCGGCCGACGCCCACGCCGACAGCCGGCGCAGGTCGTCAACCGGCAGGCCCCGGCCGAAGCCCTGGTAGGCGAGCGTCGATCCGAAGTAGCGGTCGGACACGACATGGCGCCCAGCCGCCAGCGCCGGGCGGATCACCTCGGCCACGTGCTGGGCCCGGTCGGCGCCCATGAGCAGCGCCTCCGCCCGGTCGTCGAGCCCCGTCGTGCGGGCGTCGAGCAGAAGGCTCCGCAGAGCCTCGCCGATGGCGGTCCCGCCCGGCTCCCGGGTCAGCACGGCGCCGATGCGGTCGGCCAGCCGGGCAGCCTGCGTGGACTTGCCGCTCCCCTCACCGCCCTCGAACACGATGAAGCGAGCCGCCGACGCCGTGGCCGACGATTCCGACGCGGTCACGCCACCGACCTCTCACGGGAACGGCCGTCGCCCCCGGCATCCACCCCGGCCCGGGACCGCAGCCCGCCGAGCGCCGCCGCCGAGAGCCCACCGGCTACCAGCATGATCACCCCCGCCAGCCAGAGCGTGAGCCGCACACCGGGCACCGAGATCTCGATCCCGACGTCGATCCGGCCGTCGAGCAACCGGTCGGACACGCCGTCGAGCACGTCCGCCAGCAGCGGCCCAACCGCCATGGCCAGCAGCACGCACAGCCGCACCAGCGTGTACAGCGCCGAGAAGATCCGCCCCCGCAGCTCGTCCTCCACGTTCTCGTGCAGCAGCGTGAACCCCAGCACGTACACGCTGCCGGCGAAGATCCCCATGACCGCCACCCACAGGGCCGACAGCACGAGCGTCGACATCGACACGCCGACGATAAGCGCCACGCCGGCACAGAACAGCGACAGCACGAACGTCCGGGCCTTGCGCAGCCGGGCCTGCAGCGCCGAGACGCCCACCACCCCGGCGCCGGTGCCGACCCCGAGCGCGAACACGAACACGCCGTAGCCGCTCGGCCCCTCGTCCAGCACCTGCTCGGAGAACGTCTGGCCCAACGGGATCAGCATCCCCCCGCCGATGAGCCCACAGGCCAGGCCCACGTTGACCGCCCGCACCACCGGGGTCATGAACGCGTAGTGCCAGCCCTCCTTGACCTCCGTGAACACCTGGGCAAGGTCGATCGGGGCACGGTCCTCCTGCGGCCGGATGTGATGACGTGGGATCGCGAGCCGGTAGATGATCAGCGCTGACGCCAGGTAGCAGACGACGTTGGCGTAGAACGCCACGGCCTCCTGACTGGTGCGCAGGGCGTCGAACGCCTCGATGCCGCCGAGCCACACCGCCACCTCGGCCAAGAGGGCGAACAGGCCGGCCGCCAGCGGGAAGGTGCCGTAGGCGGCGGCCAGCCCCAGCGAGTTGGCGGCCGCCAGCTTGTCGACGGGCACCAGGTTGGGGACGGTCGCCTCCTTGGCCGGCGAGAAGAACAGCGTGGCCAGCTCCAGCACCAACGAGGCGAACACCAGGCCGAGCACCGAGTCGACGAACGGAAGCGACGCAACCACCAGCGCCCGCACCAGCATGGAGGCGACCATCACCTGCTTGCGGTCCATGCGGTCGATCAGCACGCCGGCGCCGGCGGACAGGAAGAAGCCGGGGACGATGCGCGCCGCCATCACCAGGCCCACCGACGCCCCCGGAGCGCCGGAGCCCAGGCGGCTGGCGAGGATCAGGATGGCGAGGAAACCCAGCCAGTCCCCCAACGAGGAGAGCGCCTGCGCCAGCCACAGCCGGAAGAACATCGGCGTGCCGAAGATCCGCCCGATGAACGACGCTTCCCCGGAGGGACGGTCGTGCAGGGCGCGCAGCGCCTCGACGACCTCGGATGGATCGTCAACGTCGTGGTCCCGCGCGTCCATCACCCGCAACGGTAGAGCGCCGCCGACTAGGAACCCGGGTTCCGGCGTTCGGTCACGCCGGATTCCGTCGCTCTGGAACGCCGGTTCCGGGCGCCTTGGCGGCGGCCTTCTTGGCTGGCGCCTTCCTTGCAGGGGCCTTCTTGGCGGCTGACTTCTTCGCTGACGCCTTCTTCGCGGGGGCCTTCCGGGCGGCGGCCTTCTTGCCCCCGCGCCCACGGGTCGACGGGCCCGCGTCACGCCGCGCCTGCAGCAGCTCCGCGGCCCTCTCGTCGGTCAGCTCCTCGACCGTGTCGCCCTCGCGCTCCCGCAGCGACGCGTTGGTCTCGCCGTCTGTCACGTACGGCCCGTAGCGCCCACTCTTGATCACCATCGGCCTGCCGCTCACCGGATCGGTCCCCAGCTCGCGCAGCGGCGCCGCCGGCGCCGCCCGTCCCCGGCGCTTCGGCTCGGCGAACAGCCGCAGCGCCTCGTCCACCGTGACGGTGAACAGCTCGTCCTCCGTCGCCAGGCTCCGGGTGTCGCTGCCCTTCTTGAGGTAGGGCCCGTAGCGCCCGTTGAGCGCCACGACCTCCTCGCCGGTGGCGGGATCGGTCCCGACGGTGCGGGGCAGGCGCAGCAGGCCGAGGGCCTCGTCCAGCGTGATGGTCGACGGCGACATGGTCTTGAACAGCGACGACATCTTGGGCTTGGCGCCCTCGGGCAGGGTGTCGGCGTCGCCGAGCTGCACGTAGGGGCCGTAGCGGCCGGTCTTCACGTACACCGGCAGCCCTGACTCGGGGTCGATGCCGATCGGTTCGTCACCCTTGGGGGCCGCCAGCAGCTCGAGCGCCCGGGCGACCGACAGCTCGTCGGGCGCGATGTCGGCGGGGAGAGACAGCGTGTCCTCGCCCCGCTTGAGGTACGGCCCGTAGCGGCCGTTGCGGACGACGACGTCGTTGCCCTCGTCGTCCTTGCCCAGCGGGATCGCGTTGACCACCGCCGGATCGGCGTTGGCCATGGCGTGGTCGATGAGGCTCGTGAGCCCCGGCGTGCCGTTGCCGAACCAGAAGGCGTGAAGGAAGGGCACCCGTGCCCGCTGGCCGGTGGCGATCTCGTCGAGGTCGTTCTCCATGCGGGCGGTGAACGAATAGTCGACCTCGGCGGTGAAATGGCCTTCCAGCAAGTTGACCACGGCGAAGGCCGACCATGACGGCACCAACGCCGGGCCCTTGCGCCACACGTAGCCCCGATCCTGGATGGTTTGCATGATCGAGGCGTAGGTCGACGGGCGGCCGATGCCCAGCTCCTCGAGCTTCTTGACCAGCGACGCCTCGGTGTAGCGGGCCGGCGGTTGGGTGGTGTGGCCCATCGGCTCGAGCGTGGGATCGGGCAGCCGCTGCCGGACCACAAGCTCGGGCAGCAGGCGTTCGCGGTCCTCGAGGTCGGCCTCGGGGTCGTCGGACCCCTCGACGTAGACCCGCAGGTAGCCGGGGAAGGTGATGGTCCGGCCGGACGCCGCCCACTCCGTGGCGGTCGCCGCCGGCAGCTGGATGGACGAGTCTCCGGCCCGACCCCCGCCCGCCACCCCGTGATGGCGTCGGTCTCCGACCGACTCGCCACCTACGGTCACGTTGCCCGACAGCGGCGCCTCGATCCGCACCGACACCGTCTTGCCCACGGCGTCGGCCATCTGCGAGGCCAGGGTCCGCTTCCAGATGAGGTCGTAGAGGCGCAGGTCGGCACCCCGCAGCTCGCTGGCGAGCTGGTCCGGGGTGCCCCAGCGGTCGCCCGCGGGGCGGATCGCCTCGTGCGCCTCCTGCGCGTTCTTGACCTTGCCTCGGTACTGGCGGGCGGCGCCCGGCAGGAACCGCTCGCCGTACAGCTCGCGCACCTGGGTGCGGGCGGCGGCCAGCGCCTCGTCGGACAGGGTGACCGAGTCGGTGCGCATGTAGGTGATGTAGCCCCGCTCGTAGAGGCCCTGGGCGGTGCGCATGACCTGGCCGGCGGTCATGCCCAGCTTGCGGCCGCCCTCCTGTTGCAATGTCGAGGTGATGAACGGGGCCTTGGGCGAGGACCGGTACGGCTTCTCGTCGACCGACGACACCGTGAATGGCGACCCGTCGAGCGCCGCGACCAGCGCGGTGGCAGCCGGCTCGTCGACGACCACGACGTCGTCGCGGGCGACTCGGCCCTGGCTGTCGAAGTCCTTGCCGGTGGCGACCCGGCTGCCGTCGAGCCCCACCAGTGTTGCGTCGAAGGCCGGATCGGCCGCGAACGCCGCCTGCAGGTCCCAGTAGCCGGCGGGCGTGAACGCCATGCGCTCGCGCTCGCGCTCCACCACCAGGCGCACGGCCGGGCTCTGCACCCTGCCGGCCGACAGCCCGGTGGACACCTTGCGCCAGAGCACCTCGGACACCGGGTAGCCGAACAGCCGGTCGACGATGCGGCGGGCCTCTTGGGCGTCGACCAGTCCGGCGTGGATGTCGCGGGACTCGGCGACGGCGTGCTCGATGGCCTGGCGGGTGATCTCGTGGAACACCATGCGCCGCGTCGGCACCCGCGGCTTGAGGACCTCGGACAGGTGCCAGGCGATGGCCTCGCCCTCGCGGTCCTCATCGGTGGCGAGATACAGCTGGTCGGCCGCCTTGAGGGCGGCCTTGAGGCGCCGGACCACGTCCTTCTTGGCGGGCGGCACGACGTAGGTGGGCTTGAAGTCGTCGTCGATCGCCACGGCCAAGCCCTTGGGCTCGAGGTCGCGGATGGAGCCGATGGACGCCTCGACCACGAAGTCGTCGCCCAAGTAGCGGGCGATGGTGCGCGCCTTGGCGGGCGACTCGACGATCACGAGCGACGTGGACATCGGCGGACAGTTGAAAGGCATGAGCGAGCAACTGTCAAACACCCGAGCCTTACGTTCCTGCGGTCATTCCTGGCGGTGCTCGCGCGAAAACGGCGCCGGAACGCTGACGCGGTCGGGGCGACACCGCCCCGTCGAGCTCAGACCGAGAGCAGGATGGCGTCGCCCTGGCCGCCGCCGCCGCACAGGGCGGCCGCACCGAGCCCGCCGCCTTGGCGCTTGAGCTCGAGCATCAGGGTCAGGGCGACGCGCGTGCCCGACATGCCGATCGGGTGGCCCAGCGCGATGGCCCCGCCGTTGACGTTGACCACCTCGTCGGTGATGCCGAGGTCGTCCATCGACGCCAGCCCCACGGCGGCGAAGGCCTCGTTGAGCTCGAAGAGGTCGACGTCACCGACCGCCTTCCCGACCGATTCGAGCGCCGCGAGGATGGCGCGTGACGGCTGGGTGAGCAGCGACGGATCGGGGCCGGCGACCTGGCCGTAGCCCACGATCTCGCCCAGGGGCTCGGTCCCGAGGCGCTCGGCCGCCGCCTTGGACGTGACGATCACGGCCGCGGCGCCGTCGGAGATCTGCGACGCGTTGCCGGCCGTGATGTTGCCGGCCTTGTCGAACGCCGGTCGCAGCGCCGCCAGTGACTCGACCGTCGTGCCGGGCCGCACGCCCTCGTCGGTGTCGACCACCAGCGGGTCGCCGCGGCGCTGCGGGACCTCCACCGGGACGATCTCCTCGGCGAAGCGCCCCTCCTTGATGGCCGCCGATGCCCGCTCGTGCGACTTGGCGGCGAGGTCGTCTTGGGGTTCGCGGGCGATGCCGGCAGAGGCCGCGTACCTCTCGGTGCCGGCTCCCATCGCCACCTGGTCGAAGGCGCAGAACAGGCCGTCGTACATCATCGAGTCGACCACCGAGCGGTCGCCCAGCCGGTAGCCCTCCCGGGCCCCGGGCAGCAGGTAGGGCGCCTGGGTCATCGACTCCATGCCGCCGGCCACCACGATCTCGGCGGCCCCGGACTGGATGAGCAGGTCGGCCAGGAAGATGGCGTTGAGCCCCGACAGGCACACCTTGTTGACGGTCGTGGCGGGCACCGTCATCGGGACGCCGGCGTTGGCGGCCGCCTGCCGGGCCGCGATCTGCCCGGTGCCGGCCTGGAGCACGTGGCCCATGAACACATAGTCGACCTGGTCGGCACCGACACCGGCCCGGTCGAGCGCGGCCTTGATGGCGAAGCCCCCGAGGTCGGTGGCCTTGAAGCCGCCCAGGGCACCCGAGAGCTTGCCGATCGGCGTGCGGGCGCCGGCGAGGATGACGGAACCAGCCATCTGGTGCTTCCCCCAAGTGTTGTCGGACAGGGACTTACCCCAGGGTAGCTACCGGTCCTCGGCGTCGGCGTAGTCGTCGTCCCAGTCCGGGACGTCGGGCGGGATGCGCATCCCGGCCGGCAGCTCACGCTCCACCCGCGGCCGGGGCCGCGGTCGATTCCGTTCGGGTGGCACGGGCGCCGGTGGCGGTGGAGGTGGGGTCGGCATGCGCCGAGCCCGAGCTGCCGAAGGCTGGGCCTGCGCCCGGCGGACCCGCGACGGGAGCGGGGGACGGGGCCCCTGCCCCGGCTCCGGCAGCGCCGGCAGGCGACCCATCCGCTCGCGCGCCCGGAGCAGAGGCGAATCGATCAGGTCCGCCAGCGCAGCCGCGGGATCCACCGCCGGCACGGGTCGCGGCACGTCCTCGGGTTCGGGCGGTTCGGGCTCGAACCGTTCCGCCTCGGGCTCGGGCGCGAACTCAGCATCGGCCGGGGGGACGGATTCGATCGGCACCGCGATCGCCGCGGCAGCGGCGACGTCGGACAGGGGGTTCGGCAGTTCCACCCCCCGGGGCGGCGTGACCGGCTCGTCACCGGCCCCAGTGGCCAAGGTTCCCGCGACGTCGCTGTGGTCGTCGTCGTCGTTGGTGCCGCCCGACCGGGTCCACGGAGAGTCCCCGTCGCCGATCGCCCAGTCACGCCGCACGATGCGGGCCCGCTGCTCGAAGGCCTCGGTGATGATGGTCTCGGCCTCGGCGCGGGCGCCGTCGACGATGGCACGCGCCTCCCGGCGGGCCTCGACCCGGGCGGCGTCGACGATGGCCTGAGCCTCCCGGCGCGCGTCGGCGATGATGCGATCGGCACGGATGTCGGCCAACGATTCGGCGACGCTGGCCCGCTGAGCGGGCGAGCTGCCATCGGCCGGGCGACCATCGGCCGGGCGACCATCGCCGGGCCCGCCAGCGCCCGGGTCGACGCCGGGCCCAGCGACCCGGTCAGCGGGCCCGTCGTCCCCAGTTGGCGACGCCTCGACCGGAGCCGGAGCCTGCACGTCGGGGTTGGTCACTCGCTGCAGGGTAGCCGCCCGTCCGCCGTTGGAGCCCTCCCGTTACCCCACGGTAGGTTGCGGCGATGCAGCAGATCCTCGAGGCCATTCAGGGGGGCGCCTCGGGCGAGGAGATCGCCGCGCTCGCCATCCCCGAGAGCTACCGGGCCGCCCACGTGCTACGGGCGGAACAGGAGATGTGGGACGGCGTGCCGTCGGAGGACAAGGATCCCCGCAAGTCGCTGCACGTCGGCGACGTCCCCACGCCGGAGCTTGCGCCCGACGAGGTGTACCTCGCCGTCATGGCCAGCTCCATCAACTTCAACACGGTGTGGACGTCGATCTTCGAGCCGCTGCCGACCTTCGGGTTCCTCGACCGCCTGGCCCGGGAGTCGACCTGGGCCGCCCGCCACGGCCAAGACTTCCACGTGGTCGGCTCCGACGCCTCGGGCGTGGTGCTCCAGGTCGGATCGGCCGTGCGCAACTGGGCGCCCGGCGACCGGGTGGTCGTCCACTGCAACTACGTCGACGACCAGGACCCCTCGGCTCACGACGACGCGATGCTGGCCGCCAACCAGCGCATCTGGGGCTTCGAGTCCAACTACGGCGGCCTGGCCGAGCTGTCGGTCGTCAGGGCCAACCAGCTCATGCCCAAGCCCGCCCACCTCACGTGGGAGGAGGCCGCCGTCAACGGGCTGTGCGCCTCCACCAGTTACCGCATGCTGGTGGGCCGCCACGCCGCCCGTATGAAGCAGGGCGACAACGTCTTCATCTGGGGCGCCACCGGCGGCATCGGCGCCTACGCCACCCAGCTCGTGCTCAACGGCGGCGGCACACCCGTCGGCGTGGTGTCGAGCGAGGATCGGGCCCGGTTGCTGCACGCCATGGGCTGCGAGCACGTCATCGACCGCAAGGCCGAGGGCTACCGCTTCTGGCGGGAACCTCCTGATGGCGGCGCCCCGCAGCAGGACCAGGCCGAGTGGCGGCGGCTGGGCAAGAAGGTCCGCGAGCTCGTCGGCGACGACCCCGACATCGTGTTCGAGCACCCGGGACGGCAGACCATGGGCGCCTCGGTGTTCATCGCCAAGCGGGGCGGCACGATCGTCACCTGCGCCGCCACCAGCGGCTTCATGATCGAATACGACAACCGCCACCTGTGGATGAAGCTCAAGAGCATCGTGTCGAGCCACTTCGCCAACTACCAGGAGGCGTGGGACATGAATCGGCTCATCGACCGGGGCGCCATCCAGCCGGTGATGTCGGCCGTCTACGCGCTCGACCAGGTGGGCGACGCCGCCCGGGTCGTGCATCGCAACGAGTCGGAGGGCAAGCTCGCAGTGCTGTGCCTTGCCCCCGAGCCCGGTCAGGGCGTCACCGATCCCGACAAGCGCGAGCGCGTCGGCGAGGACCGCATAACCCTGTTCCAGCGCCACGCCCGGGGCGAGCTGTAGCAACCCGAACTGTCAGACCTGACCGTTCCTATCGCTGGTGAGCCTGACAGAATGCCTGGCGTGCTGCTGACCGAGATCGACCACGTCGCCATCGCCGTCAATGACCTCGAGGCGGCCATCGCCTACTACCGCGACACGTTCGGGGCCGAGGTCGCCCATCGGGAGGTGGTCGAGTCAGACGGTGTGGAAGAGGCGCTGCTCCGGGTGGCCGACAGCTACGTGCAGCTGCTCAGGCCCGTGCGCGACGACTCGCCGGTCGCCAAGTACCTCGAGCGTCGCGGCGAGGGGCTGCACCACGTCGGCTACCGGGTCGACGATTGCGCCGCCGCGCTCGACGCCGTCAAGGCACAGGGCGGCAGGGTGATCGACGAGGCCCCCCGCCCGGGCAGCCGCGGCACCACCGTGGCGTTCGTCCATCCCAAGGGTGCCTTCGGCACGCTGATCGAGCTGGTGCAGGAGTAGGTCCCCGTACTGCAGGTGCGCCGGCGGTAGCGTCTCGCCGACTTCATTCCCATCGAGCCGAAGGAGGGGGAATGGAAACCTTCGGTCAGGGCTATCCGGCCACGTTCGAGGTCGATCGAGCGGACAGGATCGCCAACTGGCGACCGATCGTGCAGTGGCTGCTGGCGATCCCGCACGTCGTGATCCTGTACGTGCTCGGGATCGTCTCGGAGGTAGTGGGCATCATCAGCTGGTTCGCCATCCTGATCACGGGCAAGCTGCCCGAGGGGCTCGCCACGCTGCAGTGCCTCTACCTCCGCTACAACAACCGCGTCATCTCGTACGTGGCCTTCCTGCGCGAGGAGTACCCGCCGTTCGCGTTCGAGACCGTCGCCCCCGATCCGGGCACGTACCCACCGGTGCGCACGAACTTCGTGCCCGAGCTCGAGAACCGGAACCGGCTCACGGTGGCGTTCCGGATCATCCTGGTGATCCCCCAGATGATCGTGCTCGCGTTCCTCGGCATCGCCGCGTTCGTCGCGGGCGTGATCGCGTTCTTCGCCGTCCTGTTCACGGGCCATTGGCCGGACGGGCTGCGGACGTTCGTCGTCGGGGTCATGCGCTGGGGCACGCGGGTGAACGCGTACTTCCTCCTGCTCACCGACGAGTACCCGCCGTTCAGTCTCGACTGATGGGCTGAGGCTCGGCCTCAGGCGGGACG
>DASQUK010000041.1:0-12328 GCA_035641315.1 Acidimicrobiales bacterium | reverse complement strand
TTCGGCCGCCAGGGCCTGTTCACCCCCGACAACACCCACCATGCCCTCGCCATGGGCTGCGCGGCCGCCGACGCCCTGCGCTCCGACGGCACGTTCGACGAGGTGGCCTGGCGGGCGGCACGGGACGGGTTCCGGCAGTTCATTGTGGAGGACTGACGGGAGGAGGGCCGGCCCGGTGCGCGGGCCGCCTCGAGCCGGGCTGAGTCGGTAGGCTGCATCAGGCGATCGACGGGGGTGGCGGGTGAGCACGAAAGCAGCGACCGAGGTCGACTGCCTGGCGAGCATCTTCGCCGCCGTTGACGGGGATGGTCAGGCACCGAAGGGCTTCCCCTCCCTCGACCAGGCCCTGGCGCGCCTCGCGGAGATCCGCGCCCATGAAGACCTCGCCGCCGCCCGGCGGGTGGCGTTGGATGGCCTGGTCCGAGCTGACCCGGACTACGGGCCGGGCGGGCCGAAGGCCGACCTGGTGGACCGCGCCCTGGCGCGGGTTGGTCCCGTCCGTGACATGGACGCGAACGTCACGGCCACACTGTTTCGAAGGCGGGTCGCTCCCGGCAACGTCGATTTCGTCACCAACGTGCAGATGGAGTTGCCCATCAAGGGGCGCTCGCTCGACGACGTTGAGCCGGTGCTCAACCCCGTGAACTGGTTCCGTTGCTACAAGAAGTGGTGGACCGGGATGCGATCGATGGATCCGGGTCGAAGCCAACGGCACTACCGCGAGGAGGTGGCCGGCTGGTCCCCCACCCTCAAGGTGGATGTCTGCCTGCAGTTCCTCCGGCGGCAACGGCCGGGCGCGCACGGGCCCATGCACACGCTCGAGTTCGAGAAGTGCCCCGTCGAGGACCATCAACCGGACGACTGTCGCGTCAGCTTCGACACCGGCTTCCTGATGGCGGAGCAGCGCCCGAGCGGAGTGCTGCTCACCACCAGTAAGTCGATCCAGTTCGCCGGCCCCTTCGACGACGGTGTGTCCCTGGCCGTGTCGGCACCCTCCCTCGGCTACCGCGAGATCGCAGAGGAGCTCGTGCACGCGTGCATCTCGTGCAAGGACGCCAGAACATGGGACGCAGAGGAGGACGGCCATGCCTGATGCATCGCCGAAGGGCACCTCGGCGCCGGGCGCACCCGCCGCCGCCGAGCAGGCCGCGTCGGACCTGGTGCGTGATGTCAGCGCTCAGTTCGAGGAATACGTGAAGGCGTGGTTCGCCTCCTACGACGCCGCGCTCAGCGGGAACTACGACGCCGCCCGCCTGCTGGCCGACGCGAGCAAGATGACGACGGGCCTGATCCGTGGCACGACCAAGCTGCTGCTGTCGGGCTTCGACATCGCGCGGGTCTTGGCCAACCCCGACGCCCCGGCGACGACGACCGGCCCCGGCAAGTCCGCCGACCAGGCCGACCGTCCGACTGGCAGATCCCCCAAGCGGAACACCGGTCGGTGACGCCCAAGCGGACCGATGGGGGAGCGCAGCCGGGCACCCCGAGCGGCGCCGCCGACGATCCCGGGCCGACGTCCCCGCTGGTCGAGGTGGTCGAAGGCTACGTCGACCTCGCCGGCTGGTTGACCCGAGAGATCGGAGCCCACGCCCGCACGGTCGCCACCCGGCTCGAAGCCGGGGACTACACACCCGACCTTGTGGCTCGCGACGCAGCCCGCTCGGCGGCACTGGTCGCCGCCACGTCGTTCAGGATCGTCAACGAGGCGTTCGACGCCGTGGTCCTGGTCGCCCGGCCCCCCAAGCCCAGGATCGTCGAGCTCGAGGCCAGGCTGCCCGAGCCGTTCGGCGTGCCGTGCACGTTGGAGCTCGACGGGCCGTTGCAGACGGGTTTCGAATCGCCGCATCTGATCCGCGAGGACCGGGTGACCTTTCACCCGGCGAAGCTGCGGGCCAACCAGGTGAGGTTCACCGTCCGCGTCGACGCCACCCGTCGGCCGGGACTCATCTACGAGGGCCGCGTGCGGGCGACACCCGAGGATCCCGCCGTCGAGCCCCGGTTCGTCGACCTCGTCGTCGTCGTGCGCTGAGACTGGACCGTTGGCGAGGTACAGCTAACGGGTCCGCTCGAGCATGTAGGGAACCAACCCCGCGATGAAATCGACGTGGTGCGACGGGGGGACACCCGCCAGCGCCCGGTCCAGCGCCACGTGGGCGGCGTCGGCGATGCCGTGGCCGTAGTCGATGGCGAAGCCCACGCTGCCGTGCTCGGCCATCAGGTCGACCACCCGCTCGATCTCGGCCGGCGTGCGCTCCCCCGCGGGCTTGGCCAGGTAACCCTCCAGCCAGCGCCGGTCCGGGGGTGCGGCGGCGGCCAAGACGTGGATCAGCATCAGCGTGCGCTTGCCTTCCCAGACGTCGTCGAACAGCTCCTTGCCGTACTCCTCCTCGGTGCCGAGCAGGTTCAACAGGTCGTCCCTGATCTGGAACGCGGCGCCCAGGTAGAAGCCGAAGCGGGTCAGCTCCTCGAGGTCGGCCGAGCCGCGGGAGCCGATCAACGCCCCGACCCTGAGCGGGTAGATGGTCGTGTACCAGCAGGTCTTTGCCCCGATCAGCTCGAGGTAGTCGTTCGGGCCCAGGTCGACGACGTTGTCCCGCCGCCAGCCGAGCTCCTTGGCCTGGCCGGCGATCGTCCGGTGCGCCATCGACAGGTACTCCTCGAGCACCGCCTGCTGGATGCGGGAGCCGAGGATGCCGTCATCGCGCAGAGGCTGCAGCGACAGCATCGCCAGCGCGTCCCCGGTGTTCAGCGCGAGGGGCACGCCGTGGAGCCGGTGCAGGGTCGGGCGCCCCCGTCGCCGATGGCTCTGGTCCTCGATGTCGTCGTGGATCAGGAAGGCGTTGTGCAGCATCTCGATGGCCACGGCGGGGCCCATGGCCTCACGCAACGACCCGCCGTACGCCTGGCAGGTGGCCAGCACGAGCGCCGGTCGCAGGGCCTTGCCACCCCGGCCGGGATAATCGGCCAGTAGCTCGGTCAGGTAGGGCGCCTCGTCTTCGTCGGCCAGGAACTCCTGCATCGCCCCGCGCGTGAGCTCGCCGTAGCGCGCCAGCGTGGCCTCGACCTCGGCAAGATCGGTCGCTGTCATTCGGGCACCGTGAGATCGACGGCGAGGGCGGCCCGGGAGGTGAGCAGGTGACCGTGGTACCGACCGGCGGGAAGGCGGCTGATGTCGACCCGGACGGCCGCCGACGCGGACTCGCCGGGCGGGACCGCAGGCAACGTGCTCGGCTCGATCGTCACGTCCACGGCGTGGATCACCTGGCCGGTGTGCGAGCACAGCGGGGTGGCGCTCACGCGGTCGGGGCCGATCGGCGAGTCGGTCGCGTTGTGCAGCCAGAGCTCACCCTCGGCGACACCGTCTGCCACGTGCAAGGTGAGCGGTGCCGTGGGCGAGGCACCGTCGCCGCCGACGGTCACGTCACGCCGGCGGAGGGCGGTCTCCGCGAGGTCGGCGTAGGCCTCGAAGGTCCGTCGGAACAGGTCCACGTACAGGTCGATGGCCCGCGCCACGTTGGCGCGGATCTGGTGGAAACCTGGCTCGGGGCCGTCGGCGTCCTGGCCGTCCGGCACATCGAGCGGATCCCGGTCGGTCGGGGGGCGGTCGATCATCTCGAGGAGGCGCCCGATGATGTTCCCGGCGTTGTCGATGGCTTGCCGCTGCACGTCGGTCACGGCTCGCAAGGGGTCGAACGGCCGCAGGCCGTCGGCCAGCTGACCCGGTTCCGAGCCGTATGCCGGTTCCGTCACGAGACGGCCTCCTGGTGGGCGGCGAAGGCGGTCGCCCGGTCGCGGGCGGCCGGTGGCTCGTGTCCGGCATCTCCCGGCCGGTCCATCGGGTACCAGTAGCCGAGGATCCCCTCCATCAGCGGCCGGCCCAGGACGGCGTTCGCCGCCTGCCGACCCGACAGGACCGCCGCCTCGATGCACCCGGCGTTCAAGCCGCAGTTGGTCCAGTCGCCGGCGAGGACAAGGTTCGCGAACCCGGACTCGTCGACCCGCAGCCGGTAAGGGTCCGTTCCGGGCAGCGACTGCACGTAGCGGTCGGACGGATCGGTCGCGGCCGTGACGAACTGCGCGTCGAGACCGCCGTGTAGGACCTCCCAGCGGAAGCCGCCCGCCCGCCTGGCCAGGGGCCAGAGGTCGTCGATGCGCTCGTCCAACAGTCTCCCGACGGTGGCGCGCACGGATCCTTCGTCGTGGCCGGGCTCGTCGGGCAGCGCCGAGCAGAGGTAGGCGAGGCCGCGCGGGGCATCGCCGGTCGGCCAGTCCTCGAGCGGCAGCAGGTGGCTCATCGACGAGTAGGTGTCGAACGGCTCGTCCCACCCGCTGAGGGTGGCGCCCGGACGCGGCCAACCGAGCTCGTCCTCGGTCTGGGTGAGCCACAGCTGGGCGGCCTGCGTGGGCACCGTGGCCACGTGGTCGACGATCCGTCGCCAGCGGTCGGAGGCGGTGACGAGGTCGGCGGCCACGTGCGGCACGATGCCGAGCGAGGTGGCCAGCACGACGACGTCGAAGTCGTCACCGGCGTCGAGGGTGATCGGCTCCTCATTGCTGCGGTCGCCGTCTTGGCGCTCGGCGTCGGGCGGGGCGTCGCCCACCAGTTGGGTCGCGTCGGGGACGGACGGGAAGCACGGCAGACCCCGCACCCGCGTCAAGGGGTCGAGGCCCCTTGCGGGATCCACCAGGCGCGCCTGCCTGGCCAGCTCGATCGTCCCGATGCCGCCTGCTCGTTCGTCGATCCGCAGGGCGTGCACGCGGGTGAAGAACTCGAAGCGGACGCCCCGGGCCCGCAGGGCCTGGTACAGGGGTGCGAACACGACGTCGCCCATGCCCGCTCGCATCTTCCAGAAGATCGAGCCCTTGTAGTCGAAGAACAGCTTGGAGGCGAGGAACAGGCCGAGGCCCGCGGCGAAGGCGGGCCGCTCGGGATCGCCTCGCTCGTAGGCGAACACGAGGTCGTACATGGCCTTGACGATCGGTGACCGCAGCGTCTCCTCGCTGGCGCCGTGGTGTGCCAGCCAGGCGCGGAAGTCGCGATCGTCGATCGTCGGGTACCGCCGGACGCTCCGCAGGAGGTCGTCGGTCACTGCGCCCTGCAGGCAGGCGATGAGCAGATCGCTGAGGTGCCACAGTCGCCGGCCGCTAGCGTCGTGGTCGACGCGCGTCCTCAGCTGGGCGCGGAGCTCGGCGAGCTGATCCACGACAGCCTTGCCGATGGTGCCGCCAACGGGGCCCGAGCGGGCGAGCCCGTCGATCGCATGCAGAGTGGCGACGATTGCCGCCAGCTCCGCGTGGCGGACCGCATCCCCGAAGTCGGCGAGCGAACGCACCGGATCGAGGCGGGACGCGGCAGCCGGTGGGCGGGGCGACGCCGTCAGGAAGACGCCGACCGGGGGCCTACGGTTCCGCCCCAACGACGTCCACAGATCGGCCAGAAGCGCGACCGCCCGCTCGGCGAACGCGGCGCCGCCCATGACCCGCCGCGCGGTGGACGGGTCGCCCGGCTCGAGCCGGTTGCGCCCGAAGCTGGCGAGCCACGGTTCCCGTGAACCACGGCGGCCCTCGCCGGCCACACCGACGTGCT
This sequence comes from Acidimicrobiales bacterium, assembly GCA_035641315.1. Classification (GTDB taxonomy): domain Bacteria; phylum Actinomycetota; class Acidimicrobiia; order Acidimicrobiales; family VFJN01; genus DASQUK01. Next base: position 6,741 of record DASQUK010000041.1, on the reverse strand, counting down.
CGGCCGGCACGAACGCGTCGTGCCAGGTCCCGATCGGGCATTCCGGGTCGGTCGTCGGGCGGTCGAGCTCGTCGTACACCTGGCGGATGAGATGGAACGCGTTGTCGTAGTAGCCGAGCCACACGTGCAGCCCGTGCTCCTCGATGCGCCCGTGGATGCCGCGGCTGCTGGCGCCCTTGCCGCCCAGCCGCCAGCCCCGCTGGTAGACGGTCACGGAGGCGATCTTCCCCTGGTGCTCGGGCCGGCTCAGCTCCCATGCGGCGGTGAGCCCGGCCATCCCCCCACCGAGGACGGCGACGTGTCTAGACCGCAGCGCCCGGTACCCCGAATCCCAGGCCGTACTCCCGCCTGAACGACGGATCGTCAGGATGGTCACGGTCGTAGATCGTCAGCCGGAGGTGGTAGGCAGCCTGGCCCGCGGGGAGGCCGACGGCGATCCGCAGCTTGGCGTTGCCCTGACCCGCGGCCACGTCGGTCGGCTGCACCTGCACCCGGTCGGCGGGGATGACCTCGCCCTGCTGGTCACGCAGCCCCGACCATGCCACCTTGACGTTCTGGCCCCCGCGTCGTGGATAGAACACCGACGTCGACCACGCACCGAACCGGGTCTCCTCGACCACGCCCTGTTCGGGTACGAGCTTCCACCATGACACGGTGAGGTCCCACAGCTGCAGGACCCCCTGCGCCCAGGCACTCACGAGCTCGTCTCGTGAGGGCAGCCAGGATGCGTCACTCTTAGACGCAGCCGACCCGCCGCCCCGACCCGACGCGCTCATCGTTCGCCTCCCAGCTTGGCCTGCTCGCCCAGGATCCGTCGCCAGGTCTCGAGCGTCGCCTTGGTGGTCCCGACCGCTCCCGTTCCCATGTCGAGAACGTCGTTCACCCAGCGGGGATCGTAGCGAGGTGCGAGCATCCGGCCGATCGCCGACTTCGTCTTCTCGCCGTGGCTCCGTAGCGACTCGCTGGCAGATGCGACCCACTCGTCGATGATGCTCTCGATGCCCTCGGCCACCTCGCCCGGCGCCGCTGTGGTGTGCGCGCCCGCGGGCGCCTCGACCTCGCCCACAGGGCCGACCCCACCCGTGGGGACGCCGGCGCACTGGAGCGCCATGTTGATCATTAGGTACACCCAGCCGCCATCGCAGGCGAGATCCGTGAACTGGTTGAGGTAGTCGTCGGCGAAGCGGATCGCCTTGAGCCCTTCCACGAGGGTGCGCTCGCCCACCGGTCCCACGGTGTTCGCGGTGGCGCATAGCCAGCCACTGTCGAAGATGACGTCCCGTGTCGGATACCCCGCGGCCAGCTCGTAGTTGGCGTACACGTGGGTCGGCGCCTGCCCGTCGGGCGCCTCCTTCCCGTACTCGACCCGCAGGTACACGGTGACCTCGCCCACGGCGGGGAGGTTGACGATCTCCTCGAAGTCGGCCGTGTACCCCTCGACGCCGCTCCGGGCAAAGCTCGCCTCGGTGCCGGACACGACGGCCATCTGCCGCCAGAAGGGTGTTCCACAGACCGCCCACCGCTTGGGGTCGACGAAACCGGCCAGCTCGTCAACGGTCAGATCGGTCCAGAACCTCGACTTGATGGTCGCGGCGTTGCCCGCCGGTGTCGGCACCGTCTCGTCGTCGTTGCAACCCGGCTTGTTCACCACCACGCGGTCGTCGCGCGGCTCCGCGATCATGGTGACGAACAGGTCCCAGCGCTCGGGGGACAGCCCCCCGCCCTGCTCCTCCGCCGTCGCAGCGAACTGTGTCAATCGGTCGGCCATGAAGGCCACACCGCGATCCGGATCGTCGGCCTTGATGACGGACGCCAGGGCGTCCCGATGCTCGATCAGGCTCGGCCTGCGGTTGAGCGCGCTGGCGACCGCATGCAGCTTGAAGAGCCGGCTGACGGGTGCGGCGGCGAGGACCTCGGCCGCCTCGGGGACACGGACGATCGCGTCACCCAGGCGATCCTGGGCAGCCAGCTGCTCGAGGAGAACGTCGGGGAGGCTCGCCAGGTACAGGCCGTGGACCGCCCGCCGGTAGCTCTCGAGGTCCAGCTCCACGTCGGTGCGTTCGGTCATCGCTCACCCCCCGTCGGCCAGCGGTAGCCTCCGCCACCGTGGAGAACCCGCGGGCGCGGCCGATGACGGCGTTCCAGGAGCGCGTCGGTCGGGTCACCGTGCAGTGGATGACCGGGGCCAACAACGTCGTCTATCGGCTGAGCCACGGCCGCGTGGCCGGCAACGTGCCGAGTGGCGCGCCGATCTGCCTGCTCACCACGACGGGCCGCCGCACGGGTCGTCGCCGCACGGTGCCCCTGTTGTACCTGCCCTACCGCGACGACCAGATGGCGCTCGTGGCGTCCCGCGGAGGCATGAGCGCGCACCCGGCGTGGTACCTGAACCTGCTGGCGGAACCCCGAGCCACGGTCGAGGTGGGGGCCCAGCGTCGGGAAGTGGTCGCCCGTCCCGCCACACACTCCGAGAAGGCCGAGCTGTGGCCGGCGCTCACCGCCGCGTATCGACACTTCGATGCCTACCGGCGCCGCACCGACCGCGAGATCCCGGTACTGATCCTCACGCCCGTCGACTCCGCGCATGGCTGATCACCCCTCTCCCGCCGGCGCGCTCGCCTCGGCGAGCGCCCGCGACACCAGCGGATCGTCACCCACCAGCCGCCGGTAGCTGTCGGCCGCAAGCGCCGCGTAGTAGGGCGCGCGCTGGACGGTTGTCAGCAGCAGCGCCTCACGCAGGTCGGCCTTGATCACGTGCTGATCGGCTTGCCCGTACCCGCCGGCGGCCCGCAACTCGGCCCGGAGCCGCAGCCCCTCGGCCCGGGCGTAGAGCTGGTCGGTGTACGACAGCGTGTCGTCGACGCAACGTCGCGCCTCGTCGACGTCACCGACCGCAAGGCAGCCGGCGGCTCGCTCGACCAAGAACGTAGGTACCAGCGCGTTGGCCCCGAGCCCGCGATAGGTGGCGATCGCGGCGCCGAGCTGGCTGAGTGCAGGACGAGTCGGCTCGACCGCCACTTGGTTCGCGCTCGTGGCGAGTTGGCCGACGATCATCCAGAACACGAACCCGTGCTGCTGGGCGATGCGCACGATCTCAGCACCGGCATCGTGGGCAGCGACGAGGTCACCGCGCACCCGGTGCAGCCACGCCTCGTAGGCGCGCAGGAAGGCTTCACTGAACGGTCCGTGGGGGAACTGGAGGGAGGCGCAACGTTCGAGCCCGGCGTCGACGGCAGCGAGACTGCCCGCCTCGTCGCCCATGATGAAGCGCAGCGGCGCCAGGAAGGCATAGGTGCCGGCCAGGGGGTCGTTGGGCGCCTGCCAGCGCCACCAGTCGGTGATGTCGTCGGTGGCGAACCCGGCGGCCGCAGCCTCGAGTCGGGTCCGCGCCTCGACGAAACGTCCCCGATAGAAGTCCTCGACGCCCTGCATGGAAGCCAAGGCGGGCAATCCGGCGGGGATCGGCGTGAGCCGAAGCTGCCGGTCGACGGCGCGGCCGGCCTCGCCCACACGTTCGAAGTCGCCCTTGGTGCAGTACCAGGTCCAGATGCCGACCAGGGCCCGCAACGAGTCGGCGCCGACGGCGGGGTCGTGGGTGCCGGTCCCGCACAGCTCCAACGCCCGCTCGTAGTCGGCCATCACGCCCTCGGCGGCCCACCCCCCGAGGCTGGTGGCCACCAAACCGCGACTGAGGCAGACACCCAGCTCGGCGCCTGCCGCCTCAGCCTCGGGCACACCGGCGAGAAGCTGGTTGGCCCGGTCGATGTGCGCCAGCGCCTCGTCGAACGAGCCGTTGCGTCGTGCTCGTTCGGCGGCCGTCAGGTAGGCGTCGACCGCCCGCTTGGCGTCGCCACCCACGTCGTAGTGGTAGGCGATGAGCGACGCCTCGACCGGCTTGCCGGCGGCGTCGAGGTCGGCGAGCACCTGGGCCACCGCCCGGTGGCGTCCCGGCCGCACCCGGTGCAGCTGCGACGCGTAGGCGGCGTCCCGCAGCAGCGCGTGGTGGAACCGCAAACGATCGGGGTCGTCCATGTCGACGTCGACGAGGTGGCTGCTCACGAGCCGTGTCACGTGCTGCGCGACGGCATCTGGCGCCAGGTCGCCGATGGGATCGTCGACCAGCGCGGCGATCACGCCGCGGAGCATCGACAGCTCGAAGTCGCGGCCGATGGTGGCCGCCACCTGCGCGACCGCCTTGGCCGCGCCCACCGAATCGAGGCGTGACTGCAGCAGTTCCATGAGGGGCAGCGGGATCTCCTCTGGAGTCGGGGATCCGCCGGAGACGGCCAAGGCGTCGACCAACTGGTTCACGTACAGGGGCACGCCGTCGCTGCGCCGGGCGATCTCGTCCAGCAGGGCCTCGTCAAGCCGACGATCGGCGGTGTCGGCCGCCAGCGCCCGCGCGTCGTCAGCGGTGAGCGGCCCGAGCTCGATGACATCGGCGGGCAAGTTGGCGACCGGGCTGGTCGAGCTCGGCCGCGTCGTCGCCACCAGGAGGACCCCGCTGGGTGGACCACCACGGACTAGGCGCTCGAGCAGGTCCAGGGTCATGGGATCCGCCCATTGCACGTCCTCGACCGCGACGACGAACGGCGTGCCCGACGACGGCAGGCGCTCGAACAGGGCGACGAGGTGGCTCAGCAGTTCGTCCTTGAGCTGCAGCGCGTCCAGCTCGACGGGATCGAACCGGCCTCGCACATCGATGGAGAGGGGGATCGCCAGGTAGGGGACCATGTCGCCGGCGTCGAGGCCGAGGCGCTCGACGAGGGCGACCAGCTTGTCCAGCCGGGTGCCGGCGGCGTCGTCGGTGCCGATCCCCGCCTGACGCTGGATCGCGTCGCGGACGGCGTGCAGCGAGCTGGTGGTGAGGTAGGGGGAGCACTGGAGCGTCAGGTGGCGCCCTGCCCGTGCGCTTGCGGCGTCGAGCACCTCGATCAAGAGCCGCGACTTGCCCACGCCGGGCTCTCCCTGGACGACGACGGCCCGGCCGGGGCCGTCGGGGTACGCACGGGCCGAGTCGAGGCGGACGGTGAGGTCGTCGAGCTGGTCCTTCCGGTCCACGAGCTTGGCTCGCGCCAGCGCCTGTGGGGCACGCCCACCGTCGACCACCCGGACGACCTCGAACACCTCGACCGACCGGGGGACGCCGGTGAGGGTGCGCGGCCCGTGGGAGACGAGCTCGATCGCGGGGCCGAGCAGCAGCGCCACCGAGTCGCTGACGACGACGGTGCCGGGCGTGGCGACGGCTTGGAGCCGGGCGGCCAGGTTGACCGTGGGACCGAAGGCGTCGTCGCGCCCGGTCCAGGCGGCGCTGCCCCGGTCGCCCAGCACGACCAGGCCCGTGTGCACGCCGATGCGGGCGGCGATCTCCACGCCGTGCTCCGACGCGGTGCGCTCGGACACGATCCGCAGGGCCTCCAAGGCCTCCACCCCGGCGCGGGTCGCCCGGCGGGCGTCGTCCTCGTGGGCGTTGGGATAGCCGAAGAACGCGATGAGGCCGTCGCCGGCGAACCGGTTGATGTGCCCGCCGTAGCGGTCGATGACGGGCCGGCACGCGGTCTCATAGGCGCGGATGACCTCGAGATAGGTCTCGGGATCGAGCTGCTCGCCCATCGGCGTGGAGCCCACCAGATCCGCGAAGAGCACGGTGACCTGCCGCCGCCCCGCCGCGGGGATCGCCCGTCCGACGTGCCGTTCGGCGAGCAGCCGCAACGCCGAGGCGTCGGGGTTGTCGGGCTCGACTGCGAGCACGTCCTCGCACAGGTCGAGCACCCGGTCCCACGCCTGCTCGTCCGCGGCCTGCTCCGCCGCCGTGAGCAGGTTGTCGATCACCCGCGCCATCCGCCCCGTGGCCATGATCAGCTTCCCGGCTCGTCCTCCGGGTCACCGGGCTTGTCTCCCGGCCCGGCGCCGGATAGGCCACCGAGGATGAGGGTGGCGGCCGCCGTAGTGTCCCGTGAGACCAGGCCCAGCCAACGGAACCAGTCGTCGACGAGATCGTCGGCGTGATAGTTGCCGCTGGACAGCTTGGCGTTCGCCGACTCCCACAGGTCGACGTAGTTACCAAGGCGCGAGCCCACCAGCCCAGCGAGGTCGTCGGGGCCGCGGGCGTCCGTCCGGTCGTCGCCACTCACGACTGGTCCCCCGGCCGCATGGCCCGCTGCACGAGCTCGAGCCACAGCTCGAGGCCACGGTCGGCGAGCGGCGTCAGGTGCTCCCACGCCTCGATCACGTCGGCCGTGACCGTGTCGATGGTCCACTCGTCGTCGTCCTCGAGTGCTCGTGCCCCCCAGTGGCGTGCCAGCTCGGCGTTAACCCGACCGGCGTCCTCGAGCAGCTCGGTCACTCGGCCGGTGTACCCGGCGAACCAGTCACCTGGTGAGGTTGGCGGCGGCTCGTTCGTCACTCTGCCCACCCATCGACATGGCGCGAGACCCCTCGCGTCCGACAAGAGTCTGCCACGGCGGCGGCTCCTGGCGGGAGGGTGTCCGCAACTCCCGCCAAACCGCGGGCACCACCCGGCGCAGATAGGGGCCCAGCCGGACGAACGACCGGCCGTGCTGGCGGAACCGGTAGGTGATCGGCACCTCGGCGTAGCGGTAGCCCTTGGCCACCAGGTCGAGGGTGAGCACCTGGGCGTAGTTGAAATCGTGCACGATCTCGGCGTGGGCCGCGGCCGCGGGCGACAGCGCCCGGTAGCCCGACTGGCCGTCGGTCAGGCCACGGACTCCCCAGCGCCGC
>DASQUK010000040.1:0-7893 GCA_035641315.1 Acidimicrobiales bacterium | reverse complement strand
GAGGCGCAGCTCGGTCTCGGCCACGCTATGAAGGCGAGCGAGCTCCATGGCCAGCACCGTGGCGCCGTGCTCCAGGGCTGCCTGCGCCCCTTCAGCCTCCCCCGGTGGCACACCGACCAGCGCGATCACTCCCAGCACGTCGGCGCGCGGGCTCGCGATCGTCAAAAGGCGGTCAGCTTCGCGGATCGGTCGGCCGGTATCCCGAGCCCTGCGCACCAGCTCCTCGCAGGCGGCCTGCGACCGCTTGGGGTAGGGATCGGGCCGACCAGGTCCGCCCCAGGCACGAAGGTTCCCGTACCGATCCTCGATTGCCACTGGCCAGCCGATCAGGTCGTGCAGCGCTCGTGCGATACCCACCTCGCCCTCGCCGCCGACGGCAACCTGGGTGAGTCGCTCGTGGATCGCGGTGCCGCGCTCGAGGGCCGAGACCGTCGTGGCCAACGCCGCGTTCGCCACCAACAGCTCGATGGCCTGCGAGCGCTGCCGGGTGTAAAGACGGGCGTTCGCCAGGGCGCTCGCGGTCTGCTGGGCCAGGGTTCCAAGCATGAAGTGGGCCCATGCCGTGGGCTCGGAGTCCGCCGCTACGACCAGATGGCCGAGGACGCCCTCGAGGCTGCGCAGGGCGTAGGCCCAGGCCGAGCCGTGACCGGGCGCGACCAACGGGCCCATCCCAGAGGTGAGCGTGGCGATTTGGCGCTCCATGTCAGCTTGGTCCTGTGGCGCGGCCATAGCGTCAGCCACCTCGCGCCAGCCGCTGCCGGGCAGGTGGATTCCGAGCAGTCGGAACGAGCCGAGCGACGGGACCGCCGACCCGGCCAGGCGAACGAGGTGGTCGTCGTCCCTGCTCTCGGCCATGAGCTGGGCGAGGACGAATAGCCCCTGCAGCTTGGGGAGATGTTCACGGGAGTCGACCTCCCCGGCGTCAGGCGGGAAGAGCGCCGGAAGCCCTTGGGATGTCTCACCCGATACTTGCGAAGCATTCACCCCCCGCCTCGTGTCTTCGATCCGCTCGGCCACAGGCCTACCTCGCATGCCCGCACGCGCGCTCCACACTGCCGGTGACCAGCCTACCGGGACATGCATTCGTGAGAAATTCGTCACATTGGGCCAAAGAAGCAGCAGGTGTCACGTGGGCATCCTGGTGGTCGTGATGCTCGAGGACCAGGTGTCGCCGTTGAGGCCGCAGATCGATGTGTCGGGCGCGGCTTGTGGGCTGGTGGGCCGGGAGAGCGAGTTGGGTGTCCTGGTCGGGTGGTTGGGTGGGGTGCGGGAGCGCGGTGCGGGGCTGGTGGTTCGGGGTGGGGCAGGTGTCGGTAAGTCTGCGTTGTTGGCGGCGACGGTTGATCGGGCGGTGGGTGAGGGGGTGCGAGTCTTGGCGGTGTCGGGGATTCGGTCCGAGGCGGGTGTGGGGTTTGCTGGTCTGCATCAGATGGTCGGCCCGCTGCTCGAGCAGGCGCGGGAATTGCCCGGGCCACAGCGTGATGCCTTGTTGGCCACGTTTGGGATGAACGAGGGCTGGACGTCGGACACATTCGTGGTTGCGCTCGCTGCCCTCGAGCTTCTGAACCGGGAGGCCGAGCACGGCCCGTTGGTGGTGGTGGTGGACGACGCGCATTGGCTTGATCGTCAGACCGCGGACGTGCTGGGTCTCGTGGGCCGCCGGCTGAGTTCGACGCCAGCGGGGCTATTGCTCGCGGTTCGGGACGGGTACGAGACCGCGCTATTGCATTTCGGCTTGCCAGAGCTGCGCATCGAGGCGATGGATGAGCAGCCCTCGAGTGTCTTGCTCGACTCGATCGCCCCTGGGCTCGGGTCCGAGCTGCGTGGGCGGGTGCTGGCCGCGGCTGCTGGGAACCCGCTCGCCCTCATCGAACTGCCGAAGGCGGTGGGATCGGGCGCGCCGGTCGCATTCGGCGTACCGGAGCGGCTACCGATGACGGCCCGGTTGGAGCATGCAATGGTCGAGCGCTTCTGCGATCTTCCGGCGGCGACGCGGACGGTCCTGCTGGTCGCGTCGGCCGACGCGCAGGCCTCATTGGACGAGGTACTGACCGCGGCTGGACAGCTGGGCGAAGGCGTCCCGGTCAGTCTCGACGATCTGGCTCCGGCCGTGGCGTCGTGCCTGGTCGACCACGACCACAGGCGCATCCGCTTCCGTCCCCCGGTAGTCGCCGCGGCCATCCACCAGGCCGCCTCGCTGGGGCAGCGTCACCGAGCGCACAGCGCTCTGGCGACGGCCCTGATCGATCGGCCGCGGCGAGCCTGGCATCGGGCCGCCTCAACCACCAGTCCGGACGAGGTCGTCGCGGCGGAACTCGAATGGGCCTCGACCGAGGCCACGGCCCGTGGGTCGCCCACCATCACGCTGTCCGCCATGGAGCGCGCCGCCGAGCTCACACCCGACGCCTCCCGGCGACGCCACCGGCTGCTGCGCGGAGCAGAGCTCGCTGCGGACCTTGGCCAGCTGAACCGGGCAGAGGCTCTCATCGGAGCTATCGATCCCGCGGACTGCGACCCCCTCGAGCGTGCGCGGGTAGGCCTGGTCCGAGACATGATCGAACCCAGATTTCCGGTCCAGCCCACGGCAGTGAACTCGCTGGTCGAGGCAGCAACACGGGCAAGCTCGGCTGGCGAGATCGATCTCGCTCTGCGACTGCTCCAGGCGGCAGCCATGCAGTCATGGTGGGCGAATCCCCGCTCCGAGGCGTGTCACCTGATCGCGGCGGCACTGCAGCATGTCGCAGCCCCCGAAGATGACCCGCGTGTGCTGTCGATCCTGGGGTTCTGCGACCCAGCGGGCCGCGGCTCAATCCTCAGCGAGATCTTCTCGCGCATCGCACCCCACACGTGCGACCCCGTGATCGCATCCTCGGTCGGAGCCGCCCTGCACGCGACGGGAGCGTTCGAGATCTCGACCACGTTCCTCACGGCGGCCGTCGCCGGCCTACGACAGCAGGGCCGGCTGTGGCTGCTCCCCCAGGCGCTCGCACAGCAGGCATGGAATGCCATCTACACGGGCAACTGGAGTCTCGCAGCATCCGCGGCGGAAGAGGCAGCGAGCCTGGCCCGGGACACACGCCAGGCTTTGTGGGAGGCAGCCGCCAAGACCGTGCAGTCGATGATCGCCGCCATCCGAGGAGACCAGGTGGGCGCCGAGTCCCGCCTGCGCGAAGCCGAGGGCATGGCTCTGCCACTGGGAGCCAGCGCCATACTCGCTGACATTCAGTTGGCCCGCGCGCTCCTCGCGCTCGGTGACGGACGCTATGAGGAGGCCTTCCAGCATCTTCAGCGCACGTTCGAGCCCCACGACCCTGCCCACCACCCCGTTCGCAGCTTCTGGCGTATCGGCGACTACGCGGAGGCGTCGTTGCGGGCCGGCCACGTCGACCAAGCGCGCCAACAGCTCGCCAGGTCCGAGAGCCTCGGTCGGCAGGCCCCGTCGGACCGACTTCAAGTCGGGCTTCTGTACGCCCGGCCCTTGCTTGCCGATGGCGACACGGCCGAGGCCCACTTCCGAGCAGCGCTGGCCGCCAACCTGACCAGCTGGCCGCTCTACCGGGTACGGCTGCTCCTCGAATACGGCACCTGGCTGCGCCATCGACGCAGAATCGCCGCAGCACGAATGCCTCTGCGCGCGGCACGCGACGCGTTCGAGGCACTTGGCGCTCGTCCATGGGCGGAACGGGCAAGGCGAGAACTCCGGGCCTCCCGCGAGGCGCAAAACCGGCAGCCTGCAGCCGGGATCCAGCTGACCGAACAGGAACAACAGATCGCCCACCTGGCCGCCGAGGGCCTGTCGAACCGCGAGATCGCGCAACGCCTCTACATGTCACATCGGACCGTCGGCGCTCACCTGTACCGGATCTTCCCAAAGCTCGGGATCACCTCACGCACCCAGCTACCGGGAGCCCTGCGGAGCCCCCCGGCACCAAGCCTGGCGTCCTAAGAACGAGACCGCGATGGCTTCGGCGCGCCACGCACCTATAGCTCCAGGAGCACCACCGACCCAGACCAGCAGTGTCGGCGTCGTCCTGGATGCGCGAGGAACTCGATCTTGCAGAGCCCGATAGCGGATTCGATGTGCGCGTTGTCGAGTGCGTCGTCGACACTGCCGATCGACGGGGCGATCCCACCATCGATGAGCGCCTCGGCGAAGCTGATCGCCGTGTACTGCGCAGGTTCACGTTAGCCCATCGAGGCGAGCAGTTCGCTGCATGCCTGCTCGCAGCGGCGACAAACCTCAGCGCAAACACGGGTGTGGTCGTGGTGGGCCGCGTGGCGATCGCACTCCTCGGCGCAAGCACGACATGCGACAACACATGCCTCGACCGTGGCGCGTACGACGCCGACATCCGGCTCGGTCTGACGGGTCACGACCCCGCCCGTCGCGTCGCACACGCCTGCACAGTCAAGGCAGAGCCGAACGCACCGCACCAGCTCGGGCACGTCCGACTCGCCGAGGCAGGCGTCAGCGCAGCTGGTGCACGTGGCGGCACACTCGAAACACTCGTCAATGCAGCGCAAGAGGACGTCGCCATCAAGGCTGATGGGCCGAGGATGTCGCTCGATGATTTCTCTGACAGTCACGTCGCCTCCGTTCCTGTTGGCATTTTGCGCTCAAGCGGCGAGCTTGCGATACCGCCACTCCGCCAGCGTCATCTCTGGCGGAGTCGACGACTCCACCGGCAGTACGGCCAGCTGGCGCGGCGCCGCCCCGGAACTCGTCCACACTGGCCTCGGCTCGTACGCGAGCGTCTCACTACCCGTTCGATCGACGCAGTAATGGTGAGAACCGGGCGAGAGGGGGATCGTCTCGCCCGGCTCTCGCACCGCATGGCGGTCGGTCACGCAGCCCAGGACTGCCGTGGGGCGCCCCCCAGCTCCGTGTTGGACAGCCATCGCAGGGCGGCCGGCTGATGCTGCGCTCGCCAGTTGGAAGCCTCGTGCCGCGACAGGCGCGCAAATGCCAGGGGCACGACGCCGAGGGCGAAGGCAAAGGTCAGCCAGACAACCGACGTGCCCGTGGACTCGAGGGCGAAGGCGGTCAGCCCGGCGTCCGCGACGATCGCGCCGTCGAGAGTCCGCTGGACGCGGCCGCGGGCGCCGTCGAGCTGCCCAAAGCACAGCAATCACGATGACGCCGATCGCGACGCCGGCGGCAACCCATTCAAGGGTGGCAGGCGCGAACGCCTGGCTGACCACGACCAGAAGGCCGCCGAGGACGGCGATCGGCGCGCAGGTGACGCAGTGGGTGCTCATAGGTTGGTGTCTCCCTGGTTCAGCCCACTTCTCACGCGCTCCCCACTATGAGCCGACGTCGGCACGTCCACGTCAGTAGATCGACTGCAAGCGGTGGCTTCTAGACGGTTGTCGCGGGTTGTCTCGTGTGCGACCGGGCTGTCGCCGAGTGCGGCCCACCCGGTGTTGGTTGCGAAGGCCGAAGCGACGTGGCCCGCCGGAACGGGTCAGGCGGCTGACATTGGCGCATGCAGTCAGATGACCGATGTGAAACCAAGTGCGGCGGTCGAGACTGAACCGGCAACGCTTCGCCCCACAAAAGGAGGACGACGCACGTGCCGGACGACATTGACCAGATTGACGTTCTCTGGAGCACTGGGGACCACGGAGCGAAGTCCAGTCAGCCGCTGTTGCACCAACATGGTCACGAAATTCAGCCGTTCGACAGGCTGCGGCGTTTTCCGATCGGTCTCGCCAGTGAGACGCGGAAGGTGAGCTGCCAGCTCCTGAATGAGATCCTCGCCGACACCACGATCCTCTACAGCCTCTACAAGAAGCACCACTGGTTGGTGCGCGGACATACCTTCTACCCACTGCATCTTCTCCTCGACAAGCACGCGGAAGAGCAGCTCGAGCTGATCGATGAGATGGCCGAGCGAGTGCAGACACTGGGTGGAGTTGCGATCGCCGATCCCCGTCACGTCGCCGAGGTCACCAGCGTCCCCCGTCCACCGAATGGAGCCGAGGAGGTGCCCGCCATGCTCTCTCGGCTCCTCGAGGCGCACGAGATCATCGTCGAAAAGGCCCGCGACGCCATCGAACAGTCCGCGAAGAGCCGGGACTACGGCACAAACGATCTGCTCACCGCGGACGTGTTGCGCCGACACGAGCTTCAGGTCTGGTTCCTGGCGGAGCACCTGGTCGCCACCCCCGCCGTGCGAGCCTGACCACTGCCGCTCGCCGGCGGTCACCCGGACCGCCGGCGCCGGACCTGGACGCACCGGTTGGTCGCCAGGGACCCTGCCTGCCCCAAGGTTCCGGAGACGGCACGTTCCGAGCCCTCAACAACACGGTGAGCAGCGGGCCGAGCGACAACTGGCTCTCACCCGACGGAGCCTTGCTGTATCAGATCTACGGGAACGCCTCGAAGCTCGTCGGTTACGCCTGCCATCCCGACGGCTCGCTCGAGGAGGTCACGTCTGCGGCCTCCGTCCGGACGGCTCAGAAGCCGGCGAGGCCCTGAGGGCTGTTGTAGGGGATGTCCCAGCGGTCGCTACACCCTCTCCCACGGTCTGGAGGCGTTCGCCCAATGCGGGCGGCTGACCGCGCCCAGCTGCCCGTCGACGCTGGTGGCACTGCTCAGTGACTGCATCCGCTTCGGAGTCGCGCCGTCGGACGGCGTCGCGCTGGCCTGCGCGCACCGCGCCGCCGGCCCCGGCGGGTTGGTCGATCGGGTACTGGTGACGCGCGCCGACGAACGGCTCACCGCGGGCAAGCTCGCGCGGGAGGCCCGCGAAGCGTCGACGCGGACGGGCCGGGCGCTGCTGAGCACCGCCACCGCCGCGTTCGGCGGAGCGGCGATGCTTGACTACGCCGAGCAGGTCGACGAACGACGCTCGCCCGGCAACCACGCAGTCGTCCTCGGCCTGCTCAGCGCGCAGCTTGGGGTACCGCGTCTGGAGGCGGTCGTCGGCGACCTGTACGCATTCTCCGCCAGCTGGGTCGCCGCCGCCGTCCGACTGGCCCTGACCGATCACCGCACCGCTCAGGGGCTGCTGCATCGCGTGCGCTCGGTGACCGCCAAGGCGGTTGCGGGGTTGCGGGCGGCCCTCGAGTCCTGCCCCAATGTGCTGGGCGGCGTCAGCGAACTGCCCAACGGCTGCGGTGTCGCCGTCAGACTGCATGGCTCCACCTCGAAGGCAGTGCAGACGGCGCGGGCCGCGGCGTGGAACGCGGGACGCCTGGAGCTGCTCGGGACTCCGGCGCCCACCCTGCGCAAGGGATCGCCAGGTCCGCTGTCCGGACACCCCCACCACCGCCCGTTCGCAGTCACTTGGCTGATGTGGGCCGTGATCACGCCCGCTTATCGTGGAGGTCATGGAAGGCTCGGAGGCACAACGGGCCGCACAACGCGCCGGTGATGAACCGGAGTTCGTCGACGATGCCATCGACGATGACGAAGTGAGCCCGCGCGAGCAGCTCCTTCTCGACCGCAAGGAGCTGCACGAGCTCGGGCTCACGCTCGACAACCCCGAGGGCTTTGCCGACGACTGATGACGGGAGAGTCGCGATGAACGACGCACGTGAGACCGCAATCCTGGCAGGAGGCTGCTTCTGGGGAATGCAGGATCTCATCCGCAAGCGCCCGGGAGTGATCTCGACAAGAGTCGGCTACACCGGCGGAGACGTGCCGAACGCCACCTACCGGAACCACCCCGGCCACGCCGAGGCGATCGAGATCGTCTTCGATCCCAACCGGCTCTCCTACCGCGATCTGCTGGAGTTCTTCTTCCAGATCCACGACCCGACCACGAAGGACCGCCAAGGCAACGACATCGGCAGCAGCTATCGGTCCGCCATCTTCTACGCGACCGAGACCCAAAAGCACACCGCCGAGGACACCATCGCGGACGTCGACGCGTCCGGGTTGTGGCC
>DASQUK010000039.1:0-3029 GCA_035641315.1 Acidimicrobiales bacterium | reverse complement strand
CTGGATCCGCGACCCGGTGCGGGTGTCGATCTGGTTGAAGGACACGTTCTTGCGCGACACGGCGGTGAACAGCTTGATCGGGATGTTGACCAGGCCGAAGCTGATGGCGCCGCTCCACATGGCACGGGGCATGTGGGAAGTATGCCCGGATGCCCTCCCGACCTCCATCGGTCGCGCCCATCCGGCGTTCGTGGCGCCGAAGTGGCTGCTGGGCAACCAGATGGGCGCCAGGAACGGGGCGGCCGGTGCCGCGGGTCCCGTCAGCCGCCCGTGTCGACCCGCGGGAAGCGGCCGAGGCCGTTCCACAGGGTGCGGGTGAGCAGGTCGGCGGCCTCGGCGAGGCTGCACGCTTGGTGCTCGACCCACTCGCTAGCGCCGGCCTCCAGCATGCCGATCACGCCGCGGGCCAGAAGCCGCTCCGCTGGCCCACCACCCCACGTGTCGGCGATGCATTGGATGCGGGACCGGCGGGCCTGCTGCACGGCCGGGTGCTCCAGCGCACCGGCGGAGGCGAACAGGGGCCACGACGCCGCGTTGTCCCGGACCAGGCACAGGTAGCGGCGCACCAGGGCTCCGAGGCGGGCCTCGTCCACGGGCACGTCGTTGAGCAGGCTGGACAGGTCCTCGTCGAGGCCCGCCAGGCTGTGCAGGTACACGGCGGCCAGCAGCCCGCCCCGGTCGCCGAAGTAGGCGTACACCAGCGAGCGCGACACCCCGGCGGCGTCGGCTACCTCCTCGAACCGCACCGTGGCCGGGTCGCGGCCCCGGTAGAGGGCGGACGCCGCCTGGACGATCTCGGCGCGCCGGCGCTCGGGCTCGAGCCGGCGTCGGCCCGGCCCCGACGCCCGGGACGCCGCCGACGGGCCCCGCCGCGCTGGACGACCGGGGCGGGCGGGCGAAGTCGGGGCGGACTCGGCGGGGGATGACATGGCCTCGTGGCACCTAGGACGGCGCGGCCGTCACCTCCACGGGCGTGGGCGTCGGTGGCGCCTGCTCCCCCACCAGCGGGTAGTGGCAGGCCACGAATTGGCCCTCGGCCACCTCGCGGGTCTGGGGCTCCTCCGCGGCGCACAGCTCCTGGGCGCGGGGGCAACGGGTCCGGAACCGGCAGCCGCTGGGCGGGTTGACCGGCGACGGCAGCTCGCCGGACGTGAGGCCGCCGGTGCCGGTGGGCGCCTCGGGGTCGGGCACGGGGATCGACGACAGCAGCGCCGCCGTATACGGGTGCGCCGGGTCGGCATAGAGCCGATCAGGGGCCGCCACCTCGCAGATCTTGCCCAGGTACATGACCGCCACCCGGTCGCTGACGTTCTTCACCACCGCCAGGTCGTGCGTGATGAAGATCAGCGTCAGCCCGTAGCGGGCCTTGAGGTCCTCGAGCAGGTTGAGGATCTGCGCCTGCACCGACACGTCCAGGGCGGACACCGGCTCGTCGCAGATGACCAGCTTGGGCTCCAGGACAAGCGCCCGGGCGATGCAGATGCGCTGGCACTGCCCGCCCGAGAACTCGTGGGGCCGCCTGTCGCGGGCGACGTCGGGATCGAGCCCCACCGCCTCGAGCACCTCGTCGACGCGGGCGCGGCGCTCCTCGTCCGTCCCCCGGCCCCAGACCTTGAGCGGCGCCCCCACGATGTCGCCCACTCGGCGGCGGGGGTTGAGCGACGAGATCGGGTCCTGGAAGACGATCTGCATCTGCGGCCGCAGCGCCCGTAGGCGCTCCCCGTCCAACGCCGTGAGCTCGTGGCCGTCGAACCTGACCTTGCCGGCGGTCGGCTTGGGCAGCTGGATCACGGCCCGGGCGGTGGTGGACTTGCCGCACCCCGACTCGCCCACCAAGCCGAGCGTCTCGCCCTCGGCGACGTCGATGCTCACGTTGGAGACCGCCGACACGTGCCGGCCGGGACCGGCGGGGAAGTCCACGACCAGGTCCTCGACCCGCAGCAGGACATCGTCGCCGCCCCGCAAATGAGCGGTGCCGCTCCCCGCCATCAGGCCTCTACCTCCGCGGCCTTGCTCACGTCGCCCGTCACGGCCAGCTCGGCTTGGGGCACGTGGGCGGCGAGGTTGCGTTCCAGCGCCTCCCGCCCGGCGTCGGTGCCGACCGGGAACCAGCAGCGGTAGACGTGGCCGGGATCCTCGGCCTCGATGAGCGGCGGCTGCTCCTCGCGGCAGCGGTCCTGGGCGTAGGGGCAGCGGGCGGCGAACCGGCAGCCCCGGGGCGGGTCGATGAGGTCGGGCGGCCGGCCGGCGATGACGTTGAGCCGGGTGTGGCTGGCGTTCTCGAGCCGCGGGATCGACTCCACCAGAGCCGCCGTGTACGGCATCCGCATCTTGGCGAACAAGGTCTTGGTGGGGGCCTGCTCCACGATCTGGCCGGCGTACATGACCGCGATCTCGTCGGTGTGGCCGGCCACGACCCCGAGGTCGTGGGTCACCAGCACCATCGCCATGTCGCGGTCGCGCTGCTGTTGGCGCAGCAGGTCGAGGATCTGCGCCTGCACGGTGACGTCGAGCGCGGTGGTGGGCTCGTCGGCGAACAGCAGGTTCGGGCCGCAGGCCAGGGCCACGGCGATCACGACCCGCTGGCGCATGCCGCCCGACAGCTCGTGTGGGTACTGGCGCAGCCGCCGGCCGGGCTCGGGGATGTTGACCGACCGCAGCAGCGCCAGAGCGGTCTCCTTGGCGTCCTTGCGGTCCATGTCGAAGTGGAACTGGAGCGACTCGGTGATCTGCTTCCCGATGCGCATGACGGGGTTGAGCGAGGTCATCGGGTCCTGGAACACCATGGCGAGCTGCGTGCCCCAGTAGGAACGCAGCTCGGCCGGCCCCATCTGGTCGAGCCTGTGCCCGTCGAAGCTGATCGCCCCCCGCCGGACGACGTTGCGGCTGGGCAGCAGTCCCATGATCGACCGGGACAGCACCGACTTGCCGCAGCCCGACTCCCCCACCAGGCCCAGCGTGCGGCCCCGGTCGAGCGTGAACGACACGCCGTCGACGGCCTTGACCGTGCCCCGCGGCGTGGTGAAGTG
>DASQUK010000038.1:0-5605 GCA_035641315.1 Acidimicrobiales bacterium | reverse complement strand
CGGCGCGGGGGCTGGCGGCGTTGACCCGCCCGGGGTCGTCACGGCGCGCTACCGGCGCGCCGTCCGGCGGGCGCTGGTGGCGGACCACCGGATGTCCACGCTGCTCATCCGGGCCGTGCGCCACCGCAGGGGGGTGCGGGCGGGGCTGCGGCTGGCAGGGGCGACCGACTGGACGCGCCGCAACTTCGCCCGCTGGCTGTTCGAGGACTATCCCCGCGCCCTCGTGGCCACCCCCCGGCGCTGGCACCGGGGCATGTTCACGGGGCCTGGCGCCTATCGCGCACCCTGATCTTTCGACTGGCGACACCCGCCGTTCACTCCGGGCTCGTCCGGTCGCCACCCGAGGTCTCTAAGGTGCCGCTGCAGCGCTCGGTGCCGGTGCTCCTCCTCCACCAGCACCCGGCCCCGGGCTTGCAGGGTGGCTACCCAGCGGCGGTTGTAGCCACCACCATCCGGCGCACCCGCTACCCCCCTGGGTGCGCCGGATGCGCGTCCGCCCGCTCAGATCACCGCCAACCCGGCGGCTCCGGCCGCGCGGGCCTGCTCGGCGTCCCGGGTGGCGAACAGCACGGCGTCGTCCGGCTCCGCCAACTCGGGAAGGACGGCGAGGGCCACGGCGATGTGGAGCGCATCCAAGGCTCGGATCCCCTCTGCTCGATAGCTATCCAGCAGTTGCCCCTCTAGCGACGCCCCAGCTTCGCCCGCAGGCCCCGGCGGTAGCGCAGGCGCACGACCCGGCGCATCGAGGCGGCCACCCAGCCCGGCATGGGGAACCACTGCACCTCGCGGCGCAGGTCGAAGCGGCTGGCCAGCACCGACTTGGTGTTGCAGAAGGCCCGCAGCCCCTCGACGCCGTGGACCCGGCCGATGCCCGACTCCTTCACCCCGCCGAACGGCAGTCCGGCCACCGCGTAGCTCACCATGCAGTCGTTGATGCAGACGTTGCCGGCCTCGATCGCCCGCGCGATCTCCTCGGCCCGCTGGTCGTCGGCCGACCACACCGAGCTGTTGAGCCCGTAGCGGGAGTCGTTGGCCAGCCGGATCGCCTCGTCGTCGTCGTGCACCCGCATGATCGGCAGGACCGGCCCGAACGTCTCGTCGCGCATGACGTCCATCGAGTGGTCGACGTCCACCAGCACCGTCGGCTCGTACCACAGGCCGGCACGGTCCGGCACCCGGCGGCCCCCGGTGAGGACCTTGGCGCCCTTGGCCTCGGCGTCGGCGACATGACGCTCGACGGTCTCGACCTGGGGCCCGAAGCTCATGGAACCGATGTCGTGGCCCGGTCCTTCACCCACGCGCACCGCTCTGGCGCGCTCGACCACCCGCTCGACGAAGCGGTCGTACACGGCGCCGTGCACGTAGACCCGCTCGACGGACATGCAGGTCTGGCCGGCGTTCATGAACGCGCCCCACACGGCGCCGGAGGCCGCCCGCTCGACGTCGGCGTCGTCGCACACGATCATCGGGTCCTTGCCGCCCAGCTCGAGCAGCACCGGCGTGAGCGTCTCGGCGGCGGCCGCCATGACCAGCTTGCCGGTGCGCACTGAGCCGGTGAAGGCCACCTTCTGCACACCGGCGCGCACCAGCGCGTCGCCGGTGCGGCCGCCGCCCGTCACCACCTGCACAACGTCGGGGTGCGGGCCGGCCTCGGCGAACAGCTTGCCGATCTCGAGGCCCACCAGCGGCGTGACCTCCGACGGCTTGAGGACCACGGCGTTGCCGGCCAGCAGCGCCGACACCACGGGCGTCATCGCCAGCGTGAGCGGATAGTTCCACGGCGAGATCACGCCCACCACGCCCATCGGCTCGTAGCTGCGCCAGGCCCGCTTGTGCGGCAGCAGCGATCCCACCGGCACCTTCTCGGGCCTCAGCGCCCTGGCCCCGTGCTTGCGGTAGTGCTCGATCAGCTCGCAGCTGGCCAGGACCTCGGCGCTCAGCGCCTCGGGCTCGAGCTTGCCGGTCTCGCTGCAGATGACGTCGACGACGCGGTCGAGCCGGTCGATGAGCAGGTCGCGCACGGCCAGCACGTGGTCGAGGCGCTGCTCGAACGGCAGGGCACTCCACGCCCCGAACGCATCTCGCGCCCGGACCACGGCGGCGGCCACGTCGGCCGGACCGTGCTCGGGCAGGCGTGCCAGCACCTCCCCGGTGCGAGGATCGAACGTCTCGAATGTCGACTCGCCGTCAGTCACCAATCCACTCCTTGAGCCGGCCGACCAGGCCGGGGACGTCGGAGGCCACCGGGGTCACGTTCAGCACGGTCACACCGGTGTCCTTGTAGGCCGCGATGCGGTCGCGGACGTAGCCCTCGGGCCCGCAGATGGTGGCCGCCTCGAGCAGGCCGGCCGGGACGGCATTGGCGGCGTCGTCCTTGTGGCCGTCGAGGTACAGGTCCTGGATCTGCTCGGCCTCGGCCTCGTAGCCGAACCGCCGGGCGAGGTCGTTGTAGAAGTTCCGCCCCTTGGCCCCCATGCCGCCGATGTACAGGGCCAGCATGGGCCGGGCCAGGTCGCGGAGCTCGGCGGCGTCGTCGCCCACCGCCACCATGCCGCCGGCCACGACCTCGAGCGGGCCGAGCCCTGGCGACCGCCTCGCCGCCCCGGCGGCCAGGTCGGGCCCCCACACCTCGCCCGCCTTCTCGGGCAGGTAGAAGATCGGCAGCCAGCCGTCCGCCAGCTCGGCGGTCATCCGCACGTTGCGGGGACCGAGCGACGCCACGTAGATCGGGACGCGCTCGCGCACCGGCGTGGTGATCAGCTTCAGCGGCTTGCCCAGGCCGGTGCCCTCGTCGGGCGGGAGCGGCAGGGTGTAGGAGCGGCCCTCGTGGGTCAGGCGCTCGCGGGTCCACACCTTGCGGCAGATCTCGATGATCTCGCGGGTGCGCCCGACCGGATCGGTGTAGGGCACGCCGTGCCAGCCCTCGATCACCTGCGGTCCGGAGGCACCCAGGCCCAGCACGCAACGGCCGTCGGACAGGGCGTCGACGCCGGCGGCGGTCATGGCCAGCAGCGTGGGCGTGCGGGTGTAGATGGGCAGGATCGCGGCCCCGATCTCCACGCGCTCGGTGACCGCCGCCAGGTAGCCCATGAGGCTCACGCCGTCGAAGCCGTAGGCCTCGGCCACCCACACCATGTCCAGGCCGGCCGCTTCCAGCTCAGCCGCCTGGGCGGCCGACTCCCTGAGCCCGCCGGCGTAGCTGAGCGGCATGCTGAGCTTCATTGGCGTGCCTCCGGCCCGCCAATGAAGCTTCGCCGCTTCCCGGCGAGTAACGCACTGTGCTTATGGTTCGCTCGCTGACGCTCGCTCACCTTGGCATGCGTCCCCGAGCCGCCTAGGCGGCGGTGAGCCGTTCCCGGGCCCGCTTCGACCGGTCGAGCAGGTGCGACGGCACCGACACGCCGTTCACGGTCTTGCCCTCGCCACCGGCCGCCGCTCCCGCGTCCTCGGCCGCCTCCTCCGCCGCCGAGGCCTCCGCGGCGGCCGCTTCCTGGAGGCGGCGCTCCAGGGCTGCCTGGAAGTCGCGGGGGCGGGCCAGCACCGAGCCGTCGAGCGAGCCGATGTCGACGCCGTTGTCGAACAGCACCCGGTAGCGGGTCCAGGTGAAGCCCTCGACCAGGTAGACACGTCCCCGGGTGCCGGCCGGGACGCCAGGCAGGTCGTCGAGGTTCTTCACCCACTCGTTGCGCTTGAACCCGTCGAACGCAGCCTTCGCCATGCCGTGATCCTGCCAAATCCGCTGCGCATCGCCCGAATCCTCGGGCCGCCGTTGGAATAGTTCGCTCGGCTAATTAGCTTGGTGAACTGATGGAGGCTCCACAGCACGCCGATCCCGAGATCACCCAGTTGGCCGGTCGCCTGCGGCTGGCGAACGCCCGGCTCCACCGGCGGCTCCGGCAGGAGGCCGACACCGGGCTGTCGCCGTCCCAGCAGTCGGCGCTGGGCACGATCGAGCTGCGGGGCCCGATGACGCTCGGCGACCTTGCGGCGGCGGAGCAGGTGACGCCCCCCACCATCACCAAGGTGGTCGCCCGGCTGGAGGAGGAGGGGCTCATCGACCGCACGGTCGACCCGTCCGATCGGCGCATCGTGCGGGTGTCGACCACCGCCGAGGGACGCCGGCGACTGGAGCACAGCCGGGCCCGGCGCAACGCCTTCCTGGCCGCCCGGCTCGAGGACCTGGGGCCGGACGCCGTGCGCCGCCTGCACGACGCCATCGACGCGCTCGAGGATCTGGCCGGGGTGCCGGCCCGGGTCCCCCAATGAGCGACCGGCCCCGGCTCGCTCGCCACGCCACCTTCCGTTCGTTCGCCAGCCGGAACTTCCGCCTGTTCTTCTGGGGCCAGCTCGTCAGCCAGGCCGGGACCTGGATGCAGTCGGTGGCGATCACTTGGCTGGTCCTCGACCTCACCGGCAGTGGCGTCGCCCTCGGGCTCGTTACCGCTGCCGAGTTCCTGCCGATCCTGGTGCTCGGCGCCTGGGCGGGGGTGATCGCCGACCGGGTCGACCATCACCGGTTGATCATCGCCACCCAAGCGGCCTTCCTGGCCCTGGCCGGCACCCTGGCGGTGCTCACCCTCACCGACCACATAACGGTGTGGGCGCTGTTCGGCCTGTCGCTGGCGTTCGGCATCATCAACGCCTTCGACAACCCGTCGCGCCGGGCGCTCGTCGTCGAGCTGGTGCCGGAGACCGACGTCGCCAACGCGGTCGGCCTGAACAGCGCGCTCATGACCGGCTCGCGGGTCGTCGGGCCGGCGCTGGCCGGTGTGCTGCTCGCCGGGCCCGGAGCGGGCGTCGCTTTCCTCGTCAACGCCGTCAGCTACGTGGCGGTGCTCGCCGCCCTCGTGCGGCTGGACCGCTCGCAGTTCCGCACCACGCCCCGGGTGCCGAAGGCCAAGGGGCAGCTCGTGGAGGGGCTGCGTTACGCATGGCGGACGCCCGACCTGAAGCTGCCCCTCTTGATCCTGGGGGTGACCGGCATGTTCGCGTTCACCTACCCGGTGACGCTGCCCCTGCTCGCCGAGCGGACCTTCGGCGGCACGGCCACCACGTTCACCCTGCTGTTCGCCATGCTCAGCGTCGGGTCGGTGGTGGGGGCGCTCGTCGTGGCCCGGCAAACCGACCTCGGAGTCGGGTTCCTGGTCAAGGCAGGGACCGGTCTGGCGATCTCGACGTTCGCCCTCGCCCTGGCGCCCACGCTGCCGCTGGCGGTCGCGGCGGCCGTCGCGGTCGGGTTCACCAACGTGGGCATCATCTCGGGCGGCAACGCCGTCGTGCAGCTGCGCGCCGCGCCGGCGATGCGGGGAAGGGTCCTGGCCCTGCTCAGCGTCGTGTTCCTCGGGTCCACCCCGATCGGCAGCCCGATCGTCGGCTATGTCGCCGAGGTCCTCGATCCGCGGGCGGCGGTCGCCATGGGTGGCGTCGCGACGGCGCTCGTCGTCGCCTGGACCGTACGCCAGGGTCGGCTCGCCCAGAACGCGACGGATGCGGTCGGCGAGGACACGCCCGATCCCACCGGCGTCGGGATGGCGGACCCCGAGCCGGCGTTGCAACAAGCGGCGGCCTGAGGCGCCATCACCGCCCGCGGGGTTGGCCGGCGGGG
>DASQUK010000037.1:0-29348 GCA_035641315.1 Acidimicrobiales bacterium | reverse complement strand
GTCGACGTCCGTGAGTGGCAACACGTGGACGTGCGTCGCAGCCAGGTCGGTGGCGACCCCGCCGGCGCCCAGGGTGACGACCGGCCCCACCAGCTCGCTCTCCGCCACCGTCACCGCCACGTCGACACCGGGATCGACCATCGGCTGCACCACCACCGGCCACAGGGTGCCGCCCAGCGCCGCCCCCATGCGGGCCAGCGTCGCCCGCAGCTCCGCCTGGTCGTGGACGTCGACGGCGATGCCGCCGGCCTCGGTCTTGGCCCGCCGGGTGCGGGCCGCCGACTTCACCGCCACCGGGTAGCCCACGTCGCCCGCGGCTGCCAGGGCCGCCGCCTCGTCGTGCGCCAGCCGCGAGGCCACGATCGGCAGCCCGCCGGCGCTCAGGACATCGATGGCGACGTCGGTCGGCAACCACCGGGCCCCGTCGCCGCCGCGGTCGCCGCCGCTGTCGTCGCCGTCACCAAGCCGGTAGCTGTTCAGCGCATCCCAGATCCGCTGACGTGCTGCCCCCGGATCGGTGCCCGCAGGCACGACCACGTCGCCCTCGGGCTCCCTTCCCCAGCGGGCGTAACTGGTCACCCGCCCGAGCGCGTAGGCGGCGGCGTCAGGGAAGTCGAACACCGGCACCTCGGCGGCGTCGGCCGCGTCCGCCGCCGGAGAGATCGTGGTCGGGTGCGGCCCGAACACGCACGCCAGCAGCGTCTTGTCGGGGCAGGCGGCCCGAGCCGACGCCACCGCCGCCACCAGCTCGGCCGTCGGCTGCCGGGGGGCGGGGGCACACACGGCCAGCACGCTGTCGACGCCGTCGTCCCCGAGCAGCGCCCGGAGCGCCGCCTCCAGGTCCTTGCCGCCTGCCTCGAACCCCAAGTCCAAGGTGCCGACCGCGGGGGCGAGCACCAGCCCGGCGTCGACGCAGGCGTCGGCCGCCAGCGCCAACGAGCCACCGCCGTTGCCGACCAGGGCTACCCGGTTGCCGCCCGGCAATGGCTGGCAGGCCAGCACCCGGGCGACGTCGAGCAGCTGCGCCAGGGTGTCGACCCGCACCACTCCCGTCTGCTCCAACAGCGCGTCCACCGCAGCCGGCTGCGCGGGCCCGCCGTCGGCCGGGTAGGCACGGGCCGCGCCACGGCTCTTGACCGCCACGATCGGCTTGGTGCGGCTCAGCTCACGGGCGATGCGGCTGAACTTGCGGGCGTTGCCGAACGACTCGAGGTACAGCAGCACCAGCTCGGTGCGGGGGTCGTCAGCCCAGTACTGGAGCAGGTCGTTGGCCGACACGTCGGCCCGGTTGCCGATGGCGGCGAACGACGAGGTTCCCAGCCCTGCGCCCCCCATGTGGTCGAGGATGACGCCGCCGATCGTGCCCGACTCCGACAGCAGCGCCACCGGCCCGGGGGATGGGTTGGGCGTGGCGAAGGTGGCGTGGAGCCGCACTTCCGGGTCGGTGTTGACGACCCCAAGGCAGTTGGGGCCGAGCAGCCGGATCCCGAAGCGCCGGGCCGCCCGCAGCGTCGCGGCCGACAGCGCCGCCCCCTCGGGCCCGGCCTCGGCGAACCCGGCCGAGATCACGATGACTGCCTTGACGCCCTTGCGCCCGCAGGCCTCGACCACGCCCGGCACCTCGGCGGCGGGCACCACGACGATCGCCAGGTCGACCGGTCCCTCGACGTCGTTGACGTCCGCCACGGCCGGCACGCCGGCGACGTGATCGGCCGCCGGGTTCACCGGGTACACCGGTCCGGCGAACTCGTGCTGCAGCAGGTTGCGCAGCAGCGCGTGGCCGACACCGCTGTGCTCGCGGCTGGCGCCGATGACCGCCACCGACCGGGGGGCCAGCAGCCGGCGCACCGCCTCCGCCTCGGCGCGCTGTGCCCGGGCGGCGATGGCGGCCTCCGCCTCGGGCGTGGGCCGCAGGTCGAGCCGCACCTCGATCACCCCGTCGTCGAAGCGGCTGGCCGTCGTGAACCCGGCGCTGCGGAACACGCCGACCATGCGCGAGTTCGACGGCAGCACGGTTGCCGTGAAGCCCGTTATGCCGGTGCGCCGGGCCGCCTCGGCCAGGTACTCGAGCAACAGGGTCGCCATGCCCCGGCCCTGGTGCCGGTCGTCCACGAAGAAGGCAACCTCGGCCTCGGACCGGGTGGGGAGGCGGTCGTAGCGGGCCACGCCCACCATCACGTCGTCCCGCAGCGCCACGAACGCCATGCGGTCGACGTAGTCGACGTGCGTGAGCCGCTCGACCTCCTCGTCCGACAGGCGGGGGTGGGGCGTGAAGTAGCGGAAGTAGATGCTCTGCGGCGACTGGCGGCCGTGGAAGTCGATGATGCGGCGACCGTCGTCGGGCCGGATCGGGCGGATGTGGACGGTGCCGCCGTCGGCCAGCACGGCGTCCGCCTCCCATTCGGTCTGGTCCACTGCCCGCGAGGCTACGGGTGCGCGTGCCTCCCGGGGTGATGTCAGTTGTCACGTCAGCCCGGTAGGTTCGACCTCTACGTCGAGGCAGGCGGATCGACGGGAGGCCCGTGGTGCAGCGTTCGCAGCGGTCGTGGTCCTGGCGGCGGGTCCTGGCACTCGCGCTGCCGGCGCTCGCTCTCCCCACGGCCGGATGCGTGCAGGAGGCGGACGAGAACCCCCTGGCGTCGGGTGGTCCGGTCGGCGACCGCGCGGAGCGCGACGACCTCGACAGCGGGGGGTCGGGGACGCCGGTGTCGCCGAACGACCTCGACGCCCTGGTCGCCGCCGCCATCGATGACGTCGAGGCCTACTGGACCGAGACCTACCCCGAGGTCTACGACGGTCCCTTCGAGCCGTTGGCCGGCGGCTACCACCCATACGGGCCCACCACCGAGATGCCCACCTGCGGGCCGGTGCCCGTGACCTACGAAGAGATCGCCGGCAATGCCTTCTACTGCCCGAGCGAGGACCTGATCGCCTGGGACCAGGCGACGCTCATCCCGGAGATCAACGAGACGTTCGGTGGCTTCACGGTCGGCATCGTGTTCGCGCACGAGTTCGCCCATGCCATCCAGGCCCGGGCAGGGGTCACAGGGCCCCGCACGATCGACCTGGAGCTGCAGGCCGACTGTTACGCCGGGGCGTGGACGGCGCACGTCGCCGACGGGGGCAGCGACACGTTCGAGGTGACCGACCGCGAGCTCGACTCCAGCGTCGCCGGCATGGTCGCGATCCGGGACGTGCCCGGCACCGACCCCGGCGACCCCTCGGCCCACGGCAGCGGCTTCGACCGCATCACCGCGTTCCAGGAGGGCTACGAGAGCGGCCCCCAGCACTGCGCCGACTACGAGGACTCCCCCCGCCAGACCGTCCAGATCCCCTTCACCGACGCGGATCTGACGTCGGCGAATCCCGGCAACCTGCAACCAGAGGACTTCGGTCCTGGATGCCCCGCGGACCTCGACGAGCGGATCATCTCCGGCCGGTTCGAGTCCGGCGAGGCGGACGACTGCGGGCTCGCCTCGCGGCTCGAGGCCGACCTCAACGTCAACTACACCTCCCTCCTCGAGGAGCTCGGCGAGGAGTGGACACCGATCGAGGACCTGGTACTGGTCGATCCCGCTGGCGATGAGGTCATGTGCGGGGGCGACACCCTGTCCGGTGACGGGCTGCGCAACGCCGCCCTCTACTGCGAGGACGAGAACATCGTGGTGATCGACGGCGCCGGGCTGACCCCCGAGCTGTACGGGATAGGCGACTTCGCGTTCGGTGCCGAGGTCGCCCGCCTGTGGGCGATCGCCGCCCAGGCCCAGCTGGGCCTCGAGGGCGAGGGCGTGGACGACAGCCTGCAGGCCGACTGCCTGACCGGCGTCTACACCCGCTCCATCATCCCCGACCCGGCCACCGACGAGCCCGACTCGCAGATCCTGCGGATCTCGCCCGGTGACCTCGACGAGGGCATCCAGGGCTTCATCGCCTATGGCGACGCGTTGTTGGGCGAGACCGGCACGGCGTTCGAGCGGACCGACGCCCTGCGCACCGGCGTGGTCGATGGGCTCGAGGGCTGCGAGCGCGACTACGGCGAGTTGGCCTGAACCGCGTCGTCGTCCGAGGCGCGAACCCGGCGGGCCCGGCCCCGGCGGGACTCACGCACGACGAGGGTTGCGATGATGCCCACTCCGATCACGATGAACAGCAGGACGACGCCCTGGAGCACGCCACCGCGGTCGCCGGCGTCCCGGGCGGGTCGGCCCGAGTCGGGCTCGGGGATGATGTCCCGGTCGGGCACCGGCTCGTCGTCCGTGGACGGATCACCGTCGGGATCCTCCTCCGGCTGCTGGACGACCGAGCTGCCGGCCGCTCCGGCCACTGCCGGGACGGCAAGCACCAGCATGATGGCTGCCAGCAGGAGGGCGGCAATCGTGGCACGGCCTCGCCGGGGCATGGCCCCATGGTCCGGCCCCCGGCCGGAGCGGGTCAAGCCGGGCTGACCCGAGGCAATAGCCGCCGCTTCGGGACTCCCGAGGTAATAGCCGCCGCTGGCGGCGGCTATTACCTCGAAAGCTCTCTGCCGGCGGCTATTGCCTCGGGATGCGGGCCAGCTTGGCGCTCAATCCGGCGGCTGGTAATCGCCGGGCAGCAGGATCGACTTGGTCTCCAGATAGGCGGACAGGCCCTCCGGACCCAGCTCGCGGCCCACGCCCGACGCCTTGAACCCGCCGAACGGGTTGCGCAGGTCGATGGTGCCGAACTGGTTGATGCCGTAGGTGCCCGTGCGCACCTGGCGGGCGACGTCGATGCCGTGCTCGACGTCCTGCGTCCACACCGAGCCCGACAGGCCGTAGTCGCTGTCGTTGGCGATGCGCACGGCGTCGGCCTCGTCCTGGTAGGGCAGGACGGCGAGCACCGGTCCGAAGATCTCCTCCTGGGCGATCGTCATCTTGTTGTCGACGTCGACGAACAGGGTCGGCTCCACGAACCAGCCCCGGTCGAGCCCGGCCGGGCGTCCCCCGCCGACGGCCAGCTTGGCGCCCTCGCTGCGGCCCTTCTCGATGTAGCCCAGCACCCGCTCGCGCTGGCGCTCCGCCACCAGCGGGCCCACCACGACCGACGGATCGGCGGGGTCGCCCACGGTGGAGCCCTTCACCGCCTCGGCCACGGCCTCGACCACCTCGTCGTAGCGGGCCTGGGGGGCGAGGATGCGGGTCTGGGCCACGCACGCCTGGCCGTTGTTCATCAGCGCGTTGGGCATGAGCAGCGGGATCGTGGCCGCGAGGTCGGCGTCGTCGAGCACGATGGCCGCCGACTTGCCGCCCAGCTCGAGGGTGACGCGCTTGAGCATCTCGCCGCAGATGGCGCCGACCTTGCGGCCGGCGGCCGTGGAGCCGGTGAAGCCCACCTTGTCGACGCCGGGATGGCGCACGATGTACTCGCCGATCTCGCGGCCGGCGGGCAGGATCGACACCATGCCCTTGGGCAGCCCGATCTCGTCGAGCACCTCGCCCAGCAGGTAGCCGTCGAGCGGGGTCTCGGGTGACGGCTTGAGGATCATGGGCGCCCCGGCCGCCAGGGCGGCGCCCAGCTTGAGGGCGACGATGAACAGCGGCACGTTCCAGGGGATGATCCCGGCCGACACGCCCACCGGCTCCTTGCGCACCAGCACGGGGCCCAGAGCGCCGGGGCGGAGCTCCTCGAACGGGAACGTCCGGGCCAGCTCGACCCAGCCGTCGAGCACCATCGTCGACGACAGCACCTGCCCCACGAGGGACCAGCTCGACGGCGAGCCCATCTCGCTGGTGATGGTCTCGGCGAACTGGGGGGCCCGGGCCTGGATGGCCTGCGAGAGCTTGGCGATGTGCTCCGCCCGTTCGTCCGGGGACAGCTGCGGGAAGGGCCCGGCCAGCGCGGCCCGGGCGGCCTCGACGGCCCGGTCGACGTCGCCCTCGGACGCCTCGGGCACCCGGGCGATCACCTCTTCGGTGGCCGGGCTGATGACATCGATGGTGTTGGTCGACGCCGGCGCCACCCACTCGCCACCGATGTACAGCGTGTCCTTGGTCTCCATGAGCCCTCCCGGATCTGAAACGGCGTCAGACATCGTGCCACGAGTCGGGCTCGGCCACCCGTTCGTGGCGCCGAATTGGGATGCCTGGCAACCATGGATGCCTGGCAACCACTTCTGCGCCGGGAGCGCGAATCGCCTGGGGCGACTTCGCCGGACTGCCAACGTGGGGTCAGGTGCAGTTCAGTCACAGAACGCCACGTAGGCGTCGAGCACCTCGGGGTTGGCCAGGCTGCCCCGGCTGGCGGCGCGGTCGGGATCGGCGCCCTGGAGGATCCGCTTCACCGGCACCTCCAGCTTCTTGCCCGACAGGGTCCGGGGGACCCCCGGCACCGCGTGGATCTCGTCGGGGACGTGGCGGGGCGACAGCTCGCTCCGCAGGGCCTTGGCGATCCGCTCCCGCAGGTCGTCGTCGAGGACGACGCCGGCGGCCGGGGTCACGAACAGCACCAGCCGGCCCGGGCCACCCCCCGGGTCCTCGAGGTGGACCACCAGGCTGTCGGCCACCTCGGGCAGCCCCTCCACCACCGAGTACAACTCCGCCGTCCCCATGCGGACGCCGCCCCGGTTGAGCGTGGCGTCGGACCGGCCGGTGATGACGCAGGCCCCGTCGTCGTAGACCGTGATCCAGTCACCGTGGGTCCACACGCCGGGATGGTCCTCGAAGTAGGCGGCCCGATAGCGCGACCCGTCGGCGTCGCCCCAGAACGCCACCGGCATCGAGGGCATGGGCGCCGTGATCACCAGCTCGCCCTGCTCGCCCACCACGGGCCGGCCCTCCAAATACGCCTCGACCTTGGCCCCGAGGTAGCGGCACGAGATCTCGCCCGACCGCACCGGCACCAGCCGGCAGCCGCCCACGAACGCCGTGCAGACGTCCGTGCCGCCGCTGACCGACGACAGCAGCAGGTCGGGGCTTCCCGCTCCTCCGGCCCGAGCGGCCGTGGGAGCGGGAGACATGTCTCGGGCCGGCCCGACGGCCTCGTAGACCCAGTCGAACCCCTCGCCTGGCAGCGGCGCCCCCGTCGAGCCGACCGACCGCAGGCGCGACAGATCTGCGACCTCGGCGGGCGCGATGCCCGCCTTGCGGCAGGCAAGCAGGAACGGCGCCGACGTGCCGAAGAACGTGACGCCGACGTCGCCGGCGCCGGCCATCCGCCACAGCGCGCCGAGGTCGGGGTCGCCGGGGTCGCCGTCGAACAGCACCGGCGTCGCGCCGACCAGCAGGCCCGACACGAGGTAGTTCCACATCATCCAGCCGGTGGTGGAGAACCAGAAGAATCGGTCGCCGGGACCGAGGTCGTTGTGCAGCGCCAGCACCTTGTGGTGCTCGACGAGGATCCCGCCGTGCCCGTGGACGATCGGCTTGGGCAGCCCGGTGGTGCCCGACGAGTACAAGACGTAGAGCGGGTGGTCGAACGGGAGCGGCTCGAACGCCAGCTCGTCGGGCTCGGCCACCAGCTCGTCCCACGTGAGCGTGTCGGCGAGCCGGGCGCCGGGGTCGAGGTAGGGCACGGTGATGACGTGGCGCAGTGACGGCAGCTGCGCCCGGATGTCGGCGACCTCGCGGGCCCGGTCGATCCGCTTGGCGCCGTAGCGGTAGCCGTCCACGGCCAGCAGCATCGCCGGCTCGATCTGTCGCAGGCGGTCGACCACGCTGCGAGTGCCGAACTCGGGGGCGCACGACGACCAGATCGCCCCCAGGCTGGCGGTGGCCAGCAGGGCCACCACGGCCTCGGGGATGTTGGGGAGGTACGCCGCCACCCGGTCGCCCCGGCCGACGCCGAGCCGCACCAGCCCTGCCCGGCAGCGCGCCACCTCGTCGCGGAGCTCGCCCATGGACAGCTCGACCGGATGGCGGGTCTGCGACCGGGCGACGATGGCCGGACCGGCCGGCTCGCTGCGCAGGGCGTGGGCCGCGTAGTTGACCAGCGCCCCGGGGAACCACTCGGCGCCGGGCATGTCGGGCCGGGCGAGCGCCCGGTCCACGGGGCTGGCGGAGTCGAGGTGGAAGTGCTGCCAGATCGTGCGCCAGAACCCGTCGAGGTCGTCGACCGACCAGCGCCACAGGCTGTCGTAGTCGGGGAACGACAGGCCCCGGTAGCTGTCCAGCCAAGCCAGATAACGGCCGATGCGGGTGCGCTCCCGCACGTCGTCGGGCGGCTCCCACAACACCCTGCCCCGCTCTCGGTCCGGCATGATCGTCACCGTAGGCCCACCCCACCCGTTCTGCCCGCGCTCACCGGCGTCATCGACCGTGAGCGCGGGCAGAATCGGTTGTCACGGCCCGGGGACGACCTCCACCACCCCGTGCATGCCGTACTCGTAGTGGCCCGGCAGGTGACAGGCGAACTCGTACGTGCCGGGCTCGTCGAACCGCAGCGTCGTCACGCCCGTCTCGTTGGGGCCGACCGACACCTCGCCGGGGATCGACGGGTGCTCCGCTTCGGTCCCCTGGGCGTGGCGGGCGTGGATCTCGGGCCCACCCACGATCAGCTCGTGGTTGATGGGATCGTCGTTGTCGACGACGAACCGCAGCCTGGTGCCCTCGACCACCCTGATCTCGGTCGGCTCGAACAGCGAGTGCTCCACGTGCAGCTCGACCGTCACGTCGCCCGGCCCGAGCGCCCGCGCCACGGGATCGTCGCCCCCGGCCGCCGCCAGGGCGAACCCGCCCGCGGCGACGGCCGTGGCGCTGCCGGCGGCCGCCAGGACCCAGGGCCAGCGCCGGCGCCTGGGGCGGGCGGTCGTTTCCGTCTCTGAAGATCTTCGGGCGCTATGCGCCGGAAGATCTTCAGAGAGCGTCGCGGGGGTCACGGGTAGACCACTGCGCCACGGTCCCGCCACCGCACCCAGCCCGCAGCCAGGACGGCGGCCCCGGCGGCGGCGCCCGCGGCCAGCGGCCAGCGGGCCAGTCCTCGGTCCCGGGGGCCAACGGGTACGGCCTCGGGCTCGGGCACCCCGGCGTCGACCAGGGACGGGGTGACGCCCGGCGTGGCCGAGACCGCCAGGTCGTAGTCGAGCTCGGCCGCCGGGGCCTCCAGCTCCATGTACGACAGCCACATGTCCTCGGGCACCCATTCCATGCCGCTGTCGGAGCGCAGGTCCGCCAGCAGCAGGTCGGACGCCCGCTCGCTGCGGTCGAGCGTCAGCCCCGAGCCGCCGGCCAGCAGCTCGGGCTCGTCGTCGGTGAGCAGGAACACGTCGGCCTCGACCGTCTGGCCGCCGTCCAGCCCCAGGCCGAGGATCCGCACCGGGACCCAAGGATCGTCGGTCGGGATCGTCGCCATGATCGGCGTGCTGTCGCCCGCGCCCTGCCCCAGCTCCTGGGCCCGCTGGGCGTCGAACCGGGCGGCCATGAACACCGGGCTGCGCCGGGCGTAGTAGTCGAGCACCTCGGGGGCGTCGGGCGTCAGCAGGAAGCCGTTGTCGACGGCCCACTCCCCCACCTCGTCGCCGCCGCCCCTGAGCACCGTGATGTCGAGGGCGTCGATCTGGGTCTCGAGGATGACCTCGGCGCCGGCGGCCGCCGCCGCGGCCTCGTCGACGCTGTCACCGTCCGCTGCCCGGTCCGGCGCCACCTCCTGCGCCAGCCGTTGCAACGTCCAATCGCCGCCCCGCTCCACCTTGGTGGGCACGTCGGGCAGCGGGACGATGGAGCCGACCTCCTCGCCCTCGCCGGTGAACTGGAACGCCGTCACGTACCGTTCGACGCCACCGCTGTAGGCGGCCAGCGTCGTGGTGCGCAGCAGCTCGATCGTGCCGTTCTCGCCGACCAACCCGCCGCACGCACCGGCCGGCGCCGCGCTCACCAGCGCCAGCGGCACGGCCGCCAACGCACCACCCACGACCAGCATTCGTTTCCGCATCGTCGCCTCCCGGTCCGATTTCCCCCGTCGCCGTGTACGAGGGTTGGACGTCGGTGGCGCTGGCTACGGTTCCCGGCGCCGGACGATCCAGGCCAGGCCGAGGGCAAGCAGCGGGACCAGCAGCATGTGGACACCCGCCCAGGCGGCGTAGGCGCCGCGTGACACGTCGGTGCCGTCGACGAAGACGAACCGGACGTCACCGGCCAGCGGGTCGAACACGCCACGGGGGTCGAACGCCCCGGCAGGTTCGAACGCCATCCCGTCCCAGGCGATGAGCTGGCCCGAGACCAGGCCGATCAGCGCCACGAGGAGGGAAGCGAGCCCCACGAACCATCCGGGCGGCACCCGCAGGCGCCGGACGAATCCGACCATCAGCACGGTCACCACCCCGGCCGTCGCGCCGATGAACAGCGCCGAGGCCACGCTGTGCGCCCCCCGCAGCCAGCCGACGCCGTGCGGCTTGTAGACGAAGATCAGCGGCACACCGGTCACGGCGAGCCCGGCGCCGCCGATCACCAGCAGCCAACCGAGCGCCTTGGTGATACCAGCGAGCGCCTCGGCGTCGAAGAGCCGCTGGCGCGGTCGCTCGGCGGCCTCGTCGTCGGTGGCACCCGCACGGGCGTCGGCGTCCGCATCGGCCACCGCCCGAGCGTAGGACGTAACGTGCAGCGGCGGGCGCTAACCGACCCGACCGACGACCATGGAGGCACGACATGCCGGCACGCACCGCCACCGCCCACTGGCAGGGAGGACTCCGCGACGGCAAGGGCACGATGCGCTTGGGGAGCGGCGCCTACGAGGGCCAGTACTCGTTCTCGTCGCGCTTCGAGGAAGGCACCGGCACCAACCCCGAGGAGCTGCTGGGCGCCGCCCACGCCGGCTGCTTCTCGATGGCGCTGTCCGCCGGCCTCGAACGGGCCGGTTTCCCGCCCAGCTCGGTGGAGACCACCGCCACCGTCCACCTCGTGCCCGCCGACGGCGGCGGCTTCCGCATCGGCCGCATCGACCTCACCACCGCCGCGGACGTGCCCGGCATCGACCCGTCCGCCTTCCAGGAGCAGGCGGAGGCCGCCAAGGCCAACTGCCCGGTGTCCAAGGCCCTCGCCGGCGTCGACATCCAGCTGGAGGCGTCCCTCGCCGTGTGATCGGTAGCCGGCGCTACAGCCGCAGCTCGTAGGCCGGGTTGAGCAGCGCGAGCCGGTTGCGGTGCAGGCCGACCGTGCCCTCCACCACCATGTGGGCCCCGACCTGGACGCCGGCCAGGCCCCGCCGTCCCAGGAACACGACCGAGATGGCGGCGCTGCCGTCGTCCAGCACCAGCTCCAGCACCGGGGCATCGTGCTGGGGGGCCACCCGCACGGTCCGGGCCCGTCCGCCCAGGCGCACGCGGTCGCGGTAGCGCACCTCTGCGACGGGCGTGCACCCGGCGACCTCGTACCGGCCGGGCCCGTCGGGCCCGTCAGCGCCGAGGGGGCGCACAGGTAGCGGTGCCTCGCCCGGCACGCCGCCGCCTTCCGGCCGCGGGCCCAGCGCGCCCGCGCCGTTGCCGCCCGACCCGCCGGCGCCATCGCCGCCCACGATCGCCGACAGCGGCACCCTCGAGTCGTCGATCGAGTCGAAGTGGAACGGCACCGCGGTGACGTTGGCGTGCGGCAGCCGTGACACCTCCTCCTGGATGGAGTCGGCGGTGCGGTCGTGCAGGATCCTGTGCCACAAGCCCCGGTACTTGCGGTCGGGCAGCAGCACGCTCACCTCGGTGTCACCGTCGGCCGGCTCGTGCGCGACCGTCTCCACGGCGCTGCGGGTGAGCCGCCGGTCGGGGCACTCGACCAGCTCCAGCGAGACCCGGTGCAGCCCGAGCCGACCCCACTCCTCGGCCAGGTGCTGGGCGGCCTCGTCGTCGATCACGAAGTGGACCGCGCGCAGCTCGTCGGGCGTCAGCGTGCGGGCGTACTGGATGGCCCGCGCCGACGCCAGGTCGAGGCGGTCGACGAACACGAGCACCACGTGCCGGCGCAGGATCGGCTTGGTGGCGGCGGCGGGCACATCGGCCTCGAGGTGGGCCGCCTCCCGCACGTACTGCCGGTTGAGCCGGAGGAAGACGACGACCAGCACCGGGAGGATGATGAGGATCGCCCAGGCGCCGTCGGCGAACTTGGTCGTGGCGATGATGATGAGCACGACGAACGACAACAAGGCGCCGAAGCCGTTGATGAACAGGCCCTTGCGCCATCCCTCCTCGCGCTTGCGCCAGTGGTGCTTGGTCATGCCCGACTGCGACAGCGTGAACCCGGTGAAAACACCGATGGCGTAGAGCGGGATCAGCCGGGTGACCTCCGCCCGGTGATGACAACCAGCGGGCCTGCGGCGACGGGGGACTCGAGAGCCACGGCTCCCCAACCCTCGCCGCTCGTGCCGTCGGTGCGCGCTAACGACCCGTTAAGAAGTCACCGGGCGCGTTAAGGGTCCGTCAAGGAGCTGAGCTCGTAGCTGGGGTTGAACAGGGCCAGGCGGTTGTGGTGCAGGCCGACGGTGCCCTCGACCACCATCACGGCGCCGACGTCGACGCCGGCCAGGCTGCGCCGGCCCAGGAACACCGCCGAGATGCCGCCCGTGCCGTCGTCGAGCACCAGCTCGAGGAGCGGGACGTCGCGTTGCGGCGCCACCCGAAGCGCCCGCACCCGGCCGGCGACTCGCACGGTGTCGCGGTAGCGCACGTCCCCGATGGGCGTGGCGCGGGGGACCTGGTCGTGCAGCTCGGGGCCGCCGGCGTCGGACGGCTGTAACGGGGATGGCACCTCCAATGCCGGGCCACCGCCCTCCGTCCGGGGCCCCGGCACCGCCAGCGGGCCCTCACCGCGCGGCGGTCCGGCGCCCATGATCTCCGACAGCGAGACCCTGGAGTCGTCGATGGTGTCGAAGTGGAACGGCACGGAGGTGCAGTTGGCGTGCGGCAACCGCGACACCTCCTCGGCGATCGCGTCGGCCGTGCGGTCGTGCAGGATGCGGTGCCACAGGCCGTTGAACTTGCGGTCGGGCAGCAGCACGCTGACCTCGGTGTCGCCGTCGGCCAGCTCGCGGGCCACGGCGTCCACTGCGGCGCGGGTCAACCGCCGGTCCGGGCACTCGACCAGCTCGAGCGGCACCCGCTGCAGCCCGAGCCGACCCCACTCCTCGGCCAGGTGCCGGGCCGCCTGCTCGTCGATCACGAAGTGCACCGCCCGCAGCTCGTCGGGGGTCAGCGTGCGGGCGTACTGGATGGCCCGGGCCGACGCCAGGTCCAAGCGGTCGACGAACACGAGCACCACGTGCCGGCGCAGGATCGGCGCCGTCATCGCCGCCGGCACGTCGCGTTCGAGGTGCGTCGCCTCCTGCTCGTACTGCCGGTTGAGGCGCAGCAGGATGACCACGAAGAAGGGCATGATCGGCAGGATCGGCCAGGCGTCCTCGAACCGGGTGATCGTCACGATGAGCGCGATCGAGCCCGAGAGGATGGCGCCGACGCCGTTGGCGAGGATGCCGGCCACCCATCCGCCCTCCCGTTTGCGCAGGTGGTGCTTCGTCATGCCCGACTGCGACAGGGTGAACCCGGTGAACACCGAGATGGCGTACAGCGGGATCAGGCGGGTGACCTCGGCGCCGGTGAGCACCACGAGCACCGCCGCCGCGCCGGCCAAGGCGAGGATGCCGTTGGAGAACACGAGCCGGTGACCCCGCTTGGTGAGCTGGCGCGGCAGGAAGCTGTCGCCCGCCTGCAGATTGGCCAAGCGCGGGAAGTCGGCGAAGCCGGTGTTGGCCGCCAGCACCAGGATGAGCATGGTGGCGACGTTGAGCACGCCCGACATGACCTCGCCGGCCGAGCTCTCGCCGAACACCGCCTCCCCGATCTGGGCCAGGACCGTCGGCGTGCCGTCCTCGAAAGGGGCGACCTTGACCTTGGAGGCGAGGAACGACAGGCCGAGGAACATGATCCCCAGCAGGGTGCCCATCACGACGAGCGTCTGGCGGGCGTTGCGCCACTCGGGCCTGCGAAAGGCGGGGACGCCGTTGGAGATGGCCTCGACGCCCGTGACCGCGGCGCCACCCGAGGCGAACGCCCGCATCACGACGAACGCCGACGCGCCCAGCAGCAGGCCCGTGCCTTCGGTGCCGAACTCGACCATGCCCTCGGCCCGCTCACCGGCGACCTCGAGGTCGCCGGTCAGGTACCACACCAGGCCGAGCCCGAGCAGCAGGGCCATGTTGAGCATGAAGAAGTACGTGGGTGCGGCGAAGGTCTTGCCCGACTCCCGCACGCCTCGCAGGTTGCCGTAGGCGATGAGCGCGATGAACCCCAGGGAGATGGGGACCCGCCAGGGAGCCAGCGCATCGATGGAAGAGCTGAGCGCGGCGCTGCCGGCCGCCACCGACACCGCCACCGTGAGGATGTAGCCGATCAGGAGCGCGGCGCCCGCGACCTGCGCCGGCACGATGCCGAAGTTGTCGCGGGTGACGAGGTAGGCGCCGCCCGCCGACGGGTACTCCTTGATCGTCTCTCGGTAGCTGATGATCAGCAGCCCGAGCACCACGAGCATCGCCCCGGTGATCGGCATAACCAGCGAGAAGGCGGCGATGCCCACGGCCGGGACCAGCACGTGGAGGATCTCCTCGGTGGCGTAGGCCGAGGACGACAGGTTGTCAGAGGCGAAGACCGCCAGGGCCGTGGGCTTGCCCAGCCGCTGCTCCTCGAGCTCCTCGCTGTGGAGGGGCTTGCCCAGCAGCCTGCGCTTCAGCCGGTACGACACCGAGTCGGGCGGCACGGGAACGATCGGCCGGGAGGGCCGCACGTCGGTCACGGTGCCGGGCGTCGGGGGGGCGTCTACGGACACGCGGTGAGAGTATTGCCGGATGCCCGCCGCCGACGTCTACACGCACGGCCACGACGACTCGGTGCTGCGCTCGCACCGCTGGCGCACGGCCGAGAACTCGGCCGCGTACCTGCTCTCCCGCCTCGGCGCCGGCATGCCCTGCTCGACGTGGGCTGCGGACCGGGCACGATCACGCTCGACCTGGCCCGCCGGGTCGCGCCTGGACGGGTCGTGGGTGTCGACGTCTCGGCCGACGTGATCGCCCAGGCTCGGCGCGACGCGTCGGCCGACAGAGCGGGCGCCCACGGACCGCTGTCCGTCGAGTTCGTTGCGGCCGACTTCCGCGGGCTCGATCGCGGCCCGTTCGACGTCGTCCACGCCCACCAGGTCCTGCAGCACCTGAGCGACCCCGTGGGTGCGCTGCGGGCCATGCGCCGCCTCGCCGGGCCGGGCGGGATCGTCGCCGCCCGCGACAGCGACTACCCGGCCATGCTGTGGGCGCCGTCCGACGACGGGCTCGACCGCTGGCGCGACGTCTACCTGGCGGTGACGCGTCGCAACCGGGCCCATGCCGACGCCGGGCGCCACCTGCTGCGCTGGGCGCACGAGGCCGGGCTGACGGATGTCACCTACACCACATCCACGTGGACCTCCGCCACGCCGGCCGACCGGTCATGGTGGGGCGAGCTGTGGGCCGAGCGCACCACGGCGTCGTCGCTGGCCGAGCAGGCCGTTGCCTACGGCGTCGCCAGCGCCGCCGAGCTGGCCGACATCGCCGCCGCCTGGCGGGACTGGGCCGCCCGGCCCGATGCCGTGTTCGTGGTGGTGCACGGCGAGATCGTCGCCCGGACGTGACAGGCTGGACGGCCATGGCCCCCACCGGCACCGCCCTCGACCACCTCGTGCTCGTCGTGTCCGACGTCGAGCGGGCGCTGGCGTGGTACGGGCGCCACGCCGGCCTGGCCGGGGTGCGCGTCGACGAGTGGCGGGCCGGGCAGGCGCCGTTCCCCTCCCTGCGCGTGGACGAGGCGACGATCATCGACCTGATCCCCGGGGACACCGGGGCCGCCCGGGGCCACCTGGATCACATCTGCTTCGCCGTCTCGCCGTCCGACCTCGAGGCCCTGGCCCAGGATCCCGAGCTCGAGGTGGTCGACCGCGGCGAGCGGTTCGGGGCCCGGGGGCTGGGCCAGTCGATCTACGTGCACGATCCCGACGGACTGCTGGTGGAGTTCCGCTGCTATCCCGCCTGAGCGGTCACTCCAGCTCGCGGATCCCGACCTCGTCGAGGTGGCGGAGCAGGTCGGCGGGGTCCTCGTAAACCCGGAAGGCGCCGGCGCGCTCCAGCTCGTCGGTGCCGTAGCCGCCGGACAGCAGCCCCACGCCCAGGGCCCGGGCGCGCCGAGCGGCCAGCAGGTCCCAGACGCTGTCGCCCACCACCACGCAGTCCTCGATGGCCAGGCCGAGCGCCTCGGCCGCCGCCAGGAACAGATCGGGATCGGGCTTCGCCCGTTCCACGGCGTCGCGGGTGATGATCGGCACCCCTTCGGGCACGCCGAGCGCCGCCAGGTTGGGACCGGCCGTCGCCAGCCGCCCGCTGGTGGCGACGGCCCAGGGCGCCCCGACGGCCGTCAGCCGGCGCAAGAGGTCCACGGCTCCCGGCAGGGGCCGCACGCCCGCCCGGTAGCGGTCGAACGCGTCGTGGTGGCGGGCCTGCAGCCGCTCGGCCACCTCGGGGCTGATCGGGGCGCCGACCTCCCGTAGCAGGGCCCGGGCGAACAGCCCGCCGCTCATGCCGATCTTGCGGTGGATCGTCCACACCGGGATGTCGATGCCCTCGGCCTCCAACGCCTCCCGCCAGGCGAGGACGTGTTGATAGACGCTGTCGATCAGCGTTCCGTCGAGGTCGAACAGGACCCCGGTGCGGCGCACGCCGCTCACGTCGGTCACGACACCAGCTTGACTCCTGGCAGGGCAGGATGGGGGGCATGGACCGGTCCGATATCGAACGGTGGGTCGCGGACTACGAGCGGGCCTGGCGCAC
The DNA here is from genome assembly GCA_035641315.1 of Acidimicrobiales bacterium. Lineage (GTDB taxonomy): Bacteria > Actinomycetota > Acidimicrobiia > Acidimicrobiales > VFJN01 > DASQUK01. The sequence goes on along the minus strand of DASQUK010000037.1, from coordinate 12,572 downwards.
CGCGGGTACCGACGGGCTGGCCGCGCTGTTCGCCCCCGATGCCTCGTACCTGCCGTCGCCCTGGGCCGCGCCGGTGGAAGGGCTCGACGCCATCGCCCGGTTCTGGGACGACGGGCGCGAAGGCCCTGACGAGCCCTTCACCATGGTCAGCGAGATCGTCGCCGTCGACGGCCAGACGGCGGTGGTCCGCGTGAGCGTCGACTACGAGCCCCACGGCACCACGCCGCCGCAACGCTGGCGCGACGTGTGGGTCATCCGCTTCGACGGCGACGGCCGGTGCGCCGCGTTCGAGGAGTGGCCGTTCGCCCCCGACCAGCGGGACGGCCACGAGCACTAGAGGTCGTTACTTGCTGGTGCTCGACGCGAACTTGCGGGACGCCAACCAGGCGAACACCAGCGTGATCCCGATGGCCCACCCCCACGCCACCCACAGGTCCGACCCGGGGTCGCGCCCGTTGTAGAGCGCCCGGGTGGCATTGGTGACGATGGTGAACGGGTTGTTGTTGGCGATCGGCTGCAACCAACCCGGCATGGTCTCCGGCGGCACGAACGCCGAGGACACGAAGGTGAGCGGGAACATCCAGATGAAGCCCGCCGAGTTGGCCGCCTCGACCGATCCCGCCGACAGGCCCACCAGCGCCTGGATCCAGGTGAACGCGTAGCTGAAGGCGAACAGCAACACGGTGGCGCCGACCGCGCCGGCGAGGCTGCCCTCGATGCGGAAGCCGACGGCATAGGCCACGCCGAGCATCACGGCGAACGTGAGCAGGTTGCGGACCACGTCGGACAGCGTGCGCCCCACCAGCACCGCCGACTGGTACATCGGCAGCGACCGCAGCCGGTCGATGATCCCCTTGCTCAGGTCGTCGGCCAGCCCCACCCCGGTGAACGAGGAGTTGAACAGCACGGTCTGGGCGAAGATCCCGGGCAGCAGGTACTGCTTGTAGTCGTCGTAGCCCGGCGCCGTGATCGCCCCGCCGAACACGTACACGAACAGCACGATGAACATGATCGGCTGGATCGTGGCGAACATGAGCAGCTCGGGGCTGCGGGGCACGCCCCGGAGGTGGCGCAGCGCCTCCGTCCAGCTGTCGCGCAGCAGCCACGCGGGGCCGGTCGGCCTGTCGTGCTCCTCGGCCGGGGTGAGCAGGACCTCGTCGACGGTCGTCGCCATCAGCCCTCCGCCTCCTGCAGCGCTCGATCACCGTCCGGCCCGGACGCCGCCCGTGCGCCGTCCCCAGCCGCGGCAGCGCCGTTGCCACTGGGCTCGCCGGTCTCGCCATCGGGGGACTCGTCCTCGGCCGCGTGGCCGGTGAGCGCGAAGAACACGTCGTCGAGGGTGGCCCGGCGCGCGCCCACGTCGTGCACCGCTACGCCGGCCGCGTCGAGCTCGCGCACCACGACCGGAACCAGTCCCTCGATGCGCCACACCGGCAGCGACACCGTGCGCTGATCGTCGCCGACATGGGGATCGCCGCAGGCATGGTGCGCCAGCAACTCGATCACCCGTCGGGCATCGCCGGGGTCGTCGACGATCACCTCGACCAGCTCGCCGCCGATCTGCTGCTTCAACTGGTCGGACGTGCCGCGAGCGATGACCTTGCCTCGATCGATGACCACGATGTCGTCGGCCAGCCGGTCGGCCTCGTCCAGGTACTGGGTGGTGAGCAACGTGGTGGTACCGCCCCGCACCAGTTGCTCGATCAGCTCCCACACCGACTGGCGGCTGCGGGGGTCGAGGCCGGTGGTGGGCTCGTCGAGGAACAGCACCGACGGCCGGGCGATGAGACTCATGGCGATGTCCAGTCGCCGCCGCATGCCGCCGGAATATCCCTTCACGACTCGATCGCGGGCGTCGACCAGGTCGAACCGTTCGAGCAGCTCGCTGGCCCGCTCGCGGGCGACGGCCGTGCCCATGTGGTAGAGCCGGCCGACGTGCTCGAGGTTCTCGAAGCCGGTGAGCATCTCGTCGACCGCCGCGTACTGGCCGGTCAGCCCGATGCGCGCCCGGGCACGGCTGGGTTCCCGCAGGACGTCGATGCCGTCGATCTCGGCCCGACCGGCGTCGGGCAGCAGCAGCGTGGTGAGGATGCGGACAGCGGTGGTCTTGCCAGCCCCGTTGGGCCCGAGGACACCGAGGATCTGCCCGCGCTCGACGTCGAAGTCGACGCCGCACAGGGCCTCGGTGTCTCCGAACCGCTTGGCCAGTCCCTCGGCGACGACGGCAGGCACGAGGAGCCAACCTACCCGGCGTGGCGCTGCGGTCCTACCGAAATCCCCCTCAGTGCGTCGGGATAGCCTGACGCCGTTCGCAGCCACCCCGTCCGGAGGACCCATGGCCGCACCCCTGAGTAGTCCGCCCGTCGTCACGCTCGACGAGGTCGCACGCGGCGAGTTCCTCGTCCGGGTGTACCAGCACCTGCTGGCCGCGGTCGTGGCCTTCGTGGCGTTCGAGGCGCTGCTGATCAACCTCGGGGCCGCCGAGGCGCTCTACGACCTGGTGTTCGACAGCGGCGGCAGCTGGCTGCTGCTGCTCGGCGGGTTCATGGTGGTGAGCTGGCTCGCCACCAGCGCCGCCCACGACGTCCTCAACCCCTCGCGGCAGTACGCCGGCCTGTTCGGCCTGGCGGCGGCGGAGGCGGTCATCTTCGCCCCGTTCCTCCACTACTTCTTCGAGGTCGAGGGCGACGGCACCACCACGGTGCTGGCGGCCGCCGTGATCACCGGGATCGGCTTCGCCGGCCTGAGCGCGGTGGCGCTCGTGACCCGGGCCGACCTGTCGTGGCTCCGGCCCATCCTGTTGTGGACGGGTGTCTGCGCGCTCGTGCTGATCGCCGGGGCGCTGCTGTTCGGGCTCGAGCTGGGCGTCTGGTTCTCGGTGGCGATGATCGCCCTGGCCGGCGGCTCGATCCTCTACCAGACGCAGACGATCATGCGGCGCTACCCGGCCGAGGCCTACGTCGGGGCCGCCGTCCAGCTGTTCGCCTCCGTCATGCTGCTGTTCTGGTACGTGCTGCGGCTGCTGGGCCAGGTCCGTCGCTGACGCCGACCGCGTGGGCGTGAGCGAGGCCGCCACCTACCGCCAGCTCCGCTTCCGCCGTCCGCCCGGGGCGTGCGAACTGCTGCTGGTGCGCCACGGCGAGTCGGCGCCGGCGCGCAACGGTGAACGCTTCCCGCTGGTCGACGGTCACGGCGACCCCGAGCTCGACCCCGTGGGCCGGGACCAGGCGGAGAGCGTCGCCGACCGCCTGGCCCACGAGCCGATCACCGCCATCTACGTGTCGACGCTGCGCCGGACCGCGCAGACCGCGGCGCCCCTCGCCGCCCACCTCGGGCTGGAGCCGCGGGTCGAACCCGACCTTCGCGAGGTGTACCTGGGCGAGTGGGAGGGCGGCACGTTCCGCAAGCACGTGGCCGAGGGTCATCCGGTAGCGCAGCGGATGTACGCCGAGCAGCGTTGGGACGTGATCCCCGGGGCCGAGCCCGCCGATGCGTTCGCGGCGCGGGTGCGCGCCGCCATCGACCGCATCGCCACGGCCCACCCGGATGAGACGGTGGCCGTGGTGTCCCACGGCGGCGTGATCGGCCAGGTGCTGGCCGACGCCAGCGGGTCGCAGGGCTTCGCCTTCACCGGGTCGGACAACGGCGCCATCTCGCACGTGGTGATCGCCCCCGACCGTTGGGTCATCCGCCGCTACAACGACACCGCCCACCTGGGCCTGGCGTTCACCACCGCCCCCGAGCCGCTGACCTGACGCCTTCCCGGCAGCACCATTTCCTGGGGCGGAAATGGTTGCTGGCCAACCAATCCTGCGCCACGAACCTCGAAGTACTCACGAGAAGCCGCACTCGGCGCACGCGGCGGCCTCGGGCTGCCAACGCACCGTCAGCCCAATCGCTCGGTCGCGGGCGCACGCACGTCCTGACCGTCGGCGCCCGCATCGAGCGGCGCCGCCGACGGAGCCCGTAGCCCCATGCCCGGCCACCCCGGCATCAGGCCGAGCCGCATCTCCACCACCACCAGCCCCACCCAGGCCAGGGCGATCAGTGACGCGGCCAGCGGCACCGGGATGTCCACGGAACAGGCGGCGACCGCGACCGCGGCCACGGCGATCTTGGCGGGGCGCACCCGGCGGATGGCGGGGTCGGGCGAGCTCCATCCCACACGGCCCCAGCCGACGACGAAGAACCCCCCGATCAGCAGCACCATGCCCCAACCCAGGAGCCCCGGCGGTTCCCCACCGGCGGCCGCCCGCTCGATGGCGACCTCGACGCCAACCCCGATGGCCACCACCGCGGCGTAGACGACCACGTGCCCGTAGCCGTAGAGGAAGCTCCGGACCTCGGAGTGGCGGCCAGATCGGCACCAGCAACCCGAACGCCGTGGCCGCGCCGCCGAGCGAGTAGTCGTGGTGCAGCAGGTCGCCCAGGTTGGCCAGCGCCGCCACGAAAACCAGGTCGAAGAACAGCTCGAGCCACGTGGCGTGGCGCACCTCGTCGTCCCAGTCGTGCACCGTGACGGCGACCGGCAAGCCGCGGCCCCGGCGCCCGATGCGTCCCGTTGCCGGATCCCCCGATGGCTGCATGGTTCCCCTTGTACCCGACGGCGGCCGGACGCTCCGACCGTTTCCTGGCGCCGTTCCGGCGGCTGAGCAACTGGCGGCTGAGCAACCGAGCCGGTGCCAAGGACGGTGACCGCCGCCGCTCAGCCGCCCCGGCGCATAGGTTCCAGCGCTTCGATGTAGTCGGTGAGGCGCAAGGCCACCTGCACCGGTAGGTCGGGATCGCTCAGGTCGGGGTCGGGCCACGCCTCCGAGACGCGGCGCCAGTCGGGGAACCGACCGAGGAACGGCCCGACGACGGCGTCGTCGCCGAGCACCGACCGCCACCGGTCCTGCCCCGCCACCAGCCGGGCGATGGCCGCCTCGTTCTCCGCGGGGTCCGGGTGCTCGGCGTGGAACCCGATCTCGAGCGCCAGCGCGGTGGCGCCCTCCACCCCGTCGGGAGCGATCACCTGGGCCTCGTAGTGCTCGCGCCCCGGTCGCTCGGTGCCGAACCAGGCCTTGAGGCCCCAGCGCCGCGCCTGCTGGCGGATGTCGACCAGGTCCCGGCCGACCAGGCCCCGCACTGCCTCCGCTACCTCGTCGAAGAACCCGAGCTCCACCGCACCAGCATGGCTCCACCCGGGCCATGGGTTCCGCGGTGGAACCCATGGCCCCGGGAGGCCGGAAGCCCTACTCGAAGCAGAGGTCCCGCAGGTCGCCGACGTTGTCCTGGGTCACCTCCGTCGGCGGCACCACGATCTCGGACGGAACCTCGGGCTCGACCAGATCCGCGAACCCCCTCCCCTGGGCGATCAGGCGCGCCATGTTGACCGCCGAACCGGCCATGGTGGGGCTGTAGAGGTAGGTGGCCGCATACAGGCCACCGGACTCGATGCGGTCGAAGGCTGCGCACGAGCCGCCCGCGCCGGTGAGGATCATCTCGTCCTCACGGCCGGCGTTCTCGATCGCCGCAACGACGCCCTCGGCCATGTCGTCGTCGTGCGTGTACACGGCGTCGATGTCATCGTTCGCCTGGAGGATCGCCTCCATGACCTCGAGGCCCAGGTCCGGCAGGAAGTCCGCGGGCTGTTGGGCGACGATGTTGATGCCGTTGCCACACAGCTCCTCGATGGTGTCTGCGAACCCCTGTGTGCGGTCCTGCGTGACCGAGATGCCGGCGATGCCCTGGATCTCGACGACGTTGCCCTCGCAGTCGAGCTGCTCGGCGAGGAACTCGGCCGCATTGACGCCGATCTCGTAGTTGTCGCCGAGGATGGTGGCGCGTGCCGCGTCCGGGCTGGCGAACAGCCGGTCGACGTTGATCACCGGGATGCCCGCCTCCATCGCCTGCTCGGCAACCGGGGTGAGCTGCTCGCCGTCGTACGGAAGCACGACGAGGGCGTCCGGCTGCTCGTTGATCAGCGTCTGGATCTGGGACGCCTGACTGTCGGCGTCGGCGGCCTCGACCAACCTGAACTCGACGTCGTCCCACTGGTCGGCGGCCTCCTGTGCCTTCGCCGCGATCTGGCCGAGCCAGCCGTGATCAGTGGGCGGCACGCTGGCGGCGATCGTCACCGTCTCGCCGGTCTCGCTGGTGTCGGCCCCCGTGTCGGCTTCGGTCTCGTCGCCCCCGCCGGCGCTGCCGCCGTCATCGTCGTCGGAGCACGCCGCGGCAACGAGGGCCAATCCCGCGAGCCCGGCGATCAGCTGTCGTTTGAATGACATTTCAGACTTCCCCTCCTGGTGGGTTGTGTTGGGTATCCGTTCGCTTGACTGGGTGGACGGGCAAGGGAGACGCCCTGCAGGGCGCGCGGCGGCGAGCGAACGCCGGGCCTAGATGCGCTCGGGCCGCTGGATGAGGACCGCCCCGAGGATGATCGCCCCCTTCACGATCTGCTGCCATTCCGTGGCCAGGTTGAGCTGGGTCAAGAGGTTGAACATGATGGCGAAGACCATCACCCCCAGGAACGTGCCGACGATGGTGGAGCGGCCCCCCGCCAGGCTCGTCCCCCCGATCACCGCCGCGCCGATGGCGTCCAGCTCGAGAAGCTCGCCGGCGACCGGCGACGCGCTGGCCAGCCGGCCGGACAGCAGGACCGCTGCCAGCCCGGCGAGGAGGCCGCTGAGGCAGTACACGCTGAACACCACCCGGCGGACCGGGACGCCGGCGATGCGGGCCGCCTCCCGGTTGCCACCGACCGCCACCACGTGGCGGCCGTACCGGGTGCGGTTCATCAGGATCCAGCCGCCGATGGCGATGCCGGCGAAGATGACGATCGACGCGGGGACGCCCAGGATCTCGCCGGTCCCGAACCAACGCACGCCGTCGAAGCCCAAGAGGCTGATCGGGCTCTTGTCGCTCATCAGCAGCGCCAAGCCCCGCGCCATGGCGAGCATCGCCAGGGTGGCGACGAAGGGCACGACCTTGCCGTAGGCGATCGCCACGCCGTTGACCAGTCCGAGGCCCAGGCCGAAGCCGATTGCCCCGCCGACGAACGCCGCCGTGCCGGAGTCCACGATCAGCCCGCCGGCGATGCCGGAGGCGGCGACAACCGAGCCGACCGAGAGGTCGATGCCGGCCGTAGCGATCACGAACGTCATGCCGATGGCCAGCACGCCCACGACGCTCGCCTGCGTGAGGATGGCACGCAGGTTGTCCGCGGTCGGGAACGAATCCGGCTTGAGGACCGCGCCGATCACGACCAGCGCCAGCACCACGCCCACCAGTGCGTACTCCTGAAGCTTGATCCGGGTCGGGACCGCCAGGCCACCGAGGCCGGGCGCCGGCCCCTGGCCGTCGACGCGGCCGCTGACGGTGTCCACCTGCTGGGTCGGGGGTGTTGACATCAGGTCTCCTCCTGGCCGGCGTTGGCCTCCGAAGCCGCCGTGTCCGAGATCGCCGCGGGGGCGAGCATCTCCTGGGTGTCGGGCATGGCGTGGCGCAGCAGCTCGAGCTCGGTCGCCTCGGCGCCGTCGACCTCGGCCACCAGCTCGCCCTCACGCATCACCAGGATCCGGGTGCAGAAGCCGCACAGCTCCTCGAGCTCGGACGACACCACGACCACGCCGAGCCCCCGTGCCGCCAGGTCGGCGATGAGGCGGTACAGCTGGGCCTTGGTCGCGACGTCGACACCCCGCGTCGGCTCGTCGAGCAGCAGCACCCGGCACTGGTGGAGCAGCCAGCGAGCGAGCACCACCTTCTGCTGGTTGCCGCCGGACAGCTCCCGGGCCATCCGGCTCCCGTCGGCGGGGATCGTGTGCAGGGCCCGAAGCTGCTCCTCGGCGGCGGCGCGTTCCGAGCGCACGCGGATCAGCCCCCGCTGGAACCGGCCAACGTCGGCCAGAGTCACGTTCTTGACCAGGCTCCAGTCGAGGAGCAGCGCCTGGGACTTCCGGTCCTCCGGAGCGAGGCCCAGCCCCGCCGCGATCGAACGGTCCGGTCGACCGGGCGGCACGGGCCGGCCTTCGACCAGCACCTCGCCGGCCTCTCGGACATCGACCCCGTAGATCGCCCGCAGGAGCTCGCTGCGCCCGGCGCCCACCAACCCACCGATCCCGAGCACCTCGCCGGCGCGGACCTCGAAGCTCGCGTCCTTGACGTCCGGCAGCCGCCTCACTCCCCGGACCTCCAGGACGACCCTGCCGTCGCCGTGCCGCCGCTCCGGATAGAGCTGCCCGACCTTGCGACCGACCATGAGGTCGACGAGCTGGTCGGCGGGTGTCGTCGCCGGCAGGCCCGAGGCCACGGTCCGGCCGTCGGTGAGCACCGTGACGCGATCGCCGAGCCGCCGGATCTCGTCGAGGCGATGTGAGATGTACACGACGCCGACACCCTCGGCGGTGAGCCGGCGCACGATCCCGAACATGGTCTCGATCTCGCGGTCGTCGAGGATCGCCGAGGGCTCGTCCATGATCAGGAGCCGGACGTGGCGAGACAGCGCCCGTGCGATCGAGACCACCTGCTGGCCGGCGGGGCGGAGGTCGCGGACGTACGTGCGGGGCGGGATGCCGTCGTGGTTGAGGCGGCGGAGGACATGGATCGTCTCCCGGCGCATACGCCCCCGGTCCAGGAACCCCCAGCTGCGCAACTCGTGGCCCAGGAAGACGTTCTGGGCCACCGTGAGGTCCTCGACGAGGTCGAGCTCCTGGTAGATGGTGGCGACGCCGTTGTCGAGCGCCGTCGACGGATCGCCGGTGGTCGCCGGCTGCCCGTCGATCCGGATCTCGCCCTCGGTGGGCTCTACCGCCCCGGAGACGCACTTGATGAGCGTCGACTTACCTGCACCGTTCGGACCGACGAGGCAGTGCACCTCCCCCGGCCTGACCTCGAAGTCGACCCCTGCCAGGGCGCGGACCCCCGGGTACTCCTTCACGAGGCCTCGGACCTCGAGGACGTGGCTCGTCATCGCGCCGCCACCACCGTCAGGCCACCAACAGCGGGCGCAGCGTGCGGTGGGCGATCCGCAGGCCGATCTCGACCTTCTCCTCGGTGCCACCCCACACCGGGTCCTCGTGCTCGACCGACAGCACCCCGTCGAAGCCGCCCTCGTAGAGGGTGTCGACCAGCCGCACCCAATCGACTTGGCCCAGCCCGGGCACCCGGTAGCGCCACCAGCCGACGTCCCAGGGGTCGTCGCGGACCACCGCCCGACCCGGCCAGCCGTAGTGGTTGCGGGCGGCGGCGTCGATCTCGATGTCCTTGGCCTGGGCGTGGGGGATGCGGTGGACGTAGGGACGCAGGGCCTCGACCGGATCGATGCCCATCCACACGAGGTGGGACGGGTCGTAGTTGAGGTACAGCCCGAGGTCGAACATCCACTCCCACAGCTCGGGCGAGTAGGCGAGGTTGCCGGGATAGCCGTCGGGGTGCCAGCCCTCCATGACGCAGTTCTCGACGATGAGCTTCACGCCCAGCTCGCCGGCCCGGTCGACCAGCGGGCGGAAGACGGCCTCGGCCTCCCGCAGGTTGTCGGCCACCGACTGGGTCGGGTCACGCCCGACGAAGGTGCCGACGGTGGGACAGCCGAGCAGGGCCGCGGCCTCGATGCACCGGAGGACGTGCTCGTTGACCGCGGCCCGCTCGGATCTGTCCGGGTGGAGGTTGTTGTCGTAGTAGGCCAGCGAGGACAGCTCGAGCCCGTGCTTGGCGAACAGCTCGCGAGTGGCGTCGGCCTCGGCGTCGCCGAACCGCTCGACCGCCAGGTGGGTGGCGACGAAGGGCCGGTCGCCCAGGTCTGGCCAGGCGGCGACCTCGAGCGCCTCGTAGCCCTCGGCGGCGGCCCACTCGCAGAGCTGCGGCAGCGTGCGCTTGGGCAGGCAGGCGGTGATGAACCCGAGCTTCACGATGGGACCTCCTCCCAGCCGTGGTGGTGCGCCGAGCGCAGCACGGCGCCGGTGATGTCGGCCGCCCGGGCGCCGTCGGCGAACGTGGGCAGGCCGTCGATGCCGGCGACGCCGCCCTCGCGGATGGCCCGGTAGGTGTCGGCGACGAAGGCGTCGAAGCAGTCCTGGTAGCCCTGAGGATGGCCGGGCGGCAGCACGGCGTAGCGCGCCGCCTCCGGGGCCAGGTGGGCGGCGTCGCGCACCACGACCTCCGAGCGGTCGCGCCGCCCGACCCACAGCGACTCCGGCTGCTCCTGGTCGAAGGCGAGGGTGGCTTCGGCGCCGGCGATCTCGAACTGCAGCCGGTTCTTCCGCCCCGGCGACACCTGGCTCACCACCAGCGACCCGGCCACGCCCCCGCGGGTCCGGAACAGCACGGTGGTGACGTCCTCGGTGGTGACCGCCCGACGGTTGTCCCTCTGGCCGACGACGGCGTGGTGTTCGAAGGCGTGGGATCCCTCCGCCCTCACCCGCTCCGGGACGGCGGTGACCGCCTCCGCGCACACGGCGGCCACGCGGTCGCCCGTCACGAACTCCACGAGGTCGCACCAGTGCGAGCCGATGTCCGCGAATGCACGCGACGGGCCGCCGTGTTCGGGATCGACCCGCCAGTTGTCGTCGTCCTCCGTGGCCAGCCAGTCCTGCAGGTAGCTGCCGTGGACCAGGCGGACGGCACCGGTGGCGCCCGAAGCCACCCGGGCCCGGGCCTCGCGCACCAGCGGATAGAACCGATAGACGAACGGGACGGTGGCGACCACCCCGGCCGCGCGGGCAGCCGCCACAAGGTCAGCGGCTTCGGCGGCGTCGACGGCGAGGGGCTTCTCGCAGATCACGTGCTTGCCGGCCGCCAGCGCGGCGCGCGCGAGCGGGGCATGGAGGTGGTTGGGGGTGCAGATGTGCACGACGTCGAGGTCGGGCGCGGTGACCAGCGACTCGGCGTCGGGGAAGCCCCGGTCGGCCCCGAGCGCCTGGGCTGCCTCCCGGGCACTCGGGGCCGACGAGGCGGCGACCCCGACCAAGCGGGCGCCGGCGCGCCGGGCCGCATGGGCGTGGACGACACCGATGAAGCCGGTGCCCGCCACGCCGGCCCGGAGGGGGATGTCGTTGGTCGTGCCGTCGGCAGAGATTCCGGCGGCCGCCGTTGCGGCACCGCTCGAGGCTCCCCGATCGCCCGCGAACACGCCGGTCGTCTCCCCCATGGTTGTGATGTTTGCCACAGACTTATGTCGTCTGTCAATCAAAAGCTTCCCGTCATCTAACCGTAACTGGCGATCTTCCGGCCCTTTGACACCCCGAAGTCCCGCTGGTTCACTGACCGCCGTGTCCGCCGTCCCGACGCGTCCCGCCCAGCCGGCCGCCCCGGCGGCGGGCGCGGGAGCGATCCTGCAGCTGATCCGCAGCGGCCAGGCCGCGACGCGGGCCGACCTGGCGGCGCTCACCGGCCTGGCGCGGTCCACCGTCGCCCAGCGCGTCGACGCCCTGCTGGCCAAGCGGCTGGTCGTGGCGCGGGGCGACAGCCAGTCCACCGGCGGGCGCCCGCCGACGATGCTGGCGTTCAACCACGACGCCGGACTGGTGCTGGCCGGCGACCTCGGCGCAACCCACTCCCGGGTGGCCGTGACCGATCTCGGCGGCGCCGTGCTGGCCCAGACCCGCCGAGACATCGCCATCGCCGAGGGTCCCGAGGCGGTGCTCACCTGGCTCGAGTCGGCCTTCGACAGCCTGTTGGAGAAGACCGGCCGTGGGCGCGATGCCGTGCGGGGCGTCGGCGTCGGTCTGCCCGGACCGGTGGAGTTCGCCACCGGCCAGCCGGTCAACCCCCCGATCATGCCCGGCTGGGACCGCTACCCCGTCGGCAACCGCCTGGCCGAGCGCTACGGCGTGCCGGCACTGGTCGACAACGACGTGAACATCATGGCGGTCGGCGAGCACTGGTCGAACTGGCGCAACGAGGCGTTCCTGTTGTTCGTCAAGATCGGCACCGGCATCGGCTCGGGCATCGTGGCGGGCGGGCACGTGCACCGGGGGGCCGACGGCGCCGCCGGGGACATCGGGCACATCCACGTGCCCGACCACGACGACCTCGTCTGCCGCTGCGGCAACCGGGGCTGCCTCGAGGCGTTCGCGGGCGGTGGCGCCATGGCCGCCCGCCTGCGCGACCTGGGCTTGCCCACGCGGACGAGCCGCGACGTCGTCGACCAGGTGCGCGCCGGGCGCCCGGAGGCGGTGCAGCTGGTCCGCGAGGCCGGGCGCACGATCGGCGGCGTGCTGGCCACGTGCGTCAACATGCTCAACCCGGCGGTCATCGTGATCGGCGGCGACGTGGCCCGGGCCGACGAACCGCTCATGGCCGGCATCCGCGAGGTCGTCTACCGGCGCTCGCTGCCTCTCGCGACCGGACGGCTGCGCATCGTCCGCAGCCAGCTCGACGACGGTGCCGGCGTGATCGGGGCCGCGGTGATGGTCCTCGAAGACGTCCTGGCCCCCGCCGCCGTGGACGCCGCCCTCGCCGGCTGAGGGCGGTCGGCACCCCGGGGAACAGCCGAGGCAATAGGTTTCATCGACCTGAGGGCGAGCTCATGGGTGCCGAATCTGAAACCTATGACCTCGGGCCCGAGGCCACGGAACCTACGGCCTCGGGTACGG
>DASQUK010000036.1:0-13238 GCA_035641315.1 Acidimicrobiales bacterium | reverse complement strand
GACCGGCCCGGGCTCGGCGGCGAGGACGTGGTCGACCCGGGCGATGTCACCGGCGAGTGCATCGATGCGGGCCGCGGTGTCCGCGCCGGTCACCCCGTCGGCGGCGGTGTACACGACGTCGACGGTGCCGCCGGCGAAGCGTGGGAAGCGCTCCTGCAGCAGCTCCACGGCCTCGGCCGAGTCGCTGCCCGGCACCGTGAAGTCGGCCTCGCTGTCGCCGCCGGCGACGCCGGCGAGCACCGACGCGGCCACGACGGCCGCGAGCCACAACGCCACGACCCGCCGGCGCCGGTCGTAGCTCCAGGTCACGAGCCTGCGGAGCATCACGCCACCTCCCGCGCGTCGGCGACGGTGGGCATGGCGGCGCGTGCCGAGGTTGCTTCGTTGGTTTCCATGCCGGTGAAGATCGGCCAGAGAAGTGAAGAGGTCGTGAAGGGGCCGTGAGGATGTTGGGCACGCGCGGCCCCGCTCGGGCGCACGATCGCCTCGCAAGGTCTCCGTCCCGCCTTCACACGGTCTTCACAAGTGCCGGGGATCGTGGGCTCGGATCGATCGGACCGTGGTCGGCCGTAAGGAGAGCTCAGACGTGAACCGACGCCAGAATGGGGAGGTGTCGAAAAGTGTGTTGGTGGTGGACGACGAACCCAAGATCGTCGAGGTCGTGGGGGATTACCTGCGCAGCGCCGGGTTCTCGGTGACCACCGCCGCCGACGGCGAGGGCGCCGTCGCTTCGGCCCGGGCCCGGCCGCCCGACCTGGTGCTGCTGGACCTGGGCCTGCCCGGTCTGGACGGCCTGGACGTGGCCCGTGAGCTGCGCCGGGCCTCACCGGTGCCGATCATCATGCTGACCGCACGGGGAGAGGAGGCCGACCGGGTACTGGGGTTGGAGCTGGGGGCGGACGACTATCTCGTCAAGCCGTTCAGCCCTCGGGAGCTGCTGGCCCGGGTGCGGGCGGTCCTGCGGCGCACCGAGGGCCTGCAGACGGAGCGGGAACGGTTCGTGGTGGGGGAGGTCGTGGTGGACACCAGCCGCCGCCAGGTGACGGTGGGCGATCGTGTGGTCGAGCTGACCGCTACCGAGTTCGATCTGCTGGTGGAGCTGGCCCGTCAGCCGGGCCGGGTGTTCACGCGGGCCCAGCTGCTCGGCGCCATCCACGGTGTGGTGGTCGAGTCCTACGAACGGACCGTGGACGCGCACATCAAGAACATTCGCCGCAAGCTGGAGCCCGACCCCCACCGGCCCCGCTACCTGCTGACGGTGCACAGCGTCGGCTATCGCTTCGCCGATGACTGATCGCCCGTCCGACCCGCGGAGCCGGTGGCCCGGGGGCGAGTCCGTGTCGCCTGCCCGTCCGCGCCCGCCCGATGCCCGCCGGCGCGTCCGGCGGCGGTTGTTGCTGGTCGCGCTGGCCCTCGTGGTGGCCTGGATGGTCCCGATCACCATCATGGGTGTGGCCACGGGCTACTGGAGCGACCCTGGCCATCCCCGGGGCGTGATGGGTGCGGTGTCCTTCACTGGCGTCGCCGCCGTCGCCGTGGCCTACCGCCGCATCAGCCGTCCGGTCGGCGACCTGCTCGGCGCGGCCGAGCAGGTAGGCGCTGGGGACTACGAGGTCGACGTGGAGGTGCGAGGGCCCCGCGAGCTGCGCCGTCTCACCGAGACCTTCAACGAGATGGCGGCCCGGCTGGCCGCCAACGAGGAGCAGAGGCGGCGCTTCCTGGCCGACATCACCCACGAGCTGCGGAACCCGCTGGCCGTGCTGCTAAGTGAGATCGAGGCTCAGATGGACGGGGTCCATCCCCGTGACGACCGCCACGTGGCGTCGCTTCTGGAGGAGACCCGGCGGCTGGGTCATCTGGTCGACGACCTGCACACGCTGGCGCTCGCCGAGACCGGTCGCCTGGTCCTCCAGCAGGAGGCGGTGGCGTTCGGCGTCCTGGTGGACGAGGTGGTGGGGCGGCACGAGGCCCAGGCCCGGCAGCGGGACGTGGCCCTTCGTGCCTCGATCGCTGCGGGGTTGCCCAAGGCGTGGGTGGACCCGGCCCGCGTCCGCCAGGTCCTGGACAACCTGTTGGCCAATGCCATCCGCCACACACCGGCGGGCGGGGAGGTGTTGGTGGAGGTGTCCACGCTCCTCGGGCCCGGCTCGGGCGACGGCCCGATGGTGCGGTGCCGGGTGACCGACGCCGGCCCGGGGTTCCGGGAGGACCAGCTGGGCCAGATGTTCGAGCGGTTCGAACGGGCGGGTGACTCCGGCGGCAGCGGTCTGGGGTTGTCCATCGCCCGGGACCTGGTCCGGGCGCACGGGGGCACGATCGACGCCAGCAACGATCCCACTACCGGCGGCGCCTCCGTCAGCTTCACCCTGCCCACATGAGGCTGCGGCCGGCCTCACCCCCTCACCCGTCCGAGCCGCGAACGCGCCATGCCATCCACCCCCGACTCTGCGGAACGCTTGGCGCCGTGGGGGCGTGGTCACTCATGGGTGGGTGAGCGTGCAGCGCGTAGCGGCTTCGACGCTGAGCCCGAGAGGTCGCAGATGCGTCAGATATCACCGCCGGTGGCGTGGATCTCCTGGAGGATGCGGTCCTCTCGCAGAGCTTGGGGGACGGAGGTTCGTGTTGCGGTTGAAGCCCGAGGTCGCGGTCGGCCGTGAGCGCCAACGCGATCCCCTGATCGACGCACATGAGCGCGGCCCTCGTCGAACGCAATCTCGGCGTGCGACGCTGGCTCCCGAATCGAGGATCGAAGCCCCAGAGAGCAATCGACCACCCCACCGTGGGCCTCCAGCCGGCGCACCAGGCAGAACGTGGGGAACAGCGACCCCTCGACCTCGGCGACCATCCCCTCGGTCAGGACGAGACGCGCGCCGCCGACGCGCCACGTTGTCTCGAGCACTGTCGAGCGACTCCGATACCGGCGCTGCACCACCTCGGCGTGGCCGGCCGGTCCCAGCACCAAGAAGCCCCCCTGTTCGCCGGCAATCAGAGCGGCGAAGACAGGTTCACCGTCGAAGTGCGGGAGGCACAACCAGACGATGTGACCGCGTTCGTCGACCAGGGCCGCAGTGCGCATGTCGCCGAGCAGCCCGAGACCCCGGACGGCAGGGCTATCGCTCACCCTGTCACCGTGGGGAGGCACGAGGTCGCGGGCTCACCCCCTACCTGTACCCAGCGTTGCACCGCGGCCCTGATGGGTACGAGAGACTGTTGGCCCCTGGGGACCTCGGCGCCGAGACGACCGCAACGGACGGCGGCATCCGTGTCGACGACGTCCGCCACGGCAAACTCGTAGCAGGGACGACACGACGCAACGCCTACGCCGAGGCGAAGCCCCGCTCGTCGATCCTCAAACCGACCCGTAGTGGTCCGCGGAGTTGTCAGGTCCGGATCAGCTGGTGGCACCCGCCCGGTACTCGACCAGCACCATCGTGAGGTCATCGTGGAGCTCGTGGGCGGCGTGTTCGAGGACGGCACGCACCAGCCGGCGCAGCGTTTCGGCGGGTGGCAGGTCGGCCAGCAGGTTCCGGGACAGCAAGTCGGTGAGCCGGTCCAGGCCGAAGCGCTCCGTGCCCCGCGCTCCACCTTCAACGACGCCGTCGGTGTAGAGCAACAGCATGTCCCCAGGGTCGAGGACAAGCTCGTTGACAATAGGCTCCGCGCCCGACAAGCCAATCGGCAGCACCGGAACGGTGTCCGCTTCGTGGACCACTTTGCCGCCGCGGACCACGAGCGGGGGCGGGTGCCCGGCCGACACCCAGCTGAATAGGCCGGAGCTGAGGTCGAGGTGGCCAAACGCAGCGGTGGCGAAGGTGAGCTCGCGGAACACCGTGGTCAGGGCCTCGTTGGCCCGGACGTAGACCTCGGGAAGGTCGCGGCCGTTGCGGCGGCTGTTTCGCAGGCTTCCGTGCACCAGATGGGAGACGACCGACGACTCAAGGTCGTGGCCGACCGAATCGATGATGGCGACGTGGAGCACGTCGCTGTTGAGCGCGTAGTCGAAGGTGTCGCCGGCTACCTCGTACGCGGGCTCCAGGATTCCGGCGACCATTACTTGGGACGTGGCCAGAGTCATGGGTGGCAGTGTCCCCCGTTGAAGTTCGGCGGCCAGCGACATCTTCCGGTTGCGCCGAGCGAGTTCCACGGCGTCGCTGTACTCGTTCTTGGTCACGAGGAGCTGCGCCGCGAGAGATGCCACTTGCTCGACCGATCTCTGCGTCTGCGCGTCGCCGGCATCCTCCGCGGTGAGGTCGACCGCCAAGACACCGAGACGAGCAGTGCCGTCCACCACCGGAACCCACAGGCGCACGCCGCAATCGGTGGAGACGGTGCATGTCATTTCGAGGGCGAACGCCCGACCTGCAACCGTTCCGTCCACCCGGAATGATCGCGACTCCTCCGCGGGCGGCCCGAAGGGCTGCAGCGACACCTGTTCGTGGTCAGCCAGGAAAAGGTACGACGAGACGGCACCAACCCGCGCCAACGCCTCGGCGACGGCCCCCGCCAGCTCGGCCGGCGGCAGGTGATGTGCCGTCGAGAGCAACCAGGCCAACGAATCCCCGGCGACCGCCTCGGCGGGGCGCTCCACGATGGCTCAGGGTAGTCCCGCCATGGCATGGCTGGACCAGCGAACATGCTGGCCAAGCCTCAAGGCGCAGCCGCCGCCAAAGGTGGCCCAACCCCAAGAATGACAAGCGAGACGCCCAAGCTGGCGACGGACATTCACCTTGCCCGGTGCCGCGCTACCAACTGCGCGGTGGACGGGCGAGCGCTGACCTGCGAGGGAAAGGTTCTGGGCATGCGTCAGCGAGGGCTCGGGACGCCCCGGCATCGATCACTGTTGATGCCCGCGGCCTGACGTTCATCGATTCGTCTGGCCTGGTGGCCCTTATGCGTGCCCGTGATGCGGCCGCTGATGGAGGTGTGGCCTTCCGTATCAGCGAGCCGTCGCCCGCGCGGCGGCGTGTAGCTGGCCTCGGTGAGGAACTGCTGCCAGCGACGAGTGACGACGCGGACGCGAAGCGGTCCCCCGGTGCGCTAGAGGCCGCCAGACAGTCGCTCGGTGGGACTTACCCGAACACCTAACGGGCTAGGCCTCGTCGTCCTCGACGCGCTTGTAGCGGCCGTCCCAATCGTGAAGGCGGGCTGCCATCACCTGAGGTTGATGTTGGCGCACCTGGCGCCAGGGCCTCGTGGATGGCGGGCAAGATCGAGAGACGCCTGGGATCCAGCCAGAACCCGCGTTTGGACTCATAAAAACGGGGAACCCTCGGGAGCCGATCAACTATTCAGGAGGTAACCCATGGCGAATGCTCGGGCGGACTTCGAGTCCGGCGAAGGGGCACGGCGGGGCGGTCGTTCCGGCCGGGGTAGAACGTTCACGGAAACAAGGGCGGGGTTCAAGACGACGGAGTTCGTCATGATGCTCGCCGTCGTCGTCGCCATCTTGATCGCCACCTACGTGGCGGACGCAGACCTGGGGGCGAATGAGGGCTGGCGGTACATCTCGTGGGTGGCCGTGGCGTACATCGTGAGCCGCGGCCTGGCCAAGGCCGGCACCCGTGAGCCATACGGCGATCGCTTCGCCGAGGTCGGACCTGAGACACGACACGGCTAACAACTCGAACCCGTGAGGGCAGGTGGCGGCGTGGACGCGAGACGGCCCGCCGGTGAGGGGGGAACATCCGGCGGACCGTCGGCTCGGTGGCTACCCAAACCCGCGGCGCCCAATCCGACCATAGGCCCACGGGTGGATCCCGAGGACGGTCCCCCCGGCTACCGCGCCAACAGGCCGGGCCACATCAGGCCCGCGTTGTTCACTAGGCCCCAGGGCTGACGCCGGTCGATCACGTCGCGGGCCGCTCCATCGTCGGTCACGTCCAGGGTCTCCACCTCGACGCGCACCCGCGCATCGCGGGCCGCCGACAGCACGGTGTCGGCCTGATCGTCCCGGTGGACGGCGGCCACCGCGCTGAAGCCCATCCGGGCCGCCTCCAGCGTGGTCGCCCGGCCGATGCCGAGCCACCACCGGTCACAGCACCACACGTTCCAAGGGCGGGAGGCCTACGCACGGGACGGTCCGCCAAGCCGATGCCTGGTTTGGCTCACAGCGTGGCGGCAAGCAACGGGCGCAGCCCAGCACCACGCCAACGGAAGGAATCGATATGGCCTTCAACCCGCTCGAGCAGAAGGGGATCTCCGTCGACGAGCAGTTCCGCAACTGGTCGGAGCTGAACGTCACGCCGTTCGACAAGCACACTGTCGATCCCTACACGCGCACGCGGGTGATCCTGATGAACGGGATCGAGGTCGAGTCGATCCTGTTCTCCCACCAGTTCGCCCGCCACACCGACAATCCCGAGCTCAAGCGGGCCCTGGCGACGGGCCGCCGCGTCGAGGCCCACCAGCAAAAGGCCGTCAACGGCCTCAACCCGGGTGACCAGACGCCGCTGGAGACCACGCTCGGCTACGAGCAGGTAGCGGTGGATCTCACCGCCTGGTTGGCGCGCCACGAGCCCGATCCGATGCTCAAGCAGGCCTTGGACTTCGCGCTGCTCGAGGACTTCGACCACCTCTACCGCTACGCCAACCTCTACGGCCTGCTCTACGGGGGCAAGGCCGACGCCATCACCCAGCACCTCACCGAGATCATGCCGGGCCGCCCCACCGTCCTCGAGCACCGCCATCCCCACGACGACGTCCGCCCCCACTTCGAGACCCACGCCGTGGACCCGCTGTCGCGGCTGCATGTCATGACGATCGTGGCCGGGGAGCAGCAGACCATGAACTTCTACATGAACCACGGCACCGACTGGATCGAACCGGTCGCCCGGGGCCTGTACGCCGAGATCGCGCTGATCGAGGAGCAGCACGTCACCCACTACGAGTCGCTGCTGGACCCGCTCGACTCATGGATCGCCAACTGGGTGTTCCACGAATACAACGAGGTCTACCTCTACTGGTCGATGCACCAGCAGGAGAGCGACCGCCGCATCAAGGCCCTCTGGGAACTCAACTGTGACATGGAGATCGGCCAGCTCCAGGTGGCCTGCGACTTCATGCGCCGCTACGAGGGCCGTGACCCGGCCGAGCTGCTGCCGCCCTCACTGCCCGACACGCCGGTGACCTTCGAACCCAACAAGGACTACGTGCGCCAGGCGCTCGCCGAGCAGATCGACCTGCGCACCGACGGCACCGACTACGTCAGCGTCGATGAGCTGCCCAGCGACCACCGCTACTTCGCATACCAGGCCACCGTGAACGAGGGCGGCGCTCCATCGGAGCAGGTCATCGACCAGGCCCGCGAGCGCGGCGGAGGCGAGTACCGCGACGAGACCGAAGGCGACCACCCCGTCGCCGACCTTCGCCCCCAGCACGTGAGCTAACTCAGGAGGACCCGCGATGCCCACCCTGATCCCCACCGCCGCCACGGGCGCCGTCTCCAAGCCCCAGGAGATGACCTACGTTGACCCCGCCCGCACGATGACGCCCGACGAGGACGAGGCGTTCCTGGCCAACGCCGGACTCAACGGTCCTTTCGTCGCCGACCTACTCAGCGACATGCTGGCCCACGAACGCTGCGGCGCCCAGCTCTACCGGTCGGTGACCGACCGCACCAACAACTCCCTCCTCAAGCAGCGCTACAAGCACTTCGGCAACGAGACGGTCCAGCACGTCGAGATCCTCGAGGGCCTCATCGCCGGGCTCGGCGGCGACCCCGGCTACGTGAGCCCCGCGGCCCGCGCCACCGAGAGAGCCGGTATCGGCCTTCTCGAGTCGACCTTCCTCCTGGCCGGCTCCGTCGACCTCATGACCCAGGAACTGGTCATGCTGGACGCCGTTCTGCTCGCCGAGGCCAAGGACCACGCCAACTGGTCATGCCTGGCCGGCATGGTCGACGATCTGCCCGACGGCGACGTGCGCGACTCCTTCCAAGCGGCCGTCGACGAGGTCGAGGTGCAGGAGGACGAGCACCTCCGCTGGGCGCAAGACATGCGCTGCCGGATGATCTCCCTCCAAGCCACCAGCGGACCAACCTCGTCGTTGGCGTTGAAGGCCGAGGAGATGATGGCTCGCATCAAGGGACTCTTCGACTGACCGGACCGACCACAGCCACGTCAGGCGGGTGGGGTGTCGGGCTGCGGCGGAGACTCGTGGTGGGCGGGGGACGTCGTCTGCCGGCTGTGTCCCTTGAGCCGGGCGACCTGATCGCCTACGTCTGCCGCGGGGTCTTCGGGCTCGCGCTCGGGGTCGAGAACGGTCGATGTCATTCCGGTGGGGTGGGTGGCACCCCCCGTGCTCCGAGGCGGCCGAGCGGGAGCCGACGTCTGACCGCTGGCGCGATCAGAACAGGTCATGGCGCTCCACGTATTGGGCGTCGGCCACGAGCCGTTCGACCCTCACGAGGTCGATGGGCTCGTCGGCGTAATCCAGCGCGGCGGAGGCTACCCGGTGGCGCTCGACGGCGGCCTCCTAGTCGTCACGGGCCGCAGGATGGGATATCACCTCGGGTTCCAGCCGAAGCACGTCACCGGCCACGACGGCCAGCTCACCCCGGATGAGCCGGACAGCATGCCCACGAACGCTGTGGGTTTCCTTGAATACCCGCGGGGCGTCCGCCTATGCGTGACAGATACCACTCACAAAATCGGGTTTGGGGGTCTAAACGCGGGAAGCGTGTCCGCACGACCACTACAGGAGAAGCAGCACAAAATTATGGTGACTAATCGCAGGGACCTCGACACAGGTGTGGCGAGCCGAAGAGCCGATAGTAGCGGGCAGCGCAGGACCTTCACGGAAACCAAGGCGGGTCTAAAGACAACGGAGTTCATGCTGGCGATAGCCGCCATCGTGGCCATCTTGATCGCCGTGTATGTTGGCGACGCAGACCTCGACGCGACCGATGGCTGGCGGTATGCCTCGTGGGTTGCAGCCGCTTACATCGTGAGCCGTGGCCTGGCGAAGCTCGGCACCCGCGAGCCGTACGCCGAGCGTTTCGACAAGGACTGATCGGACGGCGCGACTCAGAGGCTCGACGCCATAGTCGACAACACGTCCCAGACGTGGCGGCCCGGCCGAGCGGAGCATGCCAAACAGCCCGACTCCGGCCGGGCCGGATCGCGCCCGACATGAGCATCCGATCGGGCGGATCTACCCGACCATTTGACCTCACCCTCGGGTCTGATCACCTGCGGTGTGTGCGAAAGCCACTTCATCAGGGAAGGAAGTAAGTTACATGACCAGACTGGCCGAACGTCTCGGATATCTCTGGCAGCGATACGTGGCATGGCGTGACCCGCGGCCCTTCAACCGCGAGGGCTGAGCGTGCTTCGCCAGCAGCCGTATAGGGACGATTGACGCCGGATCTGATAATGACCGAGGCCGCCGAGGAAACAGACGAGACGGCCGGGGAGGCTGAGGAACACGACCCCGACGCACCGGGGCTGGGCATCGTCCGCGACGATGAGCTCGCGGACATCCCCGAGCCGAACGAACCCAGTTGAGGTCGAGCGTTGGCGCCGTGACCTCGTCGTGAGCGGGCGGGGTGGGCCGGATGCACCAAACTGGCGCTGTTCGCTAGTGGCCCATCAATGAGAGCGAGACTCGAGGGCTCTGGACTGGCCACAGTCCACAGCCTCACGGTTCGCTCTTCCCGGGGTGGAGGCTCCGCTTGCCGGCGCCTTGGCCGGGCTCGGGTTGCTCGACGACCCAGCCTCGAGGGGGGCGTTGTCGAGGGCGTCGTGCCAGACTTCCCGGACCCAGTGCGACACGGACCGGCGAAGGTCGGCGACGGTCCACCGGTCGGGCTGAGCGCAGATCTTGTCGGCGATCTTCCGGGCGGCGGCGACGGTGCGGGTGCGTCGGGTGGCAATGTCCGCCTCGGTTTCCCGTCGGGCCTGACGTTCCCGGGCCCGTTGCTCGTCGAATTGGCCGTGGTAGTCGACGGTGGCGAGGCGGCCCGGACTGCTGGTAGAGCGACGTCACGGTGCCTCCGGCAGGACTCGAACCTGCGGCCTACCGCTTAGGAGACGCTGGCCAATCGTCCAGGATGTCCGTTGCAGTCCGCTGAGCTGGTTCCCGTCAGGCGGGATCGTCCACCGGGTGTCACTGAGTCCAGGGCGTCGGTGGACTACTGCACCTGTTCTTGCACCTGGTTGAGCACCAGTCGATAGCCCGCGGGCTGGCAAGGTTCCTGCCAATGAGCGGCCCCGTCCCGGCGAGAGCCGGCACGCCGGTCTGGTGCCGCGGGCGAGAATCGAGCGGCGCCCAGACCCCCGCTATCAGGCTACGCCGGGGGATGCGACGCCGGTCTCGTAGGCGACCATCACCAACTGGGCACGGTCGCGCGCGTCGAGCTTCATCAACAGGCGGCTGACGTGGGTCTTGACGGTGGCGTGGCTGACGTACAGGTTGGCCGCGATCTCCGCATTCGACTGGCCCTTGGCGACGAGTTCGAGCACCTCGCGCTCGCGCTCGGTGAGCTGCTCGAGGGCCGCGCCGGCCGCGGCCGCCGCGCCGGGTGCCGGACGGCGGGCGAACTCCTCGATCAACCGCCGCGTGATGCGCGGGGAGATGAGCGCGTCGCCGGCGGCGACGACCCGGACGGCGTTCAACAGATCGACGGGCAGCGTGTCCTTTAGCAGGAACCCGCTGGCACCGGCGCGCAGCGCTTCGTGCACGTACTCGTCCAGGTCGAACGTGGTGAGGATCACGACGCGCGTGCGGGCCAGCGTTTCGTCGCCGGTGATCCGGCGGGTCGCCTCGAGGCCGTCCATCACCGGCATGCGGACATCCATCAGCATGACGTCGGGCCGCTCGCTGGCGGCGAGCGCCACGGCCTCGGCGCCGTTGCTCGCCTCGCCGACGACTTCCACGTCGGGCTCACCGTCGAGCAGCACGCTGAACCCGCTGCGGACCAGCGCCTGGTCGTCGGCGACCACGACCCGGATCGTCACTCGGGCTCACCGTAGGGCAGCTGCGCCTTGACCCGGTAGCCGCCGCCCGACACGGGGCCGACCGACAGGTCGCCGCCCCACAGCTCGACCCGTTCCCGCATCCCGAGCAACCCGTGGCCGGATGCCGTTGCGCCCATGTCGGTGCCGGCCCCGTTGCTGGCGGGGACAGCGGCCGCACCGCGCCCGTCGTCGATGACCTCGACCGCCAGGCAGCCCCGCAGGTATTGCACGTTGACGTCCACCCGCGTCGTGACGCCCGCATGCTTGATCACATTGGTGAGGGCTTCCTGCACGATCCGGTAGGCGGACAGCTCGACGCCGGCATGGACGACATTGCTCGAGCCCCTCACGTCGAGCCTCACGGGCACTCCGGCGGCGCGCACGTCGTCGACGAGGCTCGCCAGGTTGGCGACGCCGGGCGTGGGCGTATGGACGCGTTCGCCGTCGGTGTCGCGCAGGACGCCGAGCAGGCGGCGCATCTCGCTGAGCGTGCCACGCGACGTCGCGGAGATGGCGTCAAGGGCGGCGCGGGCCTGGTCGGGACGGCTCTCGAGCATATGGGCGCCGACGCCGGCCTGCACGGCGATCACCGACATCGAATGGGCGACGACGTCGTGCAGTTCTTGGGCGATGCGCAGCCGCTCCTCGGCGAGCACGCGGCCAGCGCGCTGACGCTCGACGTCGGCCCGCTCCTCGGCCTCCCGCACTCGCACCTCGATCGTCTCGCGGCGGGAGCGCACGGCGATGCCGATCGCCCACACACCGCCATAGGTGGCGAAGTTGCCCACCAAGCCGATCGTGTCCAGTCCTGGTGCGTCGCTGAGCCCAACCAGCATGAGCGTGACGTAGACGGCACCGAGGCCCGCAACCGCTCGTCGCGGGGTACTCCACGCTGCGACCGTGTAGGTGAGGAACAAAACCACAAGCGGTAGCGAACCCTCGGGGAAGTCGGCGACGATGTGCGCGAGGATCCCGGCGCTCGAGATGACCACCGCCAGCAGCGGTGCACGTCGCCGGACCGTCACCGGCGCGCACGTCACGCACGCGGTGATGACCGCGACCGCGGTGGGTTCGGTCATGCCCTCGCTGAGATCTTGGGCGAACACCGTGGCTATGCCGATGATCGTGGCGACCACGGCGAGCAGGGCGTCCACGACCAGCGGGTCCAACGAACGCAGCCGCTCGAACTTCACCGCCCGAACGTAGCGAATCGCTCGTTCGAACACATCCGTCCAGCGATGGACTAGCGGGTCATCCGCCAGATGTACGCCGCTCGGTTAGTCACGAATCACCTCCGAGCGGACGAAATCCGATCTCGAAAATCGGATGGTGGCGTCACCACACACACCCCCTCCCAAAAGAGATCCAACGACATGACCGCCACCGTCACCCCGATCCACCAAAAGCAGACCTCGGCGCGGACCGGGACCTTGATGCTGTTCGGCAACCCACCGGCACTCACCCCGAACCACCAAAAGCAGACCTGGGCGCGGACCGGGACCTTGATGCTGTTCGGCAACCCACCATCGGCGGCGCGACAGCAACCCCGCACCACTTTCAAAGGAGATACGACGACATGACCGCCACCCTCACTCCGACCCGCGACTGGCCGACGCGAACGCCCAGCTCCCTTGACACCTCCGCGCCGGCTGCTCGGGTCTGCGACGCCGACAAGGTCTACGGCCGCGGCGAAAACGTAGTGCGCGCCCTCGACGGCGTCACCGTCGAGTTCGGCACCGGCCGCTTCACCGCCATCATGGGCCCCTCGGGCTCGGGCAAGTCGACGCTGATGCACAGCGTGGCCGGGCTCGACACCCTGACGTCGGGCACGGTGCTGATCGGCGACACCGACATCTCCAAGCTCGACGACCGAAAGCTCACCCAACTGCGCCGCGACCGCATCGGGTTCATCTTCCAAGCGTTCAACCCTCGGCTACTGGCGGGAGTCGGGCCGCTTCGTCGTGTTCCGTGCTCCGGCGGTCGTTCTGGCCACGGGTGGGGTCGGCAAGGCCTACAAGGTGACATCGAACTCCTGGGAGCGCCCGGCGGACACCTGATCTCTTGCCTCGCGACGAGGTGGCGCGGGCCATCAACACCGAGATCAAGGAGGGTCGGGGCAGTCCCCACGGCGGCGTGTACCTCGACATACCCGGCCTGCCTCCAGGAGCTGTCCAGGCGGAACGGGCCCAGCAAGGTGTCGGCTTGCCACCGCCGGGTTCGTCCGGACAGTAGCCCCGCGCCGCGGCCTCGGCGGCCAGGTAACCCGCGGCCGCCGCCTGGACG
>DASQUK010000035.1:0-50562 GCA_035641315.1 Acidimicrobiales bacterium | reverse complement strand
TCTTCTACCCCGCCGATCCCGGGCGGCTGCGGTCGGAGGTGACCGACTACGTGCGGTCGGCGGTCCCGCCGGCGGACCTCGCTCCGCCCAAGGCCGTGATCGCCCCCCACGCCGGCTACCGCTACTCCGGGCCGACCGCCGGGGCCGCGTACCGGGCGTTGGCGCCCTGGCGGGGGCGGGTGCAGCGGGTCGTGCTGGCGGGGCCGGCGCACCGGGTGCCGGTCGCGGGGGTGGGCGTGAGCACCTCCGAGGCCTGGCGCACGCCCCTGGGTGACATGGCGCTGGACGTCACGACGTGCCGCGAGCTCGTGCAGGCGGGCGACGCCGTCGAGGCCGACGACGCGCACGGGCCCGAGCACAGCCTCGAGGTCCACCTGCCGTTCATCCACGAGGTGCTGGGGCCGGTCATGATCGTGCCCCTGGTCGTGGGCCGGAGCAGCGCGGCAACCGCTGGACGGGTGCTCGAGCGGGTCTGGGGCGGTGACGAAACGGTGATCATCGTGTCGTCCGACCTCAGCCACTACCTCGACGACGCCAGCGCCCGCCGACGGGACCGCCGGACCGCGGTCGCCATCCTCGAGGGCCGGTCCGACGACGTCGGTCCCTACGACGCCTGCGGCTGCGTCCCCATCGGCGGTTTGTTGGTGGCCGCGCGGGACCACGGCGTGGCGGCCCGCACCCTGGCGGCGGCGACCTCGGCCGACACGTCGGGCGACGCCGAGCGGGTCGTCGGCTACGGCAGCTTCGGGTTCGCCCCGCCCCGTCCACTCGACGACGCCGAGCGCCTCTGGCTGAGCGCCCTGGCCCGGCGGGTCATCGAGCACGAGCTGAAGACCGGGGACCCCTACCCGCTCGACGACGATGACGACGACGTGGCCGAGCGCCTGCGGGTGCCCGGTCGGACGTTCGTCAGCCTCGACGTGGCCGGCGAGCCAGCCGGCTGCATCGGCTCGCTCGAGACGAAGCGGCCGTTGTGGCGGGACGTGGCGCACAACGCCCGGGCCGCCGCGTTCGAGGATCCCCGCTACCCGGGGGTCCAGCCCGACGAGCTGGGCGCCGCCACGCTGACGATCTCGGTGCTGTCATCGCTCAGCCCGGCGGTCGGCGACCGCGACGAGGTGGTCCGCAGCCTGCGGCCCGGCATCGACGGGCTGGTGCTGGCGGCCGGAAGCATGCGGGGGACGTTCCTGCCCAGCGTGTGGCGCAAGGTCGAAGATGCCGCCGGGTTCCTCGACCTGCTCGTGCGCAAGGCTGGGCTCGACGTCGGATGCTGGCCCGCCGACGCGACCCTCTGGCGCTACACCACCGACGAGTGGTCCGACGGTCCGTGACTGAGCCACTTCGGGGGCTGCGCCCCCGCACCCCATCGACGGCCGGCTCCCTGGCTTGTCGACCCAAATATCCGCCCGTCTCGCAGCGAGAAGGCGAGCGGGCTCTAGTTGGGTCGATCGCACGGTCGTCCGGCCACGAGCTGCGCCCGTGACCGAGCACGCGGGGATCCTCGCCCACAGCATGGAAGGCGCGGCGCTGTGCCTGCGCGAGCTCGCCGCCGAGGGCTCCCGCGAGCTCGGGCCCCATACCCACCCCGACGTGACGCTGGACTGCATCGCGCTGGCAGAGAGCATGCCGGCGTGGGAATCCGGTGACTATGCGGCGATCCGGGAGATCCTGGCCCGCAGCGCGGGCCGGCTCGCCGCTGCGGGGGCGTCGTTCTTCGCCTGCCCCGACAACAGCGCGCACCTGGCGCTGGAGCAGCCCGGCGAGCCGCTGCCGCTGCCGGGCCTGCACATCGCCGCCGAGGTGGCCGACCGGGCGGCCGCCGCCGGGCACCGGCGGGTCGGGGTCCTCGGCACCAGGTTCACCATGGAGGGATGGATCTACCCGCGTGCGTTCGGAGACCGTGGCATCGAGCACCGGGTGCCGGGCGACGACGATCGGGCCCTCGTCGACGCCATCATCTTCGACGAGCTGGTCAACGGCGTCTTCACCGATGCCTCGCGGCGTGAGTACGTGCGGGTGATCGAGCAGTTCCAGCGTGACGGTTGCGACGCGGTCGCGCTGGTGTGCACGGAGATCCCGCTCCTGATCGGGTCGGACACGTCGCCCCTGCCTGTCCTGGACTCCACCCGGCTGCTCGCCCGTGCCGCCTTCGAGGTCGCGGCCGGGCGGCGGCCGCTCCCCGTGTGGCGGGGCGGCCCGCCGGACGCCTGAGGGTCCGGATCAGGCGTCGCCCGCCGCGACGGCGCGGGCCCAGGCGTAGTCCGGCTTGCCGGCGGGGGAGCGGACCACGCGATCGACCCAGCGGAAGGCCTTGGGCACCTTGTAGCCGGCCAGGCTGGTGTGGCAGTGGGCCCGCAGCGCGTCGTCCGCAGGGGC
Source organism: Acidimicrobiales bacterium (assembly GCA_035641315.1). Classification (GTDB taxonomy): domain Bacteria; phylum Actinomycetota; class Acidimicrobiia; order Acidimicrobiales; family VFJN01; genus DASQUK01. The sequence continues at coordinate 48,186 of DASQUK010000035.1, read as the reverse complement.
CTCGGCGTCGCGGCGCAGGGCGACGATGGCGACGATCTCCTGGCCCCAGCGCTCGCTGGGCCGGCTGGCGACGATCGCGTCGGCGATCGCCGGGTGGGCGGTGAGCACCTGCTCGACCTCCTCAGCGAACACCTTCTCGCCCCCGGTGTTGATGGTGACCGAGTCCCGCCCCAGCAGCTCGATCGACCCGTCGGCCAGCAGCCGCACCCGATCCCCGGCCACGGCATGACGGACGCCGTCGATCACCGGGAAGGTGGCCGCGGTCTTGGCCGGGTCGCCCAGGTAACCCAGCGGCACCCGGCCCACCTGGGCCAGCCAGCCGACTTCATCGTCCCCGGGAGACAGGCGTCGGCGGCGGTCCCCCGACAGCACCGCCGCATCGTCCCCGGGCCGGAACGTCGGCTCGGCTCCGCCCACGGCCTGCCGCCCCGTCTCCGACGACCCCAGCACGTCGACGATGCGCAAGCCCGGGATCCGCTCCATCAGCCGGGCCTTGACGGGCGCCGACAGCACGGCACCACCCGACAGCAGGAACCGCAGGTGGGACAGGTCGTACGGGCGGGCGCCCATCTCCTCCAGCAGGGGCCGGGCGAACGGATCGCCCACGATCTGCAGCGCGCTCACTCGCTCGCGCTCGCAGGTGGCAAGCACGTCGGCGGCGTCGAACCGCGTCGGCTGGTCCGGCAGCACGACGGTGCCGCCCGAGACCAACGCCGATATGGCGTTCCAGTGCGCGGCGCCGTGCATGAACGGTGCCGCCGGCAGGGTGCGCAGGCCCGAGCGGCGGGCGGCGGCCTCCACGATCTCGGCGTGCGTGCCCCTGACGCCCAGGCACGTGGCCAGGAAGTCGCCCTGGCGCCACAGCACGCCCTTGGGCATGCCGGTCGTCCCGCCCGTGTAAAGGATGTAGCGGTCGTCGGCGGCCAGCGCTTCGGGGACGAGCGGCGGGGCCGTCGCCAGCGCCTGCTCGTAGTCGATGGCACCGGGCAGCAGGGCGATGCCCGTCCCGTCGTCGACCTGGAGCAGCAGCCGGACGGCCGGCAGGTCGGGCAGCACCTCGGCCAGCGTGGGCGCGAATGACGCGTGGTAGACGACCGCCGCGGCGCCGCTGTCCCGCAGCACGTACGCGAGCTCGCCGGCGACGTAGCGGTAGTTGACGTTGATCGCCGCGCACCGGGCCTTCCAGGCGCCGAGCATCCCCTCGAGGTACTCGGGCCCGTTGTGGAGGTAGAGGGCGACGTGGTCGTGCGGCGACTCCCACGGGTCGCCGGCCCCGGGGTCGGGGTCACGGCGCAGGTCCAGCCCCGCGTCCGCCAGCACTCCGGCGAGACGCCGGGTCCGGTCGGCGACCTGGCGCCATGTCAGCCGGCGGCCGCCGGCCACCACGCATTCGCGGTCCGGCACCACCGCTGCGATCGCCTCGTGGAGGGCGGCGACGTTGTGGCCGTCGTCAGCCATTCCCGGGTCCTCCCGGCTCAGCCGGCGTCGCGCGCCTGCAGCAGCAGGCTCTGCGCCGCTCGCCCCAGCCGCCCGCGCTCGTCGTAGACCGCGCTCTCGGCGAGGGCCATCCCCTCGTCGCTCGGCACGGTCAGGGCATCGAGGCCGATCCACTCACCGTGCGGCGGGCGGGCCAGGTGGAGGGTGAGATCGGGGTTGACGAAGATCCACCGGTCGGGCGGCAGGACCCACGACACGCCGTTGCCGAAGTCGGCGGCCGCCGCGGCCCGCTGCACGCCCGTCGGCTCCTCGTCGCCCACCACCGGGCGCCGCAGCCGGAACCAGGCCTTGGCCGGTCCGGGTTGGTCGGCGCACCCCCCTACGAAGCGGATCTCCATGCCGGTGCGGTGGAAGGCGGGGCGGTCGTCGTCCTCGAACACAAAGGGACTGTCGATGCCCGCCTCGGGCCCGGGCTCCAGGAAGGAGTGGTGCCCCTCGCCCGTGGGCAGCTCGGTGCGGCGGATGGCGACGGCGTTGGCCCGGACCACCTCGACCTCGAGATCACCGGCGCTCAGGGACACGCCGATGCCGATGACCCGCCGGCCGGGCCGGGGCACCGAGACGTCGATGGCGAGGGTCTCCAGCGGCACTGGCCGCATCAGCTCGACGGTCAGGCGGGTGACGCCGAAGTCCGGGCCGGCGGTGCGCTCCACGGCACGGGCGACGAGCGCAGCCACGGCCCCGCCGTGCTGGTGGCGAGGATCCCACGGCCCCCGGGTGTGCTCGGTCGGGACGAACTCGGGGCCGCGGGGCGTGAACAGCGGCTCGTCGGACATCCCCGTGAGGTTAGTGGGCTAGTGCTGCTCGGCGACGGTGACCGAGCGCATGACGTCGCCCTGGCTGATCCGTTGGGCGACCTCGACACCCGAGGTGACGTAGCCGAACAGGTTGTACGACTTGGCCAGCTTGGGGCGGCAGTCGTCGATGCAGATGAAGAACTGGGAGCCGTTGGTGTCGGGCCCGGCGTTGGCCATGGCCACGGCGCCGAGGGTGTACTCGCCCTTGACCGGTTCGTCGGCGAAGCGGTAGCCGGGACCGCCGCGGCCCGACCCCTCGGGATCGCCACCCTGGATCACGAACTCGGGCACCACCCGATGGAACTTGAGGTTGTCGTAGAAGCCCCGCCGGGCGAGGGCCACGAAGTTGTTGACCGTGGTCGGTGCCAGCTTGGGATCGAGCTCCATCACGATGTCGCCCTTGTCGGTGGCGATGGTGACCTCGTAGGTCGCGTTGTCGTCGATCTCGTGCGCGGGGGGAGCAGCCATGAACGCGTACCTTAGGGCCGTGACCACGAGCGCTTACACCCGCTGCCGGCTCGGCCGGACAGGACGCCAGGATCGCCGCTCGCGGCGTCCTCCTCCTCACCTGGGGCCCCACGCAGCCTTCGTCGCGTCTTCTTTGGGGCGACCCGCCCGACGCGACGATCCTGACTCGCCGTGGACGGGCGAACGCCCGTGGCCACGGCCCTAGTGCGATGTCCGATGCTCCTTTCGACGGTCCAGCGGTCTCGGGTTCCGATGGCCGTCCGCTCGACGCCCGTGAGCGGTCCGAGCTGTGCGACCTGTTCCTGGCCGTCGGGCCCGAGGCCCCCACGCTGTGCGAGGGGTGGTCCACGCTCGACCTCGCCGCTCACCTGGTCGTCCGCGAGCGCGACCCGCGATCGGGTTTCGCCATCCTCGGCGGCGAGCGCTTCGCCAAGCTCGAGCACTCGTTGATGGACAACGCCCGGGCGCAGGGCTACGAGGCCCTGGTGGATCGGCTGCGGGCCGGGCCACCCCCCGTGCCGTGGCGCCTACCGCTGCTGCGCCAGGCGCTCAACCTCACCGAATGGTTCGTCCACCACGAGGACGTGCGCCGGCCGGCGGGCCAGGCCCCGCGCTCCGACCGCCCCGACCTCGACGACGCACTGTGGACGATGCTGCGCCGGGCGTCGCGCCTGATGCTGCGCAAAGTGCGCGGTGCGGGCGTGGCCCTCGACGCGCCGGGCTTCGGTGAGGTGCCGGCGCGCGGGCCGGGGCCCAGCGTGCGGCTGTCCGGCACCCCCCAGGAGCTGATGCTCTACCTCAACGGCCGGCGGAGCGCCGCCCAGGTCGACGTCACGGGCCCCGACGAGGCGAGGGCGATCGTCGAGTCCGCCCCCCTCGGCTTCTGAGGCGCCATGGCGACGTGGAACGACTTCGCCGACGCCGTGCCCGCGCTGGCCGAGTTCGGCCGGGCCTGCCTGGAACGTCCGACGCCCGCCTACCTGGCCACGACCGGCGCGGACGGGCTGCCACGGGTGCACCCGGTCACGCCGATCATCGGCGACGGCCGGCTGTTCGTGTTCATGGAACCCACCTCGCCCAAGGGTCGGGACCTGCGCGAGCGCCGGGGGTTCGCCCTGCACAACGCCGTGCCGGATGGCCAGGGAACTGGCGGCGAGTTCTTCGTCCGCGGCCTGGCCCAACCGGTGAACGACCCGATGGTGCGGGCCGTTGGGGTGGCAGCCGCCCGCTACCAGCCCGCCGATCGATACGTGCTGTTCGAGCTGGGCATCTCCGAGGCCCGGTGCAACGGTTACGGCGATGTCCCGCTGCCGGAACCGCGACGGTGGCGCGACCCGCAGGCGGCCGGCGTCAGCGGCGGAGGGCGATCGTGAGCCCGTCGAACGCCGGGAGCACGGCCACCTCGACGCGATCGTCGGCGGCCACCTTGTCGTTGAACGCCCGGATGGCGCGCAGGTTGGCGTCGCCTTCGCCGTCGCTGCCGTCGCCGGCGTCGAGCACCCGCCCCGACCACAACACGTTGTCGGCCAGCAGCACGCCGCCAGGGCGGACCCGAGGCACGAGCTCTTCCCAGTAGTCGCAGTAGCCGCCTTTGTCGGCGTCGATGAAGGCCAGATCGATGTCCGGCCCCGCCGGCAGTGCCCGCAGCGTCTCGATGGCCGGGGCGATCCGCAGCTCGATGCGGTCGGTGACGCCGGCGCGCGCCCACGCCCGGCGGGCGATGGCCGTCCACTCCTCGCTCACGTCGCAGCACAGCAGGCTCCCGCCGGCCGCCAGTCCCCGGGCGATGCACAGCGAGGAGTAGCCGGTGAACGTGCCCACCTCGACCGCCCGCCGGGCGCCGACCAGCCGGGCGAACAGGGTGAGCAGCTGGCCCTCGTCAGGCCCGATCTGCATGAGCGCCGCCGACCCGAGCGCCGCGGTCTCGTCCCGCAACTCGGAGAGGACGGCGTCCTCGGGCCACGACCCGTGCGCCACGGCGTAGTCGACCAAGGCGGCGGTGACCGGCAATGCCCGTACGTCGCTCATTGGCGAGCCTCCGGCGCGCCAATGAGCGATCGCCGCTCCGTGGCGAGTACCGCACTGTGCTCATGGTTCGCTCGCTGACGCTCGCTCATAGCTGCAGACGCTACGCCGCTCGCCGTCCTGTGAGGCAGAGTGGGGCGCATGAGCGAGCGCGTGACCGTGGCGATCGACCGGGGCGTGGCCGACGTGCGGCTGAACCGACCGGACAAGCTCAACGCCCTCGACACCGACATGTTCGTGGCGCTGGCCGACACCGGAGCCCGGCTCGCAGCCGACCCCTCGGTCCGGGCCGTCGTCCTGTCGGGGGAGGGCCGGGCATTCTCGGCCGGCCTCGACTTCTCCGGCTTCATGGCAATGGCGGGCAGCGACGGTGCCGGCGCCGGCTCCGGTCTCGCCGTGATCGGCGCCACCGACGGGCGCACCACCCACCTGGCCCAGCAGGCGGCGCACTGCTGGACCGAGGTCCCCGTCCCGGTGATCGCGGCCATCTGGGGACACTGCCTGGGCGGTGGCCTGCAGATCGCGCTCGGCGCCGACCTGCGGATCGTCCATCCGGACGCCACCCTGTCGGTGCTGGAGATCCGCTGGGGCCTCTCGCCCGACATGACCGGTACCGCCACGCTGCCTCGCCTGGTCGGTCCCGACGTGGCCAAGGAGCTGACCTGGACCGGACGGAGCGTCAGCGGCGACGAGGCGGCCCGGCTCGGCCTCGCCACGCGCACCAGCGACACCCCGCTCGAGGACGCCCGGGCGCTGGCCGAGGAGATCGCCGGTAGGAGTCCCGACGCCATCAGGGGCATCAAGCGCCTCATCGACCAGTCGGGCCGTGTGCCGCTCGCCCAGCAGTACGCCGACGAGCGCGAGGTCATCGGATCGTTGATCGGCACGCCCAACCAGGTCGAGGCCGTCGCCGCCTACTTCGAGAAGCGCGACCCGTCCTTCGCCGATCCCGCCTGAGCTTCCTGGTGCCGGGCGGTCAGACCCGTCCGTTGGCCTTCAGCACGGACAATGCCCAGACCGTCATGTAGCTGCGCCACTCGCGTGCGGCGCCGGGGGAGTACGACGCGAAGTCGACATCCCAGCCCCCGTCGGCGTGCTGCTCGTCGGCCAGCCGGTCGAGGTCGGCGGACACGGCGTCGGCGGCGAACAGCTCCCGGAGCGGCCGGTCGGGCAGCGGCGTGAAGTCCAGCGGGCGCATCCGTTCGTCGGGCGCGCCGCCGGTGACCGGCAGCGATCCCGAGGGCGGGATGACGGCCGCCAGGCGTTCCATCTCGGCGACGGCGCGGGGTTCCGTGTCGACCACCGCGTCCAGGAGCCACAGGGCGTAGCGCAGCACCAACACGAACAGGGTCTCGGGACGCTCGACGGCAGCGATCTGGTCGAGGCAGTAGCGGGTCGCAGCCGCGAGCCAGGGGTGCCGCGCGACCGCAGGGTCGTGGCGGCCCACCCGGTGGGCGACGGTGGCGACCACGCTGGTGATCTGGAGCGACGACGTCGTGTTGTCGGCTTCCGCCCACAGGGGCGCCGTGCCGGTGGGGTCGGGGATCGGCAGTGCGAACGGCAGCCCACCGTCGGGAAGCGACACCGACGCCAGCCAGTCGCACAGCTCGACCGCCCGGGGCGTGGTCGCCGGCGCCACCTCCGCCATCACCTCGAAGGCGTGCAGCGCCCCGGCGGGCTGGCTACCGGGCGCCCGCAGGTCGGGCTCGAGGGACCAGCCGTAGCCGCCGTCGGGATTGCGGTGCGCTTCGAGCGCACGTAGCGCCCGGTCGGCGTGGCCCTCGCCCATGATCAGGTCGGATCGATGGCGGTCGAGCAGGCGACCCTGGCTGACCAGGAACGCCCTCGCCGCGCTGATGTCTGCAGTCATGCCCTCATCGTGACGATCAGCCGCGGTGGGCGTATTGAACGTTTCGGACGTCCGTCAGTAGCCGAAGGCGGCGCCGTCGAGCGCCCGGGGATCGGCCACGCCCGCCAACAGCCGCCCGCCGCCCGTCACCTCGATGACCTGGGTGTGGCCGAAGCCATGGTCGACCGGGTCCGGGCTGCGCCGGACGTCGTGTCCCCGGGCGGACAGGCCTCGTTCCCAGGCGTCGTTGGCGTGGGCTTCGATCTCGACGTAGCCAGGGCCGTCACCGTCCCACAGGCGGAAGCTGTCGCCGCCACCGAGGATCCACCGCGGTGCGGCGATCACACGACCCGGCGAGTCGCCACGGCGCAACAGGCGGGCCAGCACCTGGAGGAGCACCTGGGGCTGGCTGTCGCCGCCCATGGTGCCCAGCACGGCCCGCAGGGGGCCGTCCGGCCGGGTCACGAGCGCCGGTGCCAGCGTGTGCGGAGGGCGGCGGCCGGGTGCCAGCTCGGCGGGATGCCCCGGCTCCAGGGAGAACCCGACGCCGCGGCCGTGCAGGAACACCCGGGTCGCCGGCTCGACGATGTGCGCGCCCCAGGCCGCGGCGTTCGACTGGATCAGTGCCACTCCCATCCGGTCACGATCGACGGCGCAGCAGATCGTGGTGCCCCCGGCCGACGTAAGCGGCGCTTGGGTACCTCGCTGCCCGGGATCGATGCCAGCGCGCCGCCCTGCCAGCCGCCCGGGCGCCAGCAGGGCATAGCCGTCGGCGCCCTCGAACAGCACATCGGGACGGTCGTAGCCGGCGGCGCGGGCGGCTTCGGCCAGGAGGTGCGGCCAGGCGGCATCGCCGGGATCGTCGGGCAGCGGCAGGCCGTCGGCGATCCAGGCGCCCGCCAGCGTGAGGTAGCCCTGCGAGGGCGGCGGTGTGGTCCACACGTCGTGGCCCCAGGCGGTGATGCGCAGCGGGGTGACCCAGTCGACCTGCGTGCGGGCCAGGTCGTGCGGCGTGAACAACCCGGCGCCGAGCTCGATCAGCCCGGCGCCGAAGGGACCCCGGTAGAAGGCGTCCCTGCCTCCCGACCCGATGGCGGTCAGGGCTGCGGCCACGCCGGGTCGGCGGATCAGCGCCCCGCCCGCCAGCCGGCCGTCGGACCCCGCCGCCTCCCGGTAGTCGTCGGCACCCTCGAGCTGGAGTACGTCCCGCGCCGTGGCCGCGAGCAGCCGGGAGGCCGGGAACCCGTCTGCCGCATAGCCGACCGCGGGCTCGAGGACCACGTCCAGCGGTAGCCGGCCGAGGCGGCGGTGCAGCTCGATCCAGCCGTCGACGCACCCCGGCACCGTCACCGCCTGCACGTCGCCGTGGAGGGGCACCCGCCCCGTGGGACCGACCTCGCGGCGTGCCCGGTCGGCATCTGCGCCGGAGCCCGCCCGCCCGGCGGCGCACAGGGCTGCCACCGGTTCGCCGGGGCGGTGGACCAGCGCGAACAGGTCGCCGCCCAGGCCGCACTGGTGCTGGTTGGTCACCGCCAAGACGGCACCGGCGGCCACCGCGGCGTCGACGGCGCTGCCACCGGCCCGCAGGACGGCCACGCCCGCGGACGACGCCAGGTGGTCGGCGGCAGCCACCATCCCCGTCGGCGCCCGCGTGGTGGCACCGACGGCCACTGTGGCCAGGTTGGTGGCATCGAACATCCGCCGGTTATAGCCCCCTGGCCCGTTCCCGTTGTCCTCGGAGGCAACAGCAGCCGTCGCTGCGAGGTCGAGTAATTGGCTGCCGCCAGGCGTGGGCCATTTCCTCGACCTCGGCCGGGGACTCGCACAGCTCAGGGTCCGACGAGTGCGCCCGCCACTCGCCAGGCGGCCTCGACAGCGTCGAGGCGGCGGGTGGCGCTGCGTCGGAGCCGTCCGGCGACGCCGGTCACCAGTGCGTTGGCCAGCGCCAGTGTGCCGACGTGGCTGTCGAACGGCCCGGCGCCCTCGGCCGCCACCGTGAAGCTGACGGTCGCCAGCGCGGCCAGCGGGGACAGCGGACTGTCGGTCACCGCCACCAGCGCGGCGCCCGCAGTCACGGCCCGGGTCACGTGGTCGACGACCCAGCGCTCGTAGCGCCGCAGGTCGATGGCGACCAGGACCGTCTCGCCGCCCACGCCCGCCAGCTGCCGGGCCACGGCCACGTCCGACCCGCCGACCTGTGCAACGTCGTCGCGCACCAGCACCAGCGCTGCGGCGAGCATGGCGCCCACGCCGGCTTCGGCGTCCCCCGCAACGACGCGCACCGGCCGCCGCCGATCCGCCAGCAGCCCAACCGCCTGCTCGAACGCTTCGGGGGTCACGGCCGACAGGGTCCGGTCGACGTTGCCGACCTCGGCCTGCAGGGTGCGGGACACCACGTCGGACCCGCGCTCGCCGCGGATGCGTTCGACCGCCGGCCGCAGCTGCTGGCCGAACGCCCCCTGCACCGCCGCCTGCAGTCCCGAGTAGCCGGGGTAGCCGAGCCGGGTCGACAGGCGGACCACGGAGGCGCCCGAGGTCCCGGCTCGCTCCGCCACCCGGGCGACCGTCCCGAACGCGACGCACTCCGGGTCGCGCAGCACCACCTCCGCCACCCGGCGCTCGGCGGGGGAGAGCTGCTCACGGCGCTGCTCGATCCGGTCAGCCACCTCCGACGTTGCTCTCCGCTCTTGGCCTTCGGCCGGGCCGCTCGGGCTGTCGACCTGTTGTCTCCCGCTCCCACGGCCGCTCGGGCCGGGCTCGCTCTCACCTTGTTTCCCCGTCACCCTCGACGGACGCTCGCTCACGGCACGGATGATACGTTGAGCTCTCCATCTGAAACGTCTGTAACGGAGAGTCCGAGGCCCCATGGACACGTTCCGATCGGTGAACCCCGCCCATCCCGACGACGTGGTGGGGGAGTACCCGAGCCACGGTGCCGCCGATGTCGACGCCGCGGTGACACGGGCCGCGGCCGCCCAGCGCGACTGGGCGCGGGTCCCGGCGCCGGCCCGGGCCGAGATCGTCGCCGCCGCCGCGACCGTGATCGCCCGGGACAAGGAGGCGCTGACGACGCTCGTCAGCCGCGAGGCCGCCAAGGTGCTGGTCGAGGCTGGTGGCGACGTGCAAGAGGCCATCGACATGGCCCACTTCGTGGCCGGTCAGGGGCGCGCCGCCTGGGGCGAGACCGTGCCATCCGAGCTCGGGGACAAGCTGTGCTGGACGACCCGCCAGCCAGTCGGGGTGGTGGGCATGATCACCCCATGGAACTTCCCGGTGGCGATCCCGTCGTGGAAGATCTTCCCTGCCGTGCTGGCCGGCAACGGCGTGGTGATCAAACCGTCCGAGCACGCCCCCGCCTGCTGCGAGGCGTTCGTCGCCGCCTGCGCGGAGGCGGGCCTGCCCGCCGACCTCGTCCAGGTCGTGCACGGCTTCGCCGAGCCGGCCGCCGCCCTGGCGGTGCATCCCGGTGTCCAGGCCATCAGCTTCACGGGGTCGGTGCCGACCGGGCGCAAGGTGGCCGCCGCTGCCATGGAGACCGGCCCCCGCCTGGTGTCGCTAGAGCTGGGCGGCAAGAACGCCATGATCGTGCGCCCCGACGCCGACCTCGACCTGGCGGTCGACGGGGCGATCTTCGGGGCGTTCGGCACCTCGGGCCAGCGCTGCACGTCGACGTCGCGGCTGATCGCACATCCCGACGTCGCCGGTGAGCTGGTCGACCGCATCGTCAAGCGGGCCGGCGAGCTGCGGCTCGGCGATCCGCAGGACCCGGCGGTCGACGTCGGCCCGGTCATCACCGCGCCGTCGGCCGAGCGCATCGCCGGCATGGTGGCGCAGGCGGTCGACGAGGGCGCCACCGTCGCATGCGGCGGGGCGCCCGTGACCGTCGCCGGCTGCGGCGGGGCGTTCTTCGCCCCCACGGTGCTGGCCGGGGTGCGTCCCGAGCACCGCGTCGCCCGCGAGGAGGTGTTCGGACCGGTTCTGGCCGTGCTCGAGGCGGCCGAGCTCGTCGACGCCCTCGACGTGGTCAACGCCGTGGAGTACGGGTTGTCGGCGGCCGTCTACACCCGAGACATCAACGCCGCGCTGCGGGCCGTCGACCGCATCGACACCGGGATCGTGTACGTCAACGCGCCCACCATCGGCGCCGAGATCCCCCTGCCGTTCGGCGGGACCAAGCACACCGGCAACGGCTTCCGCGAGGCCGGCACCCGGGGCATCGAGCAGTTCAGCCAGCTCAAGACCGTGTACGTGGACTACTCGGGCCGGCTGCAGAAGGCACAGATCGACACCCACCCGTTGGAGGAGCAGCCATGAGCGAGCGCCACCCGACCATGCCCCGCTCACGGGTCCTGTCGCCTCCGGTGCGGGGCCTACCGCCTTCGGCGCAAAGCGCCTCAAGCGGCCCCGCATCCTCAGCGCCACCCGTTCGCTCCCGCCCTGCCGCTCGAGCGGAAGTGGCCTCGGCCTTCGGCCGAGACGGTTCAGATACCGCCGCCTGGCTGGCCCGCGACCACGACGCCCTGGCCGGGGTGCTGCCCCGCTACTACGACGTGGTCGCCGAGCGGGGCGAGGGCTCGTGGATCATCGACGTCGAGGGCCGACGCTTCCTCGACCTCGGCGCCGGCATCGCCGTCAACGCCACCGGGCACTGCCACCCGCGGGTGGTCGAGGCGGTCGTCGAGCAGGCCCGGACGCTGCTGCACACTTCGGTGGTCGTGCACCACACGCGCAACGTCGAGCTGGCCGAACGCATCGCCGGCCTGTGCCCGTTCCTCGACCAGCCGCAGGTGTTCTTCTGCAACTCCGGCGCCGAGGCGGTCGACGGGGCGCTGAAGCTCGCCCGCAAGGCCACGGGCCGCCCGGGGGTGATCGCCTTCCGCCGCGCCTTCCACGGCCGCACGCTGGCGGCGACCACGCTGACGACCGCCAAGGGCCGCTACCGGGAGGGCTACGAGCCCCTGGTCCCCGGCGTGTACCACGCGCCCTACTGCGTCCCCCACGAATACGACAGCGCAGAGGCGGCGGTCGAGGCCACGCTGGCCGAGCTGGACCGCATGCTCGCCCTCCAGGCGCCGCCCGCGAACGTCGGGGCCATGATCGTGGAGCCGGTGCTCGGCGAGGGCGGCTACGTGCCACCGCCGCGGGCGTGGCTCCAGGGCCTGCGGGACCGCTGCGCGCGACTCGGGATCCTGCTCGTGTTCGACGAGGTGCAGTGCGGCGTCGGGCGTACCGGGCGGCCGTTCGCCGCCGAGGCGTACGGCGTGGCGCCCGACGTGCTGCTGTTCGCCAAGGGCATCGCCTCGGGCCTGCCCCTGGGCGGCATCGCGGCCGGCCGGGCCCTCATGGAGCGCTGGCCCACGGGCACGCACGGCTCGACCTTCGGCGGCAACCCCGTGGCCTGCGCCGGCGCCGTCGCCACGCTGGATGTGCTCGACGCCGAGGACTGCTACGAGCGGGCGACCGAGCTGGGCGCCCGGGCGCTGGACCGGCTGCGGCGCGACGTCGGCGGCGATCCGCGGGTGCGGGACATCCGGGGCATCGGGCTCATGGTCGGCGCGGAGCTGTCGGACAAGGCTGTGGTTGAGCGGGTGTGCGCCCGTTGCCTGGAGGCGGGCGTGATCGTGCTGTCCTGCGGTCCGGACGAGAACGTCCTGCGCTTGGCCCCCCCGCTGACGATCACCGACGACGAGCTGGCGCACGGCCTGGACGTCCTCTGCGCGGCCATCGCCGCTGTGGGGGACTGAGGCGGCCGGTCGGTCAGAACGCCAGCAGCTCCCGCAGGGCGGGGAGCAGGCGGCGGTCCGCGGACCACACGGCCTCCAACGTCGGGGCGAACGGGATCGGCGTGTCCAGGCCGCCCACCCGCCGCACCGGAGCGTCCAGGTCCATGAACGCCTCGTCGGCGATCGTGGCGGCGATCTCCGCCCCCAGGCCGCCGCTCAGGGCCGCCTCGTGCAGCACCAGCGCCCGCGACGTGCGCCGCACGGAGCCGAGCACCAGGTCGCGGTCCCAGGGGCGCAGCGAGCGCAGGTCGATCACCTCGACGTGGCCGGCGCCCTCGGCCGCCACCGTCTCGGCGGCGGCGACGGCCCATTCCACGCCGGCGCCATAGGTGACCACGGTGGCGTCGGCGCCGGCCCGGGCGATGCGGCCCTGCCCGATCGGCACGACGTGGTGCCCGGTCGGGACCGCGTCCCGCACGCTGCGGTACAGCCGCTTGTGCTCGAGGACCAGCACCGGGTTGCCGTCGTCCAGTGCCGCCAGCAGCAAGCCCTTGGCGTCGGCGGCCGTGGCCGGCGCCACCACCTTGAGGCCCGGCACGTGGCAGAACCAGGCCTCGACGTCCTGCGAGTGGAACGGTCCTGCGCCCAGTCCGCCCCCGACCGGCAGCCGCACAACCAACGGCACCGGCGCGCCCCATCGGTAGCGGGTGGTGGCCACGTTGTTGACCAGCTGGTTGAAGCCGCAGGTGACGAAGTCGCCGAACTGCATCTCGACCACCGGCCGGTAGCCGGCAAGCGCCAGCCCCAGGGCGGCGCCGATCGCCCCCGACTCGATGATCGGGGTGTTGCGCACCCGCTCGGCGCCGAACTCGTCGACCAGCCCCTCGGTGGCCTTGAACACGCCGCCGTAGCCGGCGATGTCCTGCCCCAACAGCAGCACCCGGTCGTCGGCCGCCAGGGCCACCCGCAGGGCGTCCCGCACCGCGTCGACGTAGCGGAGATTGGCAGGCGCGGCTTCGGCGGCGCCGCCGAACCCAGTGGCCGCCCCGGCGCGACGGAGCGGCGACGCCGGTGCGTACACCCGCGCCAGCTCGTCGCCCTCGATGGTGGTCGGCACCGGCGCCGCCAGGGCGCCCGCCACCAGGCGCTCGACCTGGTCGCGGAGCTCCTCGCGCAGCACGGCCCGCTCGGCGGCCGGCAGGACCCCGTGCTCGTCGAGCCGGGCCTCGAAGCGCTCGATGGGATCGCGCCCCACCCAGGCGGCGATCTGCGCCGCCGGCACGTAGTCGTTGCCCGACGCCTCCTCGTGTCCCCGCATGCGGAAGGTCTTGCACTCGAGCAGCGTCGGCCCCTTGCCGGCCCGGGCCCGTGCTGCCGCCCGGCTGCAGGCCTCCCGCACGGCCAGCACGTCGTTGCCGTCCACCAGTTCGCCGGGCATCCCATAGCCGGCCGCCCGGTCGACCAGGTCGACGCAGGCGTACTGGTCACTGACCGGGGTCGAGAGCCCCCACTGGTTGTTCTCGATGACGAACAGCACCGGCAGCTTCCACACGGCGGCGAGGTTCATCGCCTCGTGGACGTCGCCCTCGCTGCTGGCGCCGTCGCCGATCAGCACCGCCGCGACCCGGTCGTCACCAGCCAGCCGGGCGGCCAGGGCCAGGCCGGTGGCCACGGGGACCATGGCGCCGAGGTGGCTGATCATGCCGACGACGTGGTGGTCGAGGTCGCCGAAGTGGAACGTGCGGTCACGGCCCCCGGTGAGCGGTCCGTCGCGGCCCAGCAGCTGGCGGAAGAGGACCTCGAGGTCGAACCCCCGCCCGGTGAAGACCCCGAGGTTGCGGTGGGCGGGCAGGATCCAGTCGTCGTCGCGCAGCGCCGCGGTCAGGCCCACCGACACCGCCTCCTGCCCGATCCCCGAGAACCACTTGCTGAGCTGACCCCGGCGCAGCAGCGCCAGCATCTTCTCCTCGATCACCCGGGGCAGCAGCAGGGCGCGGTACAGCGCCACCATCTCGCCGTCCGTAGGAGCCTCGGCAACACGAGCCGTGGTGGAGGCGTCCAGTTCCGTCACGGCGACCAGTGTGGCACCCGTGCCAACCGGTTCAGCTGACCCAGGCGTTGCGCTCCTCGAGGACCGTCTTCAGCACCTCGGGCCGGTCGGTCATGATGCCGTCGACGCCCAGGTCGAGCAGCCGGTGCATCTCTTCGGCCTCGTTGATGGTCCACACGTGGACCTGGAGGTCGCGGCGATGGGCGGTGGCCACGAACCGCCGGGTCACCAGCGGCACCAGGCCGTGGCGCACCGGGACCTGCACGCACGCCGCCGAGAAGCGCCCCGCCGGCACCCCCCGAGCGGCGGCGAACAGCCGCCGGACCTGGTGGGGGCCCATGGACGTGCAGATGCGGTGGCCCAGCGCCGCCCGGACCCGTGCCAGGCGGGTGTCCGAGAAGGCGCCGATGCAGACGCGGTCGATGGTGCCGGTCCGCTGGATGAGGTCCACGAGGGGGTCGACGGCGGCGTCGTGCTTGGGGTCGATGTTGATGCGAACGTCGGGCCAGGCGGTGAGCAGGTCCTCCAGCAGGGGGATCTCGTGGCGTCCCCGCACTCGTGCCGCCTGCACCTCGAACCACGGCAGGTCGCCGATCGCGCCGGTGCGGTCGGTGAGGCGATCGAGGTGGTCGTCGTGGAACGCGACCAGCACGCCGTCGGCCGTGGCGTGCGCGTCGGTCTCGAGGTAGCGGTAGCCGAGGGCGACGGCGGCCTCGAACGAGGCCATGGTGTTCTCGCCGCTTTGGCCGTCGGCGTGGGCGCCCTGATGGGCGAAGGCCAGCGGTCCGGGCCAGTCGAGGAAGGGGAAGCGAGCCATGGATGGCGGGGACGGTAGCGTCAAACGTGAGCGAGCGTCAGCGAGCGAAACATGAGCACAGTGACCTGCTCGCCGCAAAGCAGCGAGCGGTCATTGGCGAGCCGGAGTCGAGCCGATGACCGAGTTGACCCCTGTTCCCATCGGTGACGAGCGGGTGACGACAGGCGACGAGATCGTGGTGGCGTCGCCCTACGACGGCGCCGAGATCGGCCGGGTGCCGTCCTGCGATGCCGAGCACGTGGACCGGGCCGTGGCCGCCGCCCGCGCCCGGCTGGCCGATCCGCTGCCCGCGCACGAGCGGGCGGCGATCCTCGACCGCGCCGCCACGCTGCTGGCCGAGCGGCAGGAGGACTTCGCCCGCACGATTGCCCAGGAGGCGGCCAAGCCCATCCGCACCGCCCGCGTCGAGGCAGGGCGGGCGGTCGACACGTTCCGGTTCAGCGCCGTGGAAGCCCGCACCCTGGCGGGCGAGATGGTCCCGGTCGAGGCCAGCGCCCCGGGGCAGGGCAAGCTCGCGTTCACGCTGCGGGTGCCGGTCGGGGTGGTGGGCGCGATCAGCCCGTTCAACTTCCCCCTCAACCTGGTGAGCCACAAGGTGGCGCCGGCCATCGCCGCCGGCTGCCCGGTGGTGCTCAAGCCCGCCGGCCAGACGCCGCTGTCGGCCCTGGCGCTGGCCGCCCTGCTGCTCGACGAGTGCGGCCTGCCACCCGGGTGGCTCAACGTGGTGACCGGATCGGGCCGGGCGGTGGGCGATCCGCTCGTCACCCACGACGACGTGGCCCTGATCACCTTCACCGGCTCGCCCGAGGTGGGGTGGGGGATCCGGGAGCGCGCGCCCCGCAAGAAGGTCAACCTCGAGCTGGGCAACAACAGCCCGGTGATCATCGAGCCCGACGGCGACTGGCGGGGCGCGGCCGCCAAGCTCAAGGTCGCGGGCTTCAGCCATGCCGGCCAGTCCTGCATCTCGGCGCAGCGCCTGTTCGTGCACAGGTCGATCCACGACGACTTCGTCACCGCCTTGGCCGACGAGGTGGCCACGCTGGTGGTGGGGCCGCCGCTCGACGAGGCCACCGACGTGTCGGCGCTGATCTCCGCCGGCGACACCGAGCGGGTCAAGGGCTGGATCGACGATGCCGTCGCGGGTGGCGCGAAGGTGGCCGTGGGCGGCGAGGTGGGCGACGACGGCGTGCTGCGTCCCACCGTGCTCACCGGCGTGACCGCCGACATGAAGGTGTGCGCCAGTGAGGTGTTCGGCCCGGTGGTCGGGGTGGCGGCCTACGACGACCTCGACGAGGCGCTGGCCCTGGCCAACGACACCCGCTACGGCCTGCAGGCCGCCATCTTCACCGCCCGCATCGACGCCGCGCTGGCGGCCGCCCGGCGGCTCGACTTCGGCGGCGTGATGATCAACGAGGTCCCGACCTGGCGAGCCGACCAGCAGCCCTACGGCGGCGTGCGCGACAGCGGCAACACCCGGGAGGGGCCCCGCTACGCCGTCCGGGAGATGACCGAGCACCGCCTGGTCGTCATCCAACCGTGAGCGAGCCCGGGCCCGCCGGCTCCGGCGAGCCGACCCGGTACTGGACAGTGGACGAGGCCAACGCCGCGCTGGGCTGGGTGAGCGAGGTGGTGGCCCGGGCGCAGAGCCTGTGGGACGGCTACCGGCGCCACACCGTCCGCCGGGCCCGGCTGGTGCGCCAGAACGGGCACGGCCTGGTGCCCGCCGATCCGAGCCCGATCCAGTCGTGCATCGACGAGTTGGCGGCGGAAGGGATCGTGCTGCGGGACATCGAGCGGGGGCTCGTCGACTTCCCCGCCCGGGCTCCGAGCGGCCGCTGGTACTGGCTGTGCTGGCTGGCCGGCGAGGACGCGGTGGAGTGGTGGCACTGGCCCGAGGACGGCTTCGCGGGCCGCACCCCCTTGGAGAACCCGCCCCCCTGACCGGTCGAGCGACAGGCGAGCAACGCCGCCGGAAGGCGGCGGCCAGAGACTCGTTTCGCAACCTCCGGTTGCGAAACGAAACCTCAGACGATCCGGGTCTCGTGGCCCTTCCAGTACTCGTCCTTGAGCAGGCGCTTGTAGAGCTTGCCCGTGGGATGCCGGGGTAGCTCGGGGCGGAAGTCCACCGAGCGGGGGCACTTCACGTCGGCCAGGTGCTCGCGGCAATAGGCGATCAGCTCCCGCTCCAGGTCGGGGCCGGCGTCGTCCATGGACAGCGGCTCGACCACCGCCTTGACCTCCTCCCCGAACTCGTCGTGGGGGACGCCGAACACGGCCACGTCCGCCACCTTGGGGTGCAGCGCCAGGACGTTCTCGGCCTCCTGCGGGTACACGTTCACGCCGCCGGTGATGATCATGTACGCCTTGCGATCGGTCAGGTACAGGAACCCGTCCTCGTCGAGGTAGCCGACGTCGCCCAGCGTGGTCCAGCCGCGGCCGCCCGGATCGCGTGCCGCCGCCGTCTTGTCGGCGTCGTTGTGGTAGGTGAACTCGGCGCCGCCCGCGAAGTAGATGGTGCCCGGCTGGCCGGTCGGCACCTCGTTGCCGGCGTCGTCGAGGATGTGGATCTCGCCCAGCAGCGACTTGCCCACCGTGCCCCGATGGGCCAGCCACTCCTCGCTGTTGCAGCACACGAACCCGTTGCCCTCGGTGCCGGCGTAGTACTCGTACAAGATCGGCCCCCACCACTCGATCATCTGCTCTTTCACGGCCACCGGGCAGGGCGCGGCGGCGTGGATCGCGGCCTGCAGGGTCGACAAGTCATAGCGCTGGCGCACCTCGGCCGGCAGCTTGAGCAGGCGGATGAACATCGTCGGCACCCACTGGCTGTGGGTCACCCGGTGGCGCTCGATCAGCGCCAGGGCCTCGGCGGGTTCGAAGTGCTCCATCACCACGGCAGTGCCGCCGAGGCGGTGGATCGCCATCGTGAACCGCAGCGGGGCCGAGTGGTACAGCGGGGCGGGGGACAGGTAGACGCTCTCGGCGGTGGCGCCGTAGAGGGCCGACAGCAGCAGGTGGACGGCGTCGGGGCTGCCCAGGGCGGCGCCCGACAGCGGGAACTCGACGCCCTTGGGGCGCCCGGTCGTGCCGGAGGAGTAGAGCATGTCCCGCCCCTCGACCCGCTCCTCGGGCAGCGGCGTCGCCGGCTGGGCGGCGACGGCGTCCTCCCACGGCTCGTAGCCCGCCACGGTCCCGTCGAGCATGAACCGCCGCACGCCGCCCGGGAGCACCCCCACCAGCTCCGCGGCCTGGTCGGACTTGTAGGCGGACGTCACGACGACCTGTGCGCCGCAGTCCTCGATGATGTACGCCATCTCGTCGGTGGTCAGCCGCGAGCTCATCGCCGTGTAGTAGAGCCCGGCGTAGTGTGCGCCCCAGGCCAGGGCGTGGAAGCGCGGGTGGTTCTCCACGCAGAACGCGACGTGGTCACCGGGCCGGAGCCCCAGGGAGCGGAACAGGTGCGACACCTGGTTGGCCTCGGCATCGAGCTCGCGGTAGGAGACGACCCGGCCCGAGCCGCCCATGACGATGGCCGGCTTGTCGGGCGTGGTCTCTGCGTGGGCGCCGGGGAACATGGGCCGCACCGTAGCGGCCGCCTCCGCAGCCTGTGACCCGCGGCACAGCGAGGGGTCTGATAAGGCATCGGCGCCGGTAGCGTGATCGGACAGTGGACATCACCGACCGGTTCGCCGAGCTGGTGCGCGGTCCGGAGGAGCGATGCCAGCTCGATCTGGGTGCCCTGCTCATAGCCGCCCATGCGCGGCGCGACCTCGACGTCGATGCCGAGCTCCGGCGGCTCGACGACCTGGCCGCCGGATGCCCCGGGTCGGACGTCGAGGCCCTCACCGCGTACCTGTGCGGCACGCTCGGCTTCCGGGGCGACACCGAGGACTACAGCAACCCGCGCAACTCGTTGTTGGACGTGGTGCTGGACCGCCGCAAGGGCATCCCCATCTCGCTGTCGATCGTGGTGCTGGAGGTGGGCCGGCGGCTCAACATCCCCCTGTACGGCGTCGGGATGCCTGGCCACTTCCTGGTCCGTGACGCCAAGGACGACAACGTGTTCGTCGACCCGTTTCACCGGGTGCGGCTCGACCGGGAGGGGTGCGAGGCGTTGTTCGCGAAGCTCCACGGCAGCAAGGCCCGGTTCGAGCCCCGGTTCCTGGAGCCGGTCGGGCCCCGGGCGACCATGGCCCGGATGGTCACGAACCTGCAGCGGTCGTTCGTCGGCCAGGGCGACCGTGCCGGTGCGCTGTGGGCCCAGTGCCTACGGGTGCTGGTCCCGGGAGCGACGGTGACCGACCGCCGCCAGCTCGCCGCCATGCTGGCGGCCAACGGCCGGTTCGATGCCGCCGCTCAGGAGCTGGACGCCATCGCCGAGGAGGGCCTCGGCGGCGTACGAGACCGCATCGCCGCCACGGCCATGCGCGCCAAGCTCAACTGAGCGCCGGCAGGCGGTGCCCCCTCGTCATGCCGCCGCAACGGCGGCGTCCACCGGCTCGCCGTGGCCCAGGTCGCGCAGCGCGGCCCGCAGGCGCTCGGTGGCGTCGTCGAGCGCCGACTGATCGGGATTGTGGTCGGCGCGGCTGAACGACAGCTCCGCCTCCTGGTTGATGGGCACGAGGTGCAGGTGGCAGTGCGGCACCTCGAGCCCGGCGATGATCATGCCGACCCGGCGGGGCCGGAACACCTGCATCTGGGCCCGCCCCACCTCCCGCGCCACCCGCATGAGATGGGCCGCCAGCTCGGGGTCGAGGTCGACCCAGTGGTCGACCTCTTCGATGGGCACCACCAGCGCGTGGCCGGGCGTGATGGGGGCGATGGTGAGGAACGCGACCGCCCGGTCGTCGCGCCAGACGAACCGGCCGGGGATCTCCCCCTCGATGATCTTGGTGAACACAGTCGCCATGGACCGCACGATACGTGGCGGCCACATCCCGGCGACGCCGGGAACGGGTCGGCCGTGCCCACCTACGCTGCGGGTGGTGCTCACCCTGCCCAATGCGATCACGCTCGCCCGCCTGGCGTGCCTGCCGGTCTTCCTGTGGCTGTTGTTCGGCCAGGACGACCGGGCTGCGGCCGCGTGGCTGCTGGCGGCGCTGGGCATCACCGACTGGGTCGACGGATACCTCGCCCGCCACTTGGGCCAGGTCTCGGAGCTGGGCAAGGTCCTCGACCCCGTGGCCGACCGGCTGCTGTTCTTCGTGGGCGCCGGCGGGATCCTGATCGACGGCTCGGTGCCCACGTGGTTCGCCGTCGTCGTCCTCGCGAGGGAGACGCTGGTCGGCGGCGCCACATTGGTCCTGGCCGCGATGGGTGCCCGGCGCATCGACGTGACCTGGTTCGGCAAGGCCGGCACCTTCGGGCTGATGGTCGCCTTCCCGCTGTTCCTGGCCAGCCACTCCGACCTGTCGTGGGCCGACACCGCCGGCGTGCTCGCCTGGGTCGCGGGCATCCCTGCCCTCGCGTTCAGCCTGTACGCCGCCGTGCTGTACGTGCCAATCGCCCAGCGGGCGCTTTCGGAGGGGCGGGCGGTACCGTCCGGCCCGACCCCCACCCGCCGCCCCTAGTGGTGTCGGTCTGCGACCGACCCGTACCCTCTCAAAACATGAAGGCCGTCATCATGGCCGGCGGTGAGGGGACCCGCCTCCGTCCCCTCACGTCCAACGCCCCCAAGCCGATGATGCCCATCGCCAACGCCCCGATGATGGAGCACATCGTCCAGCTGCTGCGCCAGCACGGCTTCGACGAGATCGTGGTGACCATCGCCTTCATGGGCAACCACATCCGCAACTACTTCGGCGACGGCTCCGAGCTGGGGGTGCGGATGGTGTACGCGACGGAGGAGACGCCGCTCGGCACCGCCGGCTCGGTGCGCAACGCCCGCGACGAGCTGGACGACCGCTTCCTCGTGATCTCGGGTGACGTGCTGACCGACATCGATCTCGGGGCCATCGTGCGGTTCCACGACGAGCGGGAGGCCTTGGCGACGATCGGGCTCACGCCGGTCGACGACCCGCTCGAGTTCGGCATCGTGATCACCCGCGAGGACGGCTCGGTGGAGCGCTTCCTCGAGAAGCCGAGCTGGGGACAGGTGTTCAGCGACACCATCAACACCGGCATCTTCGTGCTCGAGCCCGAGATCTTCGACTGGATCGAGGAGGGCCGGTCGGTCGACTTCTCCTCCGAGGTGTTCCCGGCGGTGCTGGGGGCGGGCAAGCCCCTGTACGGCGCGGTGGTCGAGGGCTATTGGGAGGACGTGGGCACGCTCGACGCCTACGTGCGGGCCCACAAGGACGTGCTCGACGGCAAGGTCGACCTCGAGATCCCCGGCTTCGAGATCTCCGACGGCGTGTACGTGGGCGAGGGCGCTGACATCCAGCCCGACGTCCGCATCGACGGCCCGGCCATCATCGGGGACTACTGCCGGGTCGAAGGCAACGCCCGGCTGGGCGAGTACACGGTGCTCGGCACCAACGTGCGGGTGCGGGCCGGCGCCGACCTGCAGCGGGCGGTGATCCACGACAACACCTACATCGGCGAGGGCGTGCGGCTGCGGGGCACGACGGTGGGCCGGGCCTGCGACCTGCGTAACGGCGTCCGGGGCGAGGAGGGGGTGGTGCTGGGCGACGAGTGCTTCGTCGGCGACCACGCCGTGCTCGGCGCCGGCGTCAAGGTCTACCCGTTCAAGACGGTGGAGAGCGGCGCCGTCATCAACTCGTCGATCGTGTGGGAGTCGCGCGGCTCGCGCAGCCTGTTCGGCAACCTGGGGGTGGCCGGGCTGTCCAACGTGGACATCACGCCCGAGCTGGCGACCCGCGTGGCCATGGCGTTCGCCACCACGCTGAAGAAGGACGCCACCGTCGTCACGTCGCGTGACTCCAGCCGCTCGGCCCGCATGCTCAAGCGGGCGATGATGGCCGGGATCAACGCTGCCGGCGGGAACGTGCGCGACCTCGAGGTGGCCTCGGTGCCGCTCACCCGGTTCACCGTGTCCCGGCCCGAGGCCGACGCCGGGCTCACGATCCGCCTGGTGGAGGACGACCCCCAGTCGGTGGTGATCCGCTTCTTCGACACCAAGGGCGCCGACATCGTCGAGGCCGCCCAGCGCCGGATCGAGCGCCTGTTCCTGCGGGAGGACTTCCGCCGGGTGTTCCCGGGCGAGATCGGAGACATCGAGTTCCCGCCCCGGCACCTCGAGCAGTACAGCAACGCGCTCGAAGCCGCGGTGGACGTCGAGCGCATCGCCGGGTCCGGCTTCAAGGTGGTGGTCGACTACTCGTACGGCTCGACGTCGTTCGTGATGCCGAACATCCTGTCCAAGCTCGAGGCCGACGTGCTGGCGGTCAATCCGTTCGCCTCCACCCGGGGGATCATCGGCTGGGACCGCGACCAGCACGCCGCCAGCGTGGCCGGCCTGGTGCGGGCCTCGGGGGCGGCGCTGGGGGCCGTGTTCGACCCCGACGGCGAGCACCTCACGCTGGTCGACGACGCCGGCCACGTCCTGTCGGACGACGAGGCGCTGCTGGCCTTCGTCACGCTGGTGTCCGGCCACCTGGGCGACCGGCGGATCGCCCTGCCGCTGTCGGCCACCAGCCACGCCGATCGCCTGGCCGCCGACCGGGGCATCCAGGTCCAGCGCACCAAGCTGTCCAACCCAGCGCTCATGGAGGTTGCCTCCCGGCCGGGGGTCGGCTTCGCTGCGGCCACCGACGGCGGGTTCATCCTCCCCGAGTTCCTGCCGGCCTTCGATGCCGCGGCCGCCATGGTGAAGATGCTGGAGCTGCTGGCCCTCGACGACGTGCCGCTGTCGAAGGTCGTGGCGGGGCTGCCTCCCGTGCACGTGGTGCACGAGACGGTGGTGACGCCTTGGGAGCAGAAGGGGACCGTCATGCGCTCGCTGGTCGAGCTGTCCAAGGACCGCGAGGTCGACCTGGTCGACGGGGTGAAGGTCCACCACGACGGCGGCTGGGCGCTGGCGCTGCCCGACCCCGAGGAGCCGGTCACCCATGTCTGGGCCGAGGCCGACAGCGACCCCGCCGCCCGCCGCCTGGCCCAGGAGTACGCCCGCCGCATCCGCCAGCTATTGAGGTAGTTCCCACGCTGGCGGAGAGAGCGCCGGCGGGGGGTCCGGGGGAGGTCGAGGGGGGAGGGTTTCCCTCCCCCCTCGAGAGTCTCAACCTGGCGTCGAGGGTTGACGGAGTTGAGTAGCGTGGGCGCCCATGGACATCCCCCCCGACCTCCGCTACTCGACCGACCACGAGTGGGCCCGCGTCGAGGAGGGGAGGGTGCGCGTCGGCATCACCGACTACGCCCAGGATGCGCTCGGGGACGTGGTGTTCGTGGAGCTTCCGACGGTCGGCACGCAGGTGGAACGGGGGGCGAGCTTCAGCGAGGTCGAGTCGACCAAGTCCGTATCCGAGATCTACGCCCCTGTGTCGGGAACCATCGCCGAGGTGAACGCGGACCTGACCGACAGCCCCGAGCGCCTCAACGATGATCCGTACGGTGAGGGATGGATCTGCGTCATCGAGCCCACCGATCCCACGCAGCTCGACGAGCTGCTCGACGCCGAGGGTTATCGTGCGTTGATCGAAGGGTGAGCCGTGGCCGATGACGTCTTCTGCAACCAGTGCGGCCACCGCAATCCTGCGGGCGCCAACTTCTGCTCGTCGTGCGGTGCGCCCCTGGCAACGCTGCGTGAGGACCCGACCACGGTGACCTACATCCCCGAGGCGGGCGAGGGTGGCGACGAGCTGGCTGTCGAGTACGGCGAGGTGCCAGCCGGCCTCGGCATCCTGGTCGTCAAGCGCGGGCCCAACGTGGGGTCCCGGTTCGCGCTCGACTCCGACATCGTGCGGGCCGGGCGCCACCCGGAGAGCGACATCTTCCTCGACGACATCACGGTGTCGCGGCGCCACGCCGAGATCGTCCGGGAGGGGGGCCGCTACGTCGTGCGCGACGTCGGCTCCCTCAACGGGACCTATCTCAACCGCGAGCGCGTCGAGTCGGCACCCCTGGCCGACGGCGACGAGCTGCAGATCGGGACCTTCAAACTCGTGTTCCTCACCGGGAGGGGAGATGCACCGTGAATCGTGCTCCGACTGACCGCTCCCACCTGTCCATCGGCGAGGTCCTGTCGTTGCTGCAGGAGGAGTTCCCCGATGTCACCATCTCGAAGATCCGCTTCCTCGAGAGCCAGGGGCTGCTGGACCCCGAGCGCACGCCCTCCGGTTACCGCAAGTTCTACGAGGGTGACATCGACCGGTTGCGTTGGATCCTGCGCCAGCAGAAGGAGCACTACCTGCCCCTCAGGGTGATCAAGGACCGTCTCGAGGATGCACCGGCTCCGTCCAGCTCGGCCGGTGGATCGACGAACAACGGCGCGGTGGTCGGCGCCGCGCAGGGCGCCGCCGGCGCCTCGGGGGCAGACCGCGCCACCGCCGTCGCCCTCGACGAACGCCCCTCGTCGCCTGCCTATGCCGAACCCACGGCGCCCGCGCCGCCGCCTGCGGCACGTTCGCGGCCTCGCGAGTCCCTGGCGGGCGAGCCGCAGGCGAAGGCCACCGCCGGGGCCGGCGACCCGGCGGGGCAGAGCGAGGAACGCTCGGCGGCTCCGGTCGCGGCCGCCGCCCGCGATGTCGACTCCCGGGCGACACCGTCGCCGCCGGCCGTGCCCGGGTCGGTCAGCCTCACGGCCGAGGAGCTGGCCCAGCACAGCGGGTTGACGGTGCGGGACCTCCGTGACCTGGAGCGCTACGGGCTGATCGAGAGCTTCACCGTGGGAGACGCCGCCTTCTACGACGGCGACGCCCTGGTGATCGCGCAGACGGCGGCCGGGTTCCTGCAGCACGGCATCGAGGCTCGGCACATGCGCACCTACAAGGTGGCGGTCGACCGCGAGGCGGGGCTGTTCGAGCAGATCGTCCTGCCCCTGCTCAAGCAGCGGAATCCCGAGGCCCGTCAGCGGGCCCGGGAGACCGTCGCCGAGCTGGTGCGGCTCGGCCAGCAGATGCGGGCGACGATGCTTTCTCGCGAGCTGCGGGACGTGAGCGGGCCCGCCTAACGGCGCCCTGGGAACCGCCCCGAGAGGACGACGGATTCTGAGAGCGTAGGAGTAGGGTGGCCGTCGATGACCGTCGAGATGGAACTCGTGAGCGTCGAAGCGCCGGAGCGTCCAACCCGCACGCCAGTGGTCATCCTGCGTGAGGTGTCGGGCCAGCGCCGGGTCCTGCCGATCTTCATCGGGGTGCCCGAGGCGCAGGCCATCGCCCTGACCATGCAGAACATCGAGACGCCCCGCCCGATGACGCACGACCTCATGAAGAACCTGCTCGACGAGGTCGGTGCCCAGGTCGAGCGCATCACGGTCACCGAGCTGCGGGAGGGCACGTTCTTCGCCGAGATCGTGCTCAGCGCCCAGGGCGAGGTGCGCACCGTCTCGAGCCGTCCGTCCGACGCCATCGCCCTGGCCATCCGCATCGGCTCGCCGATCTTCGCCGAGGAGGAGGTCCTCGAGGAGGCCGGGCGGGTCGAGCAGCCCGACGAGGAAGAGGCCGAGCAGGTGGTCGAGCAGTTCCGCGACTTCATCGACCACGTCAATCCCGAGGACTTTGCGCTCTAGTCCCTCACTCGTCCCGTTGACCGTGGTGCTGCCGGGGCCGTACCCTCCGTGGCCGGTGACACCGGCGTAATTCCGCCGATGTCACGCCCGCGGCAACAGGCAGGAGCATCGTCGTGACTACGACCTCGAACGGATCGGTCGAGGGGTACAGCGGCAAGCGAGCGGCCGACATCGTCGGCATCAGCTACCGGCAGCTCGACTACTGGGCACGCACCGACCTGATCAGGCCCTCGGTGGCCGATGCCCACGGCAGCGGCAGCCGCCGCCGCTACAGCTACCAGAACCTGCTGGAGCTCAAGCTGGTGAAGACCCTGCTCGACAACGGCATCAAGCTGGAGTCGATCCGGGAGGGGTTCAGCTACCTGCGCGACCAGCTGGGCGAGGACGTGTCCACGTCCAAGCTGGTCATCTCGGGCAGCAGCGCGGTGCTGGTGCGGGAGAACGACGAGCTGATCGACGTGGTCAACCGCTACCAGGGCCAGGGAGTGCTCAACCTGCTGGCCCTCGACGGTGTGAAGGAGCAGGTCGACGCCGCCATCGTCGAGCTGTTCCCCAGCGGTGGGGACGACGGGTCGTCCCCGGAAGCTGAGGGCCCGGCACCGAGCGCGGGGACCACCCGCGGGGTCCGCCGGGCCGTCGACGGTCGCCGCTGATCCGCCGCTCGGGGCGGCACTGGGCCGGAGGCCCGACCACTGCCGCTCACTAACGTGCGGGGCCATGTCCCAGCACGAGCCCCTGCACACCTCTCCGCTCGACGCCCGCCACCGCGCCGCGGGAGCCAAGATGGTCCCGTTCGGCGGCTGGGACATGCCCATCCAGTACCCGACGGGCACGCTGGCCGAGCACCGGGCCTGCCGCAGCGGGGCGGCGGCCTTCGACGTCAGCCACCTCGGCACCGTGCGGGTCACCGGGCCGGGCGCGTTCGACCGGCTGCAAGCCGCGCTGACCAACGACCTCGTCAAGATCGGCCCCGGTCGCGCCCAGTACACCCACCTGCTCGACGAGGCCGACGCCTCGGTGCTCGACGACATCATCGTGTGGTGGGTGGCGGACGACCGCTTCGACGTGATGCCCAACGCCTCCAACACCGAGCGGGTTCTGGCCGCGCTGGGGGGCGACGACGTGACCGCCACCCGGGCCGTCATCGCCGTCCAGGGCCCGGCGGCCCGAGAGCGGCTGGCGACCGTGGCCTCCGAGGCGGCCGCGGTGGGGCGCTTCCGGGCGGCCGAGGTCGAGGTGCTGGGCCGGACCAGCGTGGTGGCCGGCACCGGCTACACGGGGGAGGACGGGGTCGAGCTGGCGGTCGACGCCGACCACGCCGGCGCCGTGTGGGACGCGGTGGTCGGGGCCGGCATCACCCCGGCCGGTCTGGGCGCCCGGGACACGCTGCGACTGGAGGCCGGGCTGCCG
This sequence comes from Acidimicrobiales bacterium, assembly GCA_035641315.1. Classification (GTDB taxonomy): domain Bacteria; phylum Actinomycetota; class Acidimicrobiia; order Acidimicrobiales; family VFJN01; genus DASQUK01. Next base: position 20,926 of record DASQUK010000035.1, on the reverse strand, counting down.
CTCCACGGGCACGAGCTGGGGCCGGCCATCACGCCGCTGCAAGCCGGGCTGGGCTGGGTGGTGGCGTGGGGCAAGGGCGAGTTCCGGGGCCGCAAGGCGCTGGCGGCGGAGCGGGACCGGGGCGTCGGCCGGAAGCTGCGGGGGCTCGAGGTCGAGGGTCGCCGACCGCCCCGGGCCGAGCAGACGGTGACGGCGGGCGGCAAGGCCATCGGGCAGGTGACCAGCGGCAACTACTCGCCCACGCTCGACCGCGGCATCGCCCTGGCGTTCCTGCCGCCCGAGGTGGAGGAGGGGAGCGAGCTCGCCATCGACGTCCGGGGCAGCGAGGTGCCGGCCCGGGTCGTCCCCCTGCCCTTCTACAAGCGGCCGAGCCCATAGCGGGCCCTGTCCGCCTAGCCTGGTCGGCACCGACGTCAGGGGGTGGTGTGATGGCTTTGGCAGCGCTGGTCGACGACGTGCTGGGGCGCGACCTGCCCCTGGCGGTCGAGGCGTACGACGGCAGCCGGTCGGGTCCCGACGACGCCGTGGCGACGATCGTGATCCGATCGCCCGACGCACTGCGCCGCATCATCACCGCCCCGGGGGAGCTCGGGTTGGCGCGGGCCTACGTGTCGGGTGATCTCGAGCTGAAGGGATCGATCTGGGCGTTGCTCGACCTGCGCGATCGCATGCCCGACGTGCGGCTCGAGCCCAAGACGATGCTGCGCCTGGTGGACGAGCTGGGCGGCTGGCGCCAGGTGCGCCCGGTGCCACCACCGGCCGAGGAGGCCCGCCTGCACGGGCGCCGCCACAGCCGGGCCCGGGACGCGGCCGCCATCAGCCACCACTACGACGTGTCCAACGCCTTCTACCGGCTGGTGCTCGGGCCGAGCCTCACCTACTCGTGCGCCGTGTGGCACGACCCCGACGACACGCTGGAGCAGGCCCAGGCCAACAAGTACGAGCTGATCTGCCGCAAGCTCGACCTGCGGCCGGGGATTCGGCTGCTCGACGTCGGCTGCGGCTGGGGCGGCATGGTGATGCACGCCGCCCAGCACCACGGCGCCCAGGCGGTCGGGATCACCATCTCCAAGCAGCAGGCCGAGCTGGCCGAGAAGCGCGTGGCCGAGGCGGGGCTGTCCGACCAGGTGCAGATCCGGGTGCAGGACTACCGCGAGGTCGACGACGGGCCCTACGACGGCATCAGCTCCATCGGCATGTTCGAGCACGTCGGCGAGGCGCGCCTGGCGGAGTACTTCGACCGCCTGCGGAGCCTGGTCCGTCCCGGGGGCCGGCTGCTCAACCACGGCATCAGCCGCCCCGCCCGCAGCGAGCGGGCCCGGCTGCCCCGTCGCAGCTTCATCAACCGCTACGTCTTCCCCGACGGCGAGCTGCACGAGGTGGGGCGGGTCATCTCGATCACCCAGGACGCCGGGTTCGAGGTGCGCCACGTCGAGTCCCTGCGCGAGCACTACGCCCTCACGCTGCGCCGCTGGGTGGCCAACCTGGAGGAGCACTGGGACGAGGCCGTGGCCGAAGTGGGGGCGCCCCGGGCACGGGTGTGGCGGCTCTACATGGCCGGGTCGGCGCTCAACTTCGAGGCCGGGCGCACGCAGGTCCACCAGGTCCTGTCGGTGCCGCGTGAGAGCGACGGGCGCTCGGGCGTACCGCTGCGCCCGGTGCTCGAGTAGCTCCGGTTAGGCCAGCTGGCGGGCGATCGTGCCGGTGTCGTAGTAGAGGCGGGCACCGACGAGCTGCTCGCCCTCGAAGCTGAAGATCGCCGCGGTGCGGCACCGGAAGCCGCGGCCCGTGGCCTCGAAGTCGGGGCCCGAACCCAGGTGGGTGCCCGTCATCCACAGCTCGCAGACCACGGCGTCGTCCCCGTGATGGACCGCGATCACGTCGAAGCGCAGGTCGGGGAAGTACCCGCGCGTCATCTCGTAGTAGTGGCGCACCTCGCGCGGGCCGTCGTACACCCGGTTGTTGCCGATCAGCTCGTACCGGGGGTGGGCGAAGCAGGCGAGCGCGGCGTCGAGGTCCCCCTCGTTGTGGGCGCTGAGCAGGCGCTCGATCACCTCTTGCCGGCGATGGTGCAGCTTCGACGCGATCGGCGTCACCCGGGCCACGGCACCTCCTTCGCCCGGCGACTCAATCCAGCAGGTCGGGTTGGTCGGCCACGATCTTGTCGTACAGCGGCTGGAAGCTCAGCCAGCCGGCCAGGCTCGAACCCACCTGCGTCTGCGTGAGCGCGGCGCACTCGTGGTCGATCGGGATCGGGTCGCCCGCAGCCTCGGCCATGAGCTGCACGTGGCACGACCGGTCCATGGTGATGAACCACCACGCCGCCTCGTCCACCGACTGGCCCACGGTCAGCAGGCCGTGGTTGCGCAGGATCGCCGCCTTGGCGTCGCCGAGCGCGTGGGCGATGCGCTTGCCCTCCTCGACGTCGAGCACCACGCCGCTGTAGTCGTCGAACACGGCGTGGTCGCCGTGGAAGGCGCAGGCGTCCTGGGTGAGCGGTGCCAGCGGCTTGCCCAGCGTCGAGAATGCCCGCCCGTACGGTGAGTGGGTGTGGGCGGCGGCCTTGACGTCGGGCCGGGCCTCGTGGATCTGGCTGTGGATGGCGAACGCCGCGGTGTTGACCGGCCAGTCGCCCTCGACGACCTTGCCCCTGCGGTCGACCAGGATGAGGTCGGACGCCCGGATCTGGCCGAAGCTCATGCCGAACGGGTTGACCCAGAACAGATCGGGGTGCTCGGGATCGCGACCGGTGAGGTGCCCAGCGACCCCCTCGTTGAAGCCGAAGCGGTCGAACAGCCGGAACGCCGCCGCCATTCGCTGCTTGAGGTGGGTGCGCTCCTCTTCGACGTCGGCGAAGGTGGGGAGCTGGTGGGGACGGCGATCGGACATGCGTGGTCCTCCCGGAGGCGAGCGACCGCTGGGGCCGGCGACAACGTGAAGTCTAGGGAACGGGTTGTGACGGCGGTGTCAGAACCGGTGCCAGCTCCTCCCACAGCCGGCGGATGTCGCCCGCCGGGTCGTCGACGACCGAGACATCGCGATCGAGCAGGCAGGTCGCCCGGCGGTCGGCGTCGTAGGCGGGCCACGCCAGGTCGTCGTGCTCCGGCGCGCCGGTGCGGGCGGCGGCGGCCCAAGCCCACGACACACGATCGGCGAGGCGGCGGGTGCTCTCGTCGATGCCGCCGAGCATCAGCTCCACGCCGCCGCGGTCCAAGTTGGCGAAGGCAAACGGCAGGTCTATGGCATGGCAGGCGCCCAGGGCCCCACCGAAGGCGGTGGACGGGTAGTCGAACCGGTACATCGACACCCGCGGCGCGTGGGCGACCTGCGCCTCGGCCAACCCGATGGCCGGCATGCGGAACACCCAGTCGGTCATGGCCGCGCAGAACAGCCCCTCGAGGTCGGCGGCCGGGCGGGCTTCTCGGTAGATCGTCAAGGTGTCGTCGACGCGGTCGTCGCCGACCACCCGGGCGAGGCGGCGGCGCAGGCGGTCTTCAGCGACCTCGCCGTTGGTTCGGGCCTGGAGCTGGAAGAGGTTCCACTCGTCGGCCGTCGTGCCGACGACGAGGTTGACGCCGGTGGCGCTCCCGGCCCGGATGGCGTCGAGCGGGGGCTGCGGGAGCAGGGCGCCGTCCACCACCGGTTCGAACGCCAACCGGCCGATCCCCGGTCCGGCGCCGCGCTGCACCTCGGCGTCCACGGTGGCCTGGGCGCGCAGGATGTCGTCGACCGGCAGCGCCAACAGCGCGTCGGCGCCGGCGGGGGAGAGGCCGAGCGTGGCCAGGAACCGCTCCGTCACCCAGGTAGCGGTCGTGGTGTCGTGGACGTGCGCCGCCGCCCCGCTCTGAGCGATGGCGCCGCGGAACAGCCCAGCGGCCGCCGGGGTGCCGAGCAGCGTGCTGACGCTCATGGCGCCGGCCGACTCGCCGAAGATCGTGATGCTGGCGGGGTCGCCACCGAAGGCGGCGACGTTGTCGCGCACCCAGCGCAGCGCCTGGACTTGGTCGCCGATGCCGTTGCTGCCAGAACCGGCGAAGACGGGGTCGAGCTGGCCCAGGTGCAGGAAGCCGAGCGCACCCAGCCGGTAGTTGAGGGTCACGACCACGACGTCGTAGAGCCGGGCCAGGTTGGAGCCGTCGTACCAGGGGATGTGCCCCGAGCCCGCCACGAACGCCCCGCCGTGGAGCCAGACCATCACGGGGCGGGCGGCGTCGTCGGCGGCGGGCGTGTACACGTTGAGCACCAGGCAGTCCTCGGCACCCGGCTGCTGCTGGCCGCCGAGCATGGCCTCCAGGGGCGAGGGGTTCTGCGGCGCCATCGGCCCGAACTCGGTGGCGTCGCGTATGCCGACCCACGGCTCGGCGGGCTCTGCCGGGCGGAACCGCTCGGCGCGGGCGTAGGGGATGCCGCGGAACTGCAGCACGCCGTGCTTCTCGAGGCCTCGGACCTTGCCCAACCCGGTGTCGACGATCACGACCCGAGGTTAGCGGTCACTTGACCCGCCGGTCAGGGCGGCAGTAAGAATCACTAGCCATGGAAACAGTTTCCATGTATAGTATCTGCATGTTCGAGCAGTGGTCGCCAACGCCGGGGTTCCTCGTCTGGCGACTGTCCATGAAGTGGCGAGCGGCCGTCGACCGGGCGGTTGCCCCGCTGGGGCTGACCCACGCCCAGTACTCAGTCCTGGCGTCGCTGTTCGGCATGGCCCGGGCAGGGGAGCGGCCCAGCCAGCGGCGGCTGGCCGACCACACGGGCCTCGAGCCGATCTACATCTCGAAGCTCACGCGGGCGCTCCAGTCCGCCGGCCTGGTCGAGCGAAGCGTCGACCCGGCCGACACGCGGGCGGTCCGGCTCGCACCCACCGACAAGGGGGTCGAGGTGGCCGGCCTGGCGATCTCCGCCGTCCGGGACCTTCAGGAGCAGCTCACGGCCCCGCTCGGCGGCACCCGCGGCCGGCGGACCCGCACGTTGATGCGCGAGCTGGAGGCTCTGCTCGCGCAGCCGGTCCCCCCAACAAAGGAGCAGAGCGAATGAGCGATACCGCAACCCTGACCGGTCAGGACATCGGCCAGGCGGCGAGGGCGACGAGGGCGGTCCTCGATGCACTGCTGGCCGACAGCGAAGCGGAGATCGGGTCGGCAGCCGCCTTTCACCAATGGGTGGCCCTCAACGTTCTCGGCACTGCTGGGTCCCCGGTCGAACAGGCCCGGCTGGTGCAGCAGATGACGTACACCCTCAAGGTCGCCGAGCCCGCCATCCTCGCTGCCGTGGAGGCGGTGGTCTCCCAAGGCCTGGTCGCCGCGACCGGCGACCCGGTGCGGCTCGCGCTCACGGGGGCCGGCGAGACCCGGTTCCAGACCATCAGCGATGGCATCGGACAGATCGCCCGGCGCCTCTACGGCGACCTTCCGCCCGAGGACCTGTCCACCACCCACCGGGTCCTCGGCATCGTCACCGAACGCGCCAACGCCGCGCTGGCATCGCGGTGAGTGCAGCCGATCACGGCGAACGACAGGTCCAGCGCGAGTCTCAAGACTCGGCTCACCGCCGCTGCCCATGACCGTTCGGGCGCCGTTGCGAACCAGCTGACAGATGCGACGCGGGTCGCAGTTGGCCGGGCCCAGCCGCCGGGCGCGGTGGGCGAGGCGGCGAGACGAGCGCGAAGCGGCGCCGAGCTCCGCGATGCGCCGGTCGACGTCGGCAGCCCGGCCAGCCAGCGGGTCGCTGACTGCTCGTAGGGAGTTTCGCCGCGGCGCGCATTGCGTGCGGGCCTGAGACGGAGTTGTCGCGCGAGCCCACGGTCCGGCGAGGATTAATGGGCGCTACGCCATCGTCGAGGACACCTGAATCGGGAGGGCGTTCTACGATGATGCCGTGCATCTGAGCCACGGCGGGACTCCGTGAGCGGCACGAGTTGCCTGCATTGCGGGCTGGAGATCGCTGCGGGCACGAGGTTCTGCGGCGGTTGCGGTCGCCCGCTCCAGGACCGGGTGGCGATCTCGCCGGCCGACCCGCGCGACACTGCCCAGCGCCGTCACATGACGGTCATGTTCTGCGACCTCGTCGGCTCAACCCTGCTGGCCGAGTCGCTCGACCCCGAGGACCTCCGCGAGGTGATCGGTGACTACCAGCACGCCTGTGCTCGGGCGATCGAGCGGTTCGGCGGTCACACGGCCAAGTACGTCGGCGATGGTGTGGTGGTCTACTTCGGCTACCCGCGCGCGCACGAGGACGACCCGCAACGAGCCGTGCACGCCGGTCTCGGCATTCTCGACGAGGTGAGCGTTCTCAACGAGCATCGCGACACCTCCCTTCGTGTCCGGATCGGCGTGCACACCGGACTTGTCGTCGCGGGCGAGATGGGCGCCGGGCAGACCCGTGAGCAGCTCGCCATCGTGGGGGAGACGCCGCACATCGCCGCTCGCCTCGAGTCGATCGCCGAGCCGGACACGGTCGTGGTCAGCCAAGCCACTTGCGACCTGATCGAGGGCTTCTTCGAGACCCAGGCTCTGGGCGAGAAGGCGCTCAAGGGAGTGTCGCGTCCCGTGGGTACGTACCGCGTCGTGTCCGCGACCGGCGCGGTGAGCCGCCTCGAGGCCGTCGGTGCCCGGCGCCTTCCGCCGTTGGTTGGCCGCGACCCGGACCTGGCGAGGCTCGGCGACGCCTGGCGCCGGGTCGCAGCCGGCCACGGCGCCGTCGCCCACGTCGCGGGGGAGGCGGGCATTGGCAAGAGCCGTCTCGTCCGCGCCCTCCACGAGCAGCTCGGAGACCGGGTTGGTGCGGTGCAGGTGTGGCAGTGCTCCGCGCACCACCAGAGCAGCTCGCTGCACCCGGTGATCCGGTTCCTCGAACGAGATCTCCTGCTCGAAGGGACTGATTCTGCCGAACGCCGGCTCCAGGTGCTCGACGAAGCCGTCCGTGACGCCGGCGTCGATCCGGTCGAGGCGGTGCCCCTGCTGGCCAGCTTGCTGTCGCTCCCGGCGGGAGACGAGGCCGCCCGCCCGGCGCTAATGCCCCGCGACGCTCGTGCCTTGCTGCTGCGTTCCCTCGAGTCGCTGCTGGTTGCCAACACAGCTCGCCATCCCCTGCTCCTCATCGTCGAGGACCTCCACTGGGCAGACCCGACAACCGTCGAGCTGCTCGGCCGGATTGTCACGAGCGTGCCGAACATTCCTGTCCTGTGCGTCCTGACCTTCCGTCGCAACTTCCAGCCGCCCTGGGGGAGCCGACAGCCCGACCTCGAGATCGAACTCGGGCGGCTCACGCCGGAGGACGTGCGGGCGATGCTGCGGGTGGGCCGCGGAACGGCACTCGACGCCCCCGTTCTCGAGCGGGTGATCGCCGCCGCCGACGGCGTTCCGCTGTTCGTCGAGGAGATGGTGAGGATGCTCGACGTCAACGGCCGCCCACGTCCGGTCGGGACCGACACCGCCAAACGCGAGGCGGACGCGACGGTCGTGCCGTCGAGCCTCCTCGGCCTGCTGACCGAGCGCCTAGACCGGCTCGCCCGGCTCCGGGAGGTGATCGACGTGGCCGCCGTGCTTGGACGCGAGTTCCCGCGGGAGCTGCTCGAGGCACTCGAACCGTTGGATCGGGCAGCTCTCGAACGTGCTCTCGCCGAGCTCGTCAGCGAGGGAGTGCTGCGACCCATCGGCGGGCCACGCCCCGGCTACGAGTTCAGCCACGCGCTTCTGCAGGAGGCGGCCTACGACCTGCTCCTGCGCCGCCATCGCCAGGTGCTCCACGCGCGCGTCGCCGACCTACTCACTCGGAGGTTCGCCGCAGTGGCCAAGCGCGAGCCCGAGGTGGTCGCGCACCATTGGATCCGTGCCGCCGAGCCGGCGAAGGCGGTGCCGTGGTGGCATGCGGCCGGCACCCGTGCGCTGGAACGAGCGGCGTTCCTGGAAGCTGCTGAACACTTCCGCCGCGGGCTCGACGCCCTCGACGTGACGAAGCCCGGTACAGGAGAAGATCTCCAGCGGGTCGAGTTCCTCAGCCACCTCGCGGCGTCGCTCCAGGCCGGGCGGGGCTACGCGGCCTCCGGCGTCGACGACGCCTATGCGGAAGCCAGGTCCGCGTGCGAACGCGTGCGGAACCGCGATCGGCTCGTCTCGGTGATCCGCGGGCAGTGGATGTTCCACCTGTTACGGGCCGAGTACGGGACGGCGCTCGACCTCGCCGACGAGATGCTCGCGCTCGGCGAACGCGGCGACCACCCCGCTCGCCTCGCCGAGGGCCACCTCTACCGCGGCCTCGTCCACATGTATCTGGCCGACCTCGACATGGCCCGCGACCACCTCGACGAGTCCATCAACCGCTACGAGAGTCGCGATCGCTCCGACCGGATCTACGAGGCGCAAGGCGACACCGGTGTCGGCGCCCTGGCCTACATCGCACCGGTGCTGTGGAATCTCGGCTACGACAAGGAATCACGCGAGCGCAGCGACCTGAGCCTCGAGCTCGCCGAGCAGGTCGGCGGGCCGGTGACGCGAGCACAAGCGTGGGGCATGCGCACCCTCATGCACCTCACCCGAGGCGAGGGGGCCGAGCTGCTCCACTGGACCGAGAAGACCCGGGCGCACAGCGCGGACCGCAACATCGCCTACTGGCGGATCCTCTCTTCGCTCATCTGGGGCTGGCTGCACGGCCGAGCTGGAGAGCTTGACGCGGGCATCACCCAGGTACAGGGCAACCTCGACGCCTACCTCTCCTCAGGATCCAGGCTCGGCCTCCCGCTGTTCCACATCCTCCTCTCCGATCTGTGGCTCGCCGCCGGCAACCAGCGTCAGGCGCTCGACGTGCTCCGCGTCGGCGAGGAGCACATCGAGGCGACCGGCGAACGGTTCTCCGAGTCCGAGCTGTTCCACGCAAAGGGACGACTGCTGATGGCCGCCCGCTCGCCGGACCCCAGGGGTGCCAGCGCTGCTTACGAACGAGCGGTCACCGCAGCACGCCAGCAGCACGCGAAGCGGCTCGAGCTGCGCGCCGCCATCCGCCTCGCCGAGCACCAGCGCGCGATCGGCGAGACGCTCACCGACCTCGCGCAGTTGGCATCGCTCTGCGACTGGTTCGGGGTGACGTCGGAGCTCCCAGACGTGGCGCGCGCGCGTGCCCTGGTCACGGCGGAGCCCAACGCTCGATGACCAGTCGACCGCGGGTCACCATTGCAGGCGGCGGGATCGCCGGGCTCACGGCCGCGCTACGGCTCGCCGAGCGCGGCTACCAGGTCAAGGTCTACGAGCAGAACTCGATGCTCGGCGGTGACCTCGGGTCGCGGACAGCGCCCAACGGCGTGCACCATGACGTGTACCCGCACATGTACCTGAACTGGTACCACAACTTCTGGCGGCTTCTGGGCGACATCTCCGATGCCCATCGTGACGAGCAGTTCGCGCCCTTCTCGAGCGTGAAGCAGCTCCGCAAGGGCGACTTCCCGAGGTTCACCTCCCTGACCGACACCTACTCGCCGTGGCACCTGCTCCAGAACCTGCTCTCGGGAGTGGGACCTCCGGCCGACATGTTCCTGTACGCCTATTCGAACGTCGATCTGCTCGCCGAGCGGCTGACCCCAACGGTCCTGCTCGACGAGCTGAGCGTGAACGGCTTCTTGCACGCGCGGCCATACATGACCGACCGGGCCGCAGCGGCCTACGACAGCTGGATCACCCGAGTTTGGGCGATCCCCAGCTACCTCGCTTCCGCATACGACTATCGGACCTACCTCGAATACGGCTTCGCAGAGCCCGAGCCGGCCTTCTGGCTACTGCGTGGCTCGGCCGCCGACCGCGTGATCGGTCCACTCGCCGCCGCGCTCGAGGCCGTGGGAGTCGAGATCGCCTGTTCGGTACAGGTCACGAGCGTCTCGTGCACGGACAGACGCGTGAACAAGATCGGGCTCCAGCGGACCCGGTTCGACGGGGGGTCGCACACCTGGGTCGGCACCGGGAACGAGTGGAGCGAGGAAGTCGACGAGCTCATCCTTGCGGTGCCTGCACCCGCGCTGTCACGACTGGTGCGCACCGGCGAGCCGGGACACCGGATCGTCGAGGCCGCACCGCAGATCGCCGAGGTGTCGCGCCTGCGCACCGAGCAGGTCCCGATCCTGTACCTCTACTTCACCCGGAAGCTGCCCGAGATCCCGGCCGAGCCGGTCGGCCTGTCCGACTCCCGGTACGACCTGGCCTTCACCGACATCTCCCAGACGTGGGAGGGTGTGGCCGAGTTCGACGACCGAACCGTCCTTGCCGTCTCGTCGTCAGACCCGTACGGGCTCCCCGGCACCGGTCCGAGAGACGACGCCCTCGCCATGCTCGTCGAGCTCGCCGAGTACGTGACCGGCTTCGAGGCACCCACCGCGTGGGGCCAGTCCCCCGATGTCGACTGGGAACGGACCAGCTACGAGCCGAACGCAGACGCCCGGCTCTTCGTCAACGAGACGGGCGGCGACCTCTGGCGTCCGAAGACCTCGTGCAAGGGCCTCTCGAATCTCTCCTTTGCTGGCGACCTCTGCGACAACCGCATCGGCATGACCACCGTCGAGGCCGCGGTCACCACCGGCCTCGAGGCGGCCCGCGCCGTCGTCAACCGGCGCGGCGTCGGCGCGCCGGTCGAGATCAAAGAGCCAGCCTCACCTCCGACCGCGTTCTTCGTATGGCTCCGCTACGCCTGGGCGCCGTACGCGTGTGCCGCAAAGGTGTGGTCAAGCGCCAGCGACACCATCGGCAGCATCGCCCGCCGCGTCTCGGGCACACAGTCGGCATTGCGCTACCTCCTCACGCCTGCCAGCCACCAGGCTCGTCAGCGTCGAGAGAGCTGACGGACGTGGTCGACGAGGCCGAGCAGCGGCTCGGGGTCGTCGGCAAACCGCGTCGCCTCGGCACGAGCCGCGTCGGCAATATCGTCCAGCACGCCTTCGGCCTGGTCGAGCTCTGCACGACAGGCGTCGGCCAGGGTGGCGAGCCGGTCCTCGTCGTCGTCGTCGATACCGAACAGCTCGCGGATGCGCGGGTCGCGGATGGCGAGGGCTGCGGGCAGCGTCAGAATCCCGTCGCGGATGTCCTCGTCGCCGCCGCCACCCAGCGCTTCGAGGCCGCGCTGATCGCCGACGTCGTCGCAGCCGTGGTAAAGCACGCCGAGGAAGTGCCCGAACGGGCGCAGCCGTTGTGAACGTGCGCCGAGGACGGCGCAGATTTCGAACATCGACCCGGTGTCCTCACCTGCGATCCGTCGCCAGTCCTCCACCCCCAGCGGTTGGCGCCGGAGCCGCCACTGGAGGCACTCGGCTGACCCGAGCCGGCGGAGCAGCTCGGAGAGGTGACGCACGGCGAACGGGTCGTCGGCCACGGCGTCGAAGGCGTCGGCGACCAGGTAGCCCGACGCCATCAGCGCCGGCAGGCGACCGAACTTGCGGTGGATCGTCGCGACGCCTCGCCGCTCGGCGGACCCGTCGAGCACGTCGTCGACTATCAGGGACATGTTGTGCGTCAGCTCCACCACGAAGGCCAGTTCGACGGCTTGGGACGGCACCGGCGTCAGGTGCGCCGCCCGGTGACAGCCGAAGAGCGTGAGGGGACGGAAGTGCTTCGCTGTGCCGGCAAACGCCCACTCGAGCGGTTCGCGCAGCTCGTCGTCGACGTCCTCGAGCCACGTCGCCACCCGCTCGCGCAGGAGCCGAATCTCATCGGCGGCGCCGAGCTGCTCGATGACCCCGCGGTTCGAGCTCAGCGCGTGGCTCACGGCTTCACCCGGTAGGGACGACCGGGCGCTCGCTCAGCTCCATCCTTGTCGGGACGGGTGAAGGCGTCGAAGTCTTCGACGCCCCGCCGCATCTCCCGCCACGAGGCCTCGGCGGACTCTCGCATCAGGGCGACCAGCTCGTCGCGAAACGCCGCCTCGGCCTCGCCGCTACCGGAGGGGCAAGTCAACGACCCGATCGCGAGCCTCACAAGCGGCGGTGTGCGCCCGGCCAACAGATCGACGCAACTCGCGCCCACCCGGAACGCGGTCGCCGCCATCACAACCGAGCCGGTGGCGAGCATGCGAACAACAAGAAGGCGACTCAGACTCAGCAGGTTATCCCCGGCCTCCTGACGGTGCCGGCGGAGAACGCAAGTGCGAGCCGATGCTCAGGTCACGAACCCGTGACCCGGGGTTCTCTCACGTGGATCTTCCCAGCCTTCGCGCGACCGGAGCTCAAGCGGTTGCAAGCTCGGCTGACTCCAAGTCGCGCTCTGGAGGAATGCATACGGCTGACTGACCACCAGCTCTTCGATCTGGCCAAGCGGGCTCGAGACGGGTTTACACACCGCCGCCGCATCCGCTTCGAGGGCCACGGCACGTCGCCTGTTGCGTATGGATCGGCTGTGTACCAGCCTGAAGAGGCAGAGCTCCACCACGCCTTGGTGGTCGCGTTCTATGACCAGATCATCCGACCGGTTGTAGGTCACGCGGGACAGCTACTCGATCGAGATTGGCCAGATCGCCCGACAACATGAGTCATGCGAGATTCGAACCGATGCATCGAGCGGACGCTCGCTTCCGGCGATCTGGGACGCTGGAGATGAACAATGCCGCAACGGTTCCAACGATCACGTCGCAAGGGAGCGCGGCTTCCGGCGGGCGTCGTCGTGGTGACGCGGCCCACCAAGTGGGGCAACCCGCATCCCTTGGAGCTCGGTCGCGAAGAGGCGGTTCTTCGGTACCACGAGGATCTGCTCGCGGGTCGGTTGGCGGTCACGGTTGAGGACGCCAAACGGGACCTTCGCGGGCGCGACCCTCGCGTGCTACTGCCCGCTCGACGAACCCTGCCACGCCGACGTGCTGCTAGCGGTCGCCAATGAGTAAGCCGCTTCCCGGCGTTCAGGGGCACATGCACGCCTTCGTCGGGAGCGTCGTTCTGGGACACTCTCCTGACGCCGGCCGGTACGCCGGCCGACCCGTGCGCAGGTGTCGTGGGGGAACAGCACAGAACGGCGCTTCCGCTCGCCGTCAGCTCGCGCGTCGTTCGGCTTCGGTCCTGATGCGATCGAGCGACGCGCGGACTGTTGCCTCCCACTTGGTAGCAACCTGGTCAGCCCACCAGCCGCCCAGCCCCCAGAAGTCCGCACCGAGCTCGCCGGTGTACTCCAGTCGAGTCGCGCCCTGTTCCGGGTGGAGCGTGAACCGTTCGACCACATGAGGAACCGGGCCCCGCACCAGCCGGAAATCGATCGTTTCGGGACGATTGAACCGGACCGTTTCAACCGTCCTGGTGACGATACTGCCGCCAACCGGCGTCCGATGGGCGGCGAGCACCATGTCGCTGCCTCGTTCCAAGACCTCGATCTCGTCGGCCATCGCCCGCGGCGTCCGCCCCAGGTAAGGCGCAGCGATCACGTCGAACACCGTGTCGCGGGGTGCGGCCATGGCGACGGTGATCGGCCCCAGGGGCCGTAGCGTCCGCCCGACGCCGGTATCGAGCGTGAGCTGGCCACCGGCCAAGAGCCGATAGCCCACACCACCAACCACCGCGGCGTACACCAGGGTCCGGATTCCACGCACCAGGCCACTCTTGCACCCGGCCGGCGGTCGTCGCGTGGACTTGGTTCACGGACTCGGGCGGCCAGATCGGCGCATCGGCGTGCCGCCGAGCCGGCGTTTGGTGCCACCGCCGCCAGACCAGGGCGATGCGTCGGGTCTCGAGTTCTTGGCGGGCGAACACTGTGACACTAACGAACTGCGGGGCATCGGAGTGGAACAGGGTTCGACGATCACGCTGCTGCACGGTGTCGCCGGCCTGACCGGGCATCCATTGGCCATTCCCGAGATGGTTCTTAGGGAGTATCTCGGCTCCTACCGCCGCGATGTTGCCGCCGCCCGCGCAACGATTGCCATGGAAGGCGAATCTGCCGCATGTTTACGGGGGATAGTATGCCCGTCCGGCGGAGAGTTTGTGCTTCACTTGACGGTGATTGTCCAAGAACCGACGGCCTGGACCTCAAAGAACTGAGGTCCTCGGCTGATTTGGCGTGAGCCGGCGTACGGCTGGGATGTGCTGACGAGGTGGTCTGTTCCATGGGCACCAAAGGCCCGCACGTCAAAGTACCGGCCGTGATTGTTCCCGGTGATCTCGGCGAGCGAACCGTCGCCGGTATAACGCACCACCATATCCCCGTCACCTTTGAAAGAAGTGTTGAAGGACGGAATGACTGAGAGTGGCAGCACCTCGATTCTCCAGAGGCCGGTGGCACGGACCTCGAAGCCGGTCGATTCGCCGCCGTCCCGGTCCAGCGACCGGACTCCGTCGTAGGGGTGGAGGGTGTTAACCAGATAGTGCTCGGTGCCCAGAATTCGGACGCCGAAGTAGCTGGACGCCGCGTTACCGGTGATGTAGACGACTGCAGGGCCTGGGGCGTTCTTGGCGAACTTGACCACGGCGTCGGTCGAGCCGGTCAACACGATCGTGGCGTTGTGGCCCTCCTCGGCCGATCGCTCCTCTGCGGCCGCGGCGGCTGCCGCCGCCATCCGCGACCCGATACCCGATGGCAATGTCGCTGGTGGGCGCTCGGCGCTCGTCTCGACCGCCGCTCGTCGAAGGACACGATCGAGCGCGCGCGTCCGCGGCTGGTTGTCGTCGGGCGAACGTTGCCACTGCTGCTGGTCGTGCGGCGGGTGCCGCCGCGCCTGCTGTTCGCGCTGCGAGCCGGGGGCGTACGGAGCCGACCTCAGTCCCTGCGCAGCACCAGGGAACGGCCTACCCACGGGCCGACGTGGCAGGGGTGAGGTAGCTGGCGCGGTCGGCGGAGCGCTTGGCGGGGCGCCATCCGGTGGGGGAGGGTGGCGCCTTTCCGTTTTCCCCGGCATCGCGCGGGCCGGTGCCTGAAAGGTGGTGCTGGCGTGTGGTCCGGCCGCGCCGGCCGAGGGGGCGCCGCTATCCACAGATGCCCGTCGATGGGAGCGAAGGTCAAGAGCAAGCGCAGCCAGCGCAATCAGCACAAACCCGGACAGCACGATAGAGATCGGCCCCAGGCCCGCTGGCCATCGTCCGCTCGGCGGCTTTGCCGCATCCGCAGATGTGCCTGCCTCAGGCAGTCTTACTACGGTTCTGGACTGCACATCTCCGGTCTTGACCGCGACCTCGGCCACCGCTGGCAGTTCACCGGGGGCCTGGAACGCCACGAGGTACTGCTCGCCCAACGCCGTCGCTAGGTGCCCGTATGACTGGACGACCTGGGCGGTATCAGTCCGGAGCACCGCACCGCCCGTGCGGTCCACGACCTGCGACCATAAGTCGTCCCCACGGGTCTGTACAACGTTGATCACCGCCTCGGCCCGCGCTACCGCCTGGCTGAGCTGCTCGACCGAGGGTCCACGTTCGTCTGAGCCATGGCTGTAGACGATGATTGCGCGCGGCCCGGGCGGAGCCATCGCGAGCTTCTGGGCTGCCAGCAACGTCCCTGCCGTCGTCGACCGGGTGCCCCCCGAGCGCAGTGCACTGACGGCGCTCAGCGCGTCGGCAGGCTCGGGGCTCAAGGGCGCGACCACGCGCGGGTCACCCCCTGACGCGACCACCATGGTGCGGACACCCTCGGGCAGCCGTAGCAGAAACTCGGTCGCCCCGCTCTGCGCCGCCTCCAACACTTCTGGAGGCATGTCGGACGCGGTATCGATCACGAGAGCGACGGACAGGCTGCGCGACGCCATGGGTGTGACCGTGGTGGTAACCGGCCTTCCGTTAACCGTCACTGACAACGCCTCGGGCGCCAGTCCCAGGTCATGCTGCGCCGCGGGTACCGCGAGGACCATCGAGACGCGCGGCGCCGACGCGGTGTGCACCGCTATCACCCGCGGGTCTCCAGGAGGAGCCGCGAGGGCTGGGTACGACACTAAAGGGGCGAGCAAGAGGAAGGCGAGCGTGGTGAACACGGCAACAGTCGCCGCGCGACCGCGGTCATCACGTTTGAGTAGCAAAGACCACCAAATTGTCACGGTAGTGTCCGGTGGAAGGATCGAATGGGCCTCCGCAGGTCACCAGTCGGAGTTCCGGTTCAACAGTCGGGTAGTAGACGAGCTCGCTGGGAAACTCGGCCTTGTGATATCGCTCCAGCGTGGTCACCAGGAAGCGGGCCGTGGTCCCGTCTGCGCGTTCGACCAGAACCTCGTCCCCGGCCTCAAGCTCGCCGAGCCGGAAGAACACCGCCGGTCCCGTCTTGGAGTCGACGTGCCCCAGGATGACCGCAGGACCGACCTGGCCAGGCCGAGGGCCGCCGGCCCACCAGCCCGCGGAGCTCGGCTGCCGCGGTACCTCGATGCTCTGGTCGGGTGCCCGCGCGAGTGCCTCCAGCCCCGTGTCCACGTCGATAGAGGGGATGCGCAGACGAACCGGGGCAGCAGTCTCGCTGTGCGCGCGCGTTGAGCGGTAGGACGAGAGGCCGGGGTGAGCTGCGAGGCTCGGCTCCGCAATCGACCCTGCCGAGATATCGGTGTCGTCGGCGTTACCGCAGGTGCTGAGAAGCAACGCCGCCAGGAGCGAGCAGAAGGCCGTCGCGCCTGTCAGACGATGCTGTGCCATCACCACCCTTTGGTCGCTGCCATTCCGCCCTCGCCGGTCTGCACGCCACCCGTCGGGCTCTGCGCAGTGGCGGTGTCCCCGATTGCGGTGGCGGCCTGCGCCGCCAGCGTGAACATGTGCTGGTAGGCGTCGAAGGACAGTTGGTACGCCGTGCTGTAGTCCCGCTCTGCGTACGCGTTGATTTGACGAAGCAGAAGGTCCTCGTGCATCACAAAGGCGTCCGCCAGGGCGGGTGCGCCCAAACGCCCTTGTGTCGAAGTGGACAGGAACGTCGCGAAGTTCGCGTTGAACCCCTTCAGCCGGTCGGTCGCAGCGTTTTCGAGAGCGGCATCATCCGCTACGACTGCCTGGGTATAGGTCACGAACGCGTCGATGTGGTCCGCCCAGAGTGTCTGAAAGGAACGCGCACCTGCAGCACCGAACACGCTCTCGATCATGGCCGTGATCTCACGGGTATTTCCGTCAAGCGCCGCGCCGGCCGCAGGAAAGTCGGGAGCATTGGAGATCCCTGAACGCATCGCGTCGACAGCAAGCTCGGCGTGTTCACCGAGGAGCAGGCCAAGGCGGGACTGCAACTGGCGGACCGGGCTGTCGAAGTCGGCCGGCAACCCCCCACCTCCTCCGGTCAGGATACCGGCGGCCAGGGCCTTGCCGAGCGGGAACATGTGCGCGTAACTCTCGCGCTCGAGTGTGAAGGCGCGGTCATAATCCCCGCGGGCATAGGCGTCGACCTGTTGCAGTAGCTGATCCACGTGCATCCGCAACTCGGCGGCGACCACAGAGGCCGGAGCGGCCTTCTTGGTGGCCGCCTCGAGGAACTGGCTGAGGTCGGTCGTATAGTCATCCAACTGGCGACGTGCCTGCGACTTTACGGCCTCATCCTTATCGGCCACACCTCGTGAGTAGTCGAACAGGTAGGTGACGTGGCCGAACCACATCTGTTCGAACTTCTCCGCTGCCTCCGCGCCGTACACGGTTCCGATCAACTCGCCTAGGTCCGCGGTGTTCTCACCTAGCGCTGCGTCTGCCGACTGAGCGAGGTCTCCGTCACCGCGCAGTCGTGCCCTGGTGAGCCGGACGGTGAGGATCGCGTGCTGGCCGAGTAGCTGTTCCAGCTTGGCGCGCAGGTCGCTTGCATCGACTGCCTTGGCAGCCGCCGCCCCGCTGCTGTGGTCATGGACGGCCGCCGATTCAGCGATCGGCTCACTTGCGTGCTCGTCCTGGTCAGCAGTCGACTGCGACGAGCATCCTGGAAGTACAGCAACGGCCATGCAGGCGGCCACGCCGACGGCGGCCGCCCTGGACCCCACAAACGGTCGGCGAATCGGACGACGGCGGACGAAACTACGGGGACAACAGGAGCGACGGAGACCACGGTCGACGACCTTCGCGGCACTACCACCGGTACCAGCGGTGAACATGATGGCTACCACCTCCCCAACCCGGCGCGACAGGGGGAGTGCCTGCCCTGCCATGTGAATGAGCCTGCGCCGACAGCATTAGCAGTCGAATAGCGACACCATGGACCGGCAACCGCCTCCCCGAACGGACAGGTCCCCGGACTGGCCACCGTGCCGCAGCGTCGGCTGGCTCCTCATCGACCACGGCCACCGCGACGGCGGACACGCGGCTGTCCGTGGTCAGGAACCCCACCAAGCCACGCACGAGCGGGCTCGTGGCAGGAGCCAGACACCACCAGATGATCATCCGAGACCAGAAAACCCCAGCTCAGCGGCACAAAACGTGCGGCTACCTGGGGCTCGACGGTGAGCACCCCCAACGGGATTCGAACCCGTGTCGCCACCTTGAGAGAACGGTGAAAGCTGTCCTTACCCTGCCTGACCAGGCACTTCGTGCGCCACGGTCTGCCGTGTGTGCTGGGGTTTCGCCTCGTCCCTTGCGGGTTCGGGCTGTTGGGCAGCGTAGAACGCTGCTTCGAACTCGGCGGGTGGCACGTCGCGGCAGTGGCTGTGGAGCCGCTGGTGGTTGAACCAGTGAACCCAGCCGAGGGTGGCGAGCTCGAGCTCGTCGCGTCGTCCCGGCCGTGGGTGTCGGGTCCGTAGACGCACTCGTCTTGTAGAGCCCGTTGGTCGTCTCGGCGAGCGCGTTGTCGAACGAGTCGGCGACGGTGCCGATCGATGGTCGGGCGCCGATCTCGTCGAGGCGTTCGGTGAACCGCACGCTGGTGAACTGGCTGCCGGCATCGGCGTGGGCGATCAGCCCGACCAGCCGGCGTCCGCCGCGGGATGTGCGGGCCATCTCGAGCGCGTCGAGGACCATCTCGGTGCGCATGTGGGTGGCGACCCGCCAGCCTACGATCCGGCGGGAGAACGCGTCGACGATGAAGCACACGTACGCCATGCTCGACCAGGTTGGCACGTAGGTCAGATCGGTCACCCACAACGCATCGGGACGTTGGGCGCTGAAGTTGCGGTTGACCAGGTCCGAGGCCCGCACGGCGTCGGGGTCGGGCCGGGTGGTGAACACCTTGCGCCGCCGCGACACGCCGCAGATGCCCAACTCGCGCATGAGCCGGGCGACCTGGTCGCGGCCGATGTCATGCCCGGCGCGCCGTGCCGCACGCCAGAGCTTGTGGGCGCCGTAGACCTTGCGGTTCGTGACCCACAACGCCATCACGACACCCCGCATCACCGCGTCGCGCCGGGCCCGAGCCGACGGCTGGATCTCACGACGCTTGGCGGCGTAGTAGGTGCTCGGGGCCATCTGCAGCACCCGGCAGATGGGCTCGACCCCGAAGCGGTCTCGTTGCGCGTCGATGTAGTCGACCATCAGCGCTGTGGGCGGTCGAGCTCCGCCGCGAAGAAAGCCGAAGCAGACCGCAGAATCGCGTTCGATCGGCGCAGCTCGCGCACCTCCTGCTCCAACTCGCTGATCCGGGCCGCGTCATCCGACGTCGTTCCCGGCGCCTCGCCGGCGTCGATCTCGGCGCGCTTCACCCACTGGCGCACCGACTCGACCCCGTACCCGAGCTGCGCGGCGACCCGCTGGATCGCCCCATGACGCTTGCCCGTCTCGGCCTGCAACTGGCGCACCAGCCGCACCGCCTGGTCCTTCTCGGCCTGCGAGTACCGACGCGTCGTCGGCTTCCCCGGCGTCCTCTCAGATCCCATGACTCCATCCTCGTTTCCAAGGTCAGGAGGCTCCAACGAACCCAGGGCGGTTCACGGGACTCGGACCCTCGAGTGGTGTCTAGCTCTAACGAGACGGGAACGGCGCAGAGCCGGCGCAATCGGGGATAGGCGGCCGTTGGACGCCTGGACGATAGGGGGATACTCGTTCGATGTACCCGACGCGCGCGAGTGCCGGTTGAGGGCGGCCGCTGGAGCCCGCCCAGTGGTCGGCAGGGTCGTCATTTCCAAGTGGTCCGCCGCCACCCCAAGCTCCACCGCTACACGACGATGGTGACCTTTCCTCGGGCGTGGTGCCCCAGCATGTGGTCGATCGCGCTCGCGACGTCGCTCAGCGCATAGACGTCGTCGATGATCACCTTGACGTCGCCAGACTCGAGCAGCGTGGCGAGGGCAGCGAGGCTGTCGCGGTTCACCACACAGGTCACGAACTGCACGCGTGTGGAGCCCCGCCCCATCAGGGCCGCCCGCGCCATCCTCGGTAGGCCCGCGAGCCAGCCTCCCGTGTTCCCGATGCTGTTCGGGATCAGCAGTCCGGTGGGGGTCAGCACTCGGGCCGTCGCGGAGGGCGGATGGTTCATCACGTTGTCGAGGATGACGTCGTAGCGCCGCTCGCCGCGGGTGAAGTCTTCCTTGGTGTAGTCGATGACGTGATCCGCGCCGAGGGACCGGACCAAGTCGACATTCCGGGTGCTGCACACCCCCGTGACCTCTGCGCCCAGCGCCTTGGCGATCTGCACCGCGAGCGTCCCGACGCCGCCCGACGCGCCATTGATCAGGACGGTTGTTCCCGGCCCGACCTGGCCCACGTCGCGGATGGCGATCATGGCGGTCAGGCCCGACATGACCGATGCCGCGGCCTCCTTGAACGAGAGCCTGGCGGGCTTCTTGATGAGCCGGGACGCCGGAGCGACGGTGAACTCTGCGAACGTGCCGTGGGGGGCGGTGGCTGTGTCCCACACTGACCCGAACACCTCGTCGCCGGGCTGGAGGTCGGTTACGTTCTTGCCGACGGCCTCCACGACGCCGGCGACATCGGTCCCCCGCACGGGGGTCGAGGGCTGCCGGAGCCCAGATCTCAGCCGGAGGATGTACGGGATCCCGGTCACCGTGACCCAGTCGGGGGTGTTCACGCTGGTGGCCCGCACCCGGATCAGGACGTCGTCGTCGCCGAACCCCGGTCGCTCGAGGGTGGCCAGCTCGAGCACCCGCTCGGGGGGCCCGTACC
>DASQUK010000034.1:0-22152 GCA_035641315.1 Acidimicrobiales bacterium | reverse complement strand
TTGCCGTCCGACGAGCGCGCCGGTGATCGCGCGGTTCACGTACAGATTCCCGGCCTGTAGCTCGCGGGCTGCTCGGCGGATGCGCGCCGGCGACCGTGAGAACAGCCCTCCCGTCAGCGCGTAATCGGACGCATTGGCCAGCGCGAGCGCCTCATCGAAGTCGTCGGCGCGAAGGCACGTGAGCACGGGACCGAAGATCTCCTCGGTCGCCACCCGCGCATCGGACCGTTCCGTGACAACGACCGTCGGGCCGAGGTACCACCCGCCCGCGGGGACGTCGTTGCGCTGGAGGGCGATCTTGCCTTCGTTGCGCGCGATGTCCTGGTAGTCGCCGACGCGCCGGTACGCGTCTTCGTCGATGAGCGGCCCCACCGTGGTCCGGAGCTCGGAGGCGTGCCCGATCGGGACGACCGCCGCCGCCCCGGCCAGCCGGTCTACGAGCTCGTCGAAGATCGGTGCGAGCGCGATCACCCGTGACGCGGCCGAGCATTTCTGGCCTGCGTATCCGAACGCGCTGGCCGTGATGGCGGGAACGGCGACGTCGAGGTCGGCGTCGCTGTCGACGATCACGGCGTTCTTGCCGCCCATCTCGGCGATCACCCGCTTCACGTGCCGCTGCCCCTCGCGGTGGACTGCGGCCTCGCGAACGATCTCGAGACCGACGGCCCTCGAACCGGTGAACGCCACGAACGACACGCCCGGATGCGCCACGAGGTAGGCGCCGACCTCTTCCCCTGCGCCGGGCAGGAACGCAAGGACGCCGGGGGGCACGCCGGCCTCGTGCAGGATCTGCACCAGCCGCAATGCGATCCCCGGCGTCTGCTCGGCCGGTTTCAGCAGCGCCGCGTTCCCGGTGACCAGCGCGGCCGTCAGCATTCCCGTCGGGATCGCGAGCGGGAAGTTCCACGGCGAGATCACGACGCCGACGCCGCGCGGCTCGTACCGGTACGAGTTCGCTTCACCGGGCGCTTGGCCGACCTCGCCGCCAGTCGAGAGGCGCAACGCTTCGCGCCCGTAGTACTCGCAGAAGTCGATGGCCTCGCAGACGTCGGCGTCGGCCTGGTCCCACGGTTTGCCGGCCTCGAAGCACTCCAGCGCGGCGATCTCGTGACGGTGACCCCGCATCCAGTCGGCGGCCCGGAACAGCACGCCGGCCCGCTCGCGCGTCGGCGTGCGGCGCCAGTCGGTCGCCGCCTCGGCGGCGATGGCGACCGCGGCGTCGACGTCGGCGGCGGTGCAGGCGGTGGCCTCGGCGACGACCGTGGCCGGCTCGGCGGGATCGACCGACGCCAGCGTGCTGGCCGCCGTCACCCGTTCGCCGCCGATCAGCGCCGGCACCTCCTCGCCCAGGCCGGTGGCGAAGGCACGGACGGCGGCCGCCATCGCGCCGCGCGCCGGCCGCCGGCGGAACTCGGACACGGGCTCCGGCTGGTAGGGCGTCGGGTCGGCGGGATCGGTCGCCGGCCGGGGCTCCGCCCACCCAGGCGGCGGCAGGTCGCGGGGACCCGGCGAGGCCAGCAGCTCGTCGAGGTCGCGACCCTCGGCGAAGCGGTGGCGCACGAACGACTCGTTGGACGTGTTCTCCAGCAGCCGCCGCACCAGGTAGGCCATGCCCGGCACCAGCTCGCCCACCGGTGCGTAGACCCGCAACCGGAACCCCAGGCGCCGGATCGCCTCGTGCATGGGCTCGGCCATGCCGTAGAGCATCTGGATCTCGTAACCCGTGTCGGGGATGCCCTTGCGGCGGGCGTAGGTGATGGCGTACGCCAGAGAGCGCAGGTTGTGGGACCCGAACGCGGCCCGTACCTCGCCGTGGTGGTCGTGCAGCAGCCGCACGCAGCGCTCGTAGTTGGCGTCGGTGTCGGCCTTGTCCTCGAACACCGGCACGGGCCAGCCCTCGGCTCGGGCGTGCACGGTCTCGGCGTCCCAGTAGGCGCCCTTAACCAGCCGCACGGTGATGGGCTGCGGCCGCCGCGCCGACCAGGCGATCAGGTCGGCAAGGTCCTCACGGCTGTCGCGCAGGTAGGCCTGGACGACGATTCCGGCGGGCATGTCGGCGAACTCGTCCTCCGACAGCAGGTCCCGGAACAGCTGGAGCGTGATGTCCTTGGCGTCGTAGTGCTCCATGTCGACGTTGACGAACGCACCCCGTTCCCGCGCCAGCCGCAGGAGTGGTCGCAGCCGCTGCTTGGCCGAGTCCAGCCCCACCTCGCGTGACAGCGGCTCGTAGTGGGTGGCCAGCGCGGTGGGCTTGACGCTCACGTTGACCCGGTGCAACGGGCCCAGGTCGTCCCGCTCGAGGTGGTCGTCGGGCGCCCAGTGCCGGCTGGCATCGTCGAGCGCCACCACCAGCTCCTCGACCCGAGCCGCGTACCGATCGGCCTCGCTGCCGACGACGGTCTTCTCCCCCAGCACGTCCACCGTGAAGGTGCTGCCGGCCCGCCACAGCTCGTGCAGCCCCGCCACCGCCTCGTCGGCCGAGGCACCCACGATGAACTGGCGGGCCATCCGCATGATGTTGCGCCGGGCGATCCGGGCCTCGACCCGGGCCCCGAGCGGCACGCGGTCGGCGAGGTCGATGCCCACGTCGAGCGCCTTGGGGACGTCGACGCCATCAAAGTACTCTGAGAGGTGGCGGGCCACCTCCGGGGCACCGGACAGGGCGGGAAAGACGTCGACGAAGCGGAACAGCTGCGTCTTGAACCCACGCCGTTCCATGGCCCAGTCCATCACCCGGTCGCTCCACCACGAGCTCCGGAAGACCCTGGTGCGCCGACCCGTGCCCAGGTCCGCGATCCGGCGGGCGAGGGTGACGGTGTCGCGCTCGACCTCGGCGATCACGGGCTCAAGGTAGACGGTGCGCTTCGGCGCATGCGCCCCGCTCCCTTGGCGCCTTCGGCGCCCCGGCCGCTCGGGCCGGGGCCAAAAGCGCGATCTGGGCGCCCCACGGCGTAGCCTCGTCACTGCAACACCGCGCCCGGGTTCGGCGCGGGCAAGACAGATAGGCAGACGCACCATGGCAGTAGGCACCGTCAAGTTCTTCAACGCCGAGAAGGGCTTCGGGTTCATCTCGCGTGAGGACGGGAGCGACGTGTTCGTCCACTTCTCCAACATCCAGGGGACCGGTTACCGCTCACTCGAGGCAGGGCAACAGGTCGAGTTCGAGATCGGGCCGGGCCGCAAAGGCGACGAAGCCCAAAACGTCCGGGTGCTCTGAATCGGTGTCACGGCGGCGAACGACCTTCGGCAAGCTCCAGCGGGACCGCGACAAGCAGGCCAAGGCCCAGGCCAAGCTCGAGCGCAAGGCCCAGCGCGCGGAGCAGAGCGACGAGCAAGAGGACGCCGCGTCCCCTCCCGAGGTCGATCAGGCCAGGGTGTTGGCGCAGCTGGCCGAGCTGCACGCCGCCTACGACGACGGCCAGATGGGCCTCGAGGACTTCGAGGCCCGCCGCGCCGAGCTGACCAGCCAGCTGCGGGTCGACTGACCGCGTTCTGTCAGCGCTCAGTCGCCGTATCGCGCGTGAGTGCTGACAGAGGGATCACATAAGGCCCTGGTAGGCGCCGCCGTCGATCGACAGCGCGGTCCCGGTGATGAAGCGGGCGTGCTCCGAGCAGAGGAACGCCACCGCGGCGCCGAAGTCGTCGGGGTCGCCCACCCGGCCGACCGGGACGGACCGCCCGGCGGCGCCCAGGTCGCCGCCGTAGAGCTGCGCCAGCCGGTCGGTGGCGTGCAGGCCCGGCTGCACGGAGTTGACGGTGACGCCCTGCGGTGCCACCTCGGTGGCCAGGGTCTTGAGGAACGCCGTGGCGCCGGCCCGGGCGGTGTTCGACAGGATCAGCGTGGCCGACGGCTGCCGCACCGTCATGGACGTGATGGCCACGACCCGGCCCCAGCCGCGCGCCGCCATCGCCGGGACCGCGGCCTTGCACATCGCCACCGTCGACAGCAGGTTGAGCTCCAGGGCCGGCAGGTAGGCGTCGACGTCGGTGGAGGCGAAGGTGCCGGACGGCGGGCCCCCGGCGTTGGCCACGAGGATGTCGATGCCGCCCAGCGCCTCGTCGGCCCGGTCCACGAACCCGGCCGCGCCCTCGGTGCTCGACACGTCGGCGACCAGGCCCACCGCATCCCCTCCGGCGGCCCGGATCGACGACGACGCCGCCTCGATCCGGTCGGCGTCGCGGCCGCACAGCGCCACCCGTACGCCCTCGGCGGCGAGCGCCCGGGCGCAGGCCAGCCCCAGCCCGGCCGACGCCGCCGCCACGGCGGCCCGGCGCCCGCTGATCCCCAGGTCCATGCGCCGACGCTACTTTGGGTTAGGGACCGGTGGCCGAGGGAAGCGGGGGTTGCACAGCCCCACGCGAAACGAGACCGTCCGTGAGGATCACCGCATCCACCACCACGAGCCGCGCGACCGACGACGAACGCTTCCGTCGCTACCGGGCCACTGGCGATCGGGAGGTCCGCAACGCCCTCATCGAGGACCACCGCTGGCTGGCGGTGCACTGCGCCCGGCGCTTCGTCGGCAAGGGGGAGCCGCTCGACGACCTCGTCCAGGTGGCCATGCTGGGCGTGCTCAAGGCGGTCGAGCGTTTCGACCCCGACTACGGGGCCACCTTCGCCACGTTCGCCGTGCCCACCATCACCGGAGAGCTGCGGCGCCACTTCCGCGACACGACCTGGGCGGTGCACGTGCCCCGGCGGGCCCGTGACCTCCAGCACACCGTCAAGGTGGCGGTCGGCGAGCTGGGCCACCTGCTCGGTCGGTCGCCGACGGCCGAGGAGGTCGCCGAGCACACTGGAGTTCCGGTCGAGGAGGTGCTCGACGCGCTCGAGGCCGCCCGCTGCTACCGCAAGGTGCCGCTGGCCTCGAGCGGCGACGACGAGGATGGCGATCCCGGCGCCCCGGGCGAGGACGATCGCGGCTTCGAGGCGGTCGACGCCCGGATGACCGTCGACTGCCTCCTGCGCGAGCTGCCGGCCCGCGAGCGCCGCATCGTCGAGCTGCGCTACAG
This sequence comes from Acidimicrobiales bacterium, assembly GCA_035641315.1. Lineage (GTDB taxonomy): Bacteria > Actinomycetota > Acidimicrobiia > Acidimicrobiales > VFJN01 > DASQUK01. The sequence goes on along the minus strand of DASQUK010000034.1, from coordinate 17,139 downwards.
GAGCGGGCTGACCCAGTCGCAGATCGCCGCGATCATGGGGGTGAGCCAGGTCCAGGTGTCGCGCCTGTTGCGCGCCAGCGTGGCCCGCATGGGCGCCTCCTTGGACGAGGCCGGCCGGGAGGTTCTGTCATGACGACCTGTCAGCTCGTGTTCGTCGAGGACAAGCCCGAACGCGTGCTACTCGACGTGCTGCCGCTGGACCCGCTGCCCATCGACGGTTCGGTGGTGCCGGGCGGCTCGCCCGTCACGCTGAGCTTCCAACCCACCGGCGACGTGGACGAGCACTTGCAGATGGTCGAGCTGCTCGACCGGTGGCGCTGCGACGACGGGGTGATCGATCTCGCAGTGGTGGAGGCGGCCGACTTCGGCGGGCTGCGCTACGTGTTCACCCGCGCCGACGAGCAGCTCGTGCTCGACGTCGCCGCCTGAGGCCTCCCGGACAGGGCGGCCCCGGCCCGAGCGGCCGTGGGAGCGGGCAGCGCACGTCGAAGCCCGAGCGGCCCGGCGCCGAAGGCGCCAAGAGCGGGATGCATGTCTCGGCGCCTGATCGTCGCCGCCGTGGGGTACACCTCGCGGCGTGATGTTGGCCAGCACGACCTTCGCCGTCGACGACGACGTCGTGATCCGGCTGGTGGCGGCCAGCGTGCTGGGAGCGCTGATCGGCATCGAACGTGAGGCCAGCGATCAGCCGGCCGGCCTGCGCACGCACATCGCCGTGGCATTGGGGGCCGGCTTGTTCGGCGTGATCTCGACGCTGGGCTTCGTCGAGTTCGACCAGCCCCGGGCCGACTCGACGCTGCAGGCGGATGTGACGCGGGTGGCGTCCAACGTGGTGGTGGGCATCGGCTTCCTCGGCGCGGGCGTGATCTTCCGCCAGGGGAGCACCATCCGCAACCTCACCACCGCGGCCAGCCTGTGGACGGTCGCCGCGATCGGCCTGGCCTGCGGCGTCGGCGACGTGACCACCGCCGCCATCGCCACCGGCATCCTGTTGCTGGGGCTGGTGGTGCTGCGGCCGATCCGCTCGCTGATCCGCGAGCGCTGGACGACGAACACCGTGGACGTGCGGGTGCGGCTCCGCGCCGGGGCCGATCCGGCGCGGCTCATCGACCAGATCGGCGGCCGCCCCGACGTCGAGGCCACACAGCTCGCGATCGAGAAGGAGGGAGATCGGGCGGTGTTGGCCACCTCGGTCAGCGGGAATCCCGAGGCGGTGCGGCGCTGGATGTCGGAGATCGCGGCGTCGACCGACGTCGAAGCTGTCAGCGAGCAGTAACGCCGGAGGCATGGCGTCAGGCGTCAGCCCACGCCGCTGCCACGCAGGCGCTTGCGAGCGGTGAACGCCACCATGTCGCCCGAGCGCTCGAGCCCGTGGCCGTCGGTCACCACGTCGAGGATCTGCCGGCTGAGGTTCAGCCGGTCGTCGTCGATCGAATCGGCGACCGATGCCGCCGTGGTGCCCACGACCACCAGCGCATCCTCGGTCAGCTCGAACGCGAGACGCACCGGGTCGCCGTTACCCAGCTCGATGAGCGTGGCGCACAACTCGTCGACGGCGATGCGGAAGTCCTCGACCTCCTCGAGCGGCAGCCCGCACGAGGTCGCCACGCCGCTCGCCATCAGCCGAGCCAGGCGCATGTAGCGGCTGTCGGACGGCAATGACAGCTCGATCCGGCCGCCGTCCTCGTCGTGCATCCTCATCTTGCCAACCCCCGGAACACCACTACGGCCCCGCCGCCCGGCAGTCGCTCGACGTCGATGGGCGTCGACCCCTCTACCGCACCCTGGCGCGCCCGCTCGCCCGGCTCGGCGCCCGCGGCCGGGCCCGTCGGGGCCTCCTCCAGCCGGGCCTCCACCGCCGCGAACAGCTCGTCGGGCACGACCGACGACAGCGGCTTGCCGACCACCACGTCGCCCTCGAGACGCTGGCTGGCCCCCCGGCTCACGGCCCGGATCCGCCGGTCGTCGCCCAGCACCACCACTGGCGTGTCGAGCAGGCCCAGGACCACGTCGATGATGCTCTCCAGCTCGTCGACCCACTCCTCCCGGGAGGTCAGCTCGCCCGTGAGGCGCTCGATGTCTGCGGCCGCCGCCTCGATGCGGGTGCGCATCTCGGAGAGGAGCTCGCTCTGGTCGGCGGAGGCGTCGCGCGGCATGGCTGTCCCGAGGATCGTACGCAAGTGTGTGCGCGGGGCCCGTACGGGCCCACAGCAGGCCATACCCGTCGGCCGCCCACCCGATCCGTCCGAGAAGGTGTAGCCGGGCGCCTGGGCGGGAACGGACGATGTGTGCCGTCCGGCGTGCTGTCCCGCGAGGCCCGCCGTTGCCGGCGGGCCCTCGACGACCTGAACCGGGCATCCGACCGTGCCCGGGCCGTGCTGACAGTGCCCGAGGACACCGTGGATCGGCGCTGGGTCGAGGGTCGGGCCCACCGACCCGCCGTCGACCGGGAGCTGTGGGCCCTGCACGTCCGCTACGCCCGGCACCGCGACCGCGAGGCCTTGCAGAAGCTGGTCGAGCACTACCGCGGTCATGCCGAGGCCCAGGCCCGGCGACAGTTCCGGCGCGGCGAGCCCATCGACGACCTGACCCAGGTGGCCTACGAGGCCCTGCTGCTGGCCCTGCGGCGCTTCGATCCCGACCGCCGCACGCCGTTCCTCGCCTTCGCCAAGCCCACGATCGTGGGCTCGCTGCGCCGGCATTTCCGGGACGCCGGGTGGGCGATCCGGGTACCCCGGCGTGTGCACGAGCTGTCGACGCCGGTGCGGGACGCGCAGGAGCTGCTGACCCACGACCTGGGGCGTCCTCCCTCCCCGGGCGAGGTCGCCGACTTCATTGGGGTCGACGAGCACGAGGTGCTCGAGGCCCTGACCGCCGAGGACGCCCGCATCACCACCTCGCTCGACGCGCCCGACCCGGCCAGCGGGCTCCAGGCGGAGCAGGTGATCGGCCAGGCGGACCGGGGCTTCCTCGGCATCGAGAACCGCACGGCGCTCAGGCAGAGCCTCGAGCTCATGTCGGGAGACGACTGCGAGCTGCTCCGGCGCTACTTCCTCGAGGAGCAGACCCAGTCGCAGATCGCCGAGGCCCTGGGCTGCAGCCAGATGCAGGTGTCGCGGCTGCTGCGCAAGGCCATCCACCGCCTGCGCCGCCACATGCTGGGCAGTTGAGCGAGCGCACACCCGGGTTTCGGCACCCCGTCGGGGGGTAGCCGGGATCAACGACCAAGGCGAGACCACCAACAGGAGGCCACCATGGCGACCATCGTGCGAGACGTGATGATGCCCCGCCCAATCAGCGTCGATGCTGGGGCCTCGATCCGGCAGGCGGCCCAGGTGATGCGGGACAACGACATCGGTGACGTGCTCGTGGTAGGCGACGGCAACCTGCGCGGCATCGTCACCGACCGCGACATCGTGGTGCGGGTCCTGGCCGAGGGCCGCCAGCCGGAATCCACGCCCGTGGCCGAGGTCTGCAGCCCCGAGCTGGCGACCGTCGAGGCGGCAGCCGAGGTGGACAAGGCCGCCGAGATCATGCGCCAGCGGGCCATCCGGCGCCTGCCCGTCGTCGACGGCAACGAGGTCGTGGGGATCGTGTCGCTGGGCGACCTGGCGCGGGAGAAGGATCCCCGTTCGGCGCTGAGCGACATCTCCTCCGCCCCGCCCAACGCGTGACCACGGGCGCCCGCCGCCTCGCCGAGATCGCCGGCGAGGCGGCGCACTGCACGCGTTGCGACCTCTACCGGCGGGCCACCCAGACCGTGTTCGGCGAGGGGCCGGTGCCGGCGGTCGTGATGCTGGTGGGGGAACAACCCGGCGACCAGGAGGACAAGCAGGGTGCACCGTTCGTCGGGCCAGCAGGGCGCGTCCTCGACGAGGCCCTGGAGGCGGCACAGGTCGATCGCGGGGCCGTCTACGTCACCAATGCCGTCAAGCACTTCAAGTGGGAGGCGCGGGGCAAGCGCCGCATCCACAAGCGTCCCAACACCACCGAGATCGAGGCGTGCTCGCTGTGGCTGACCGAGGAGGTCGCCCAGGTGCAGCCGGCCGTCATCGTGGCCATGGGTGCCACCGCCGTGCGGGCGGTGCTGGGCAAGGCGCAGTCGATCACGCCGCTGCGGGGGCAGGTGCTGGACTCGGTGCTGGGGCCACCCATGGTGGCGACGGTGCACCCCTCGTCGATCGTCCGCATCCAGGAGCGGGACGATCGCCGTGCCGCGCTCCGCGGCCTGGTGGGCGACCTGCGGCTGGCGGCCGACGTGGCGGCGTCCACGCGGCCGTCGGGGTCGGCGGCCTCGGCGGACCGGTCCGCTCGGTCACGCCCGGTCTGAGCGGCTCGCCGGGGTACTCAGCCCCGGGTGCTCACGCGCCCAGCCGCCCCAGGTCGTGGAGCGGGGCTGCGACGAGCTGGACCAGTATCCACACCGATACGGCCATCACCGCCAGGGTCGCGACCGACTGACCCACGACACGGGCGATGCGCCAGCGGCGCGGGCGCTGCAACCGCACGACCAGCGACTCCCAGGCGGCATCCCAGTCGATGGGCTCCTGGTCTCTGCTGAGCTCCATGGCCGGTCCCCCTCCGAGCCGCCTTGTGTCCGCCGTCACAGTAGCCGCCTACAGTCCTCGTCTGTGGCGGAGCTGCAGCGATCGAGCCGGGATCCCGACCGCCTGCGTCTGGGCCTGGAGGCCTGGCTGGCGACCAAGCTGCCGTCGGGCGCCGCACCGGCGGTCGGCTCGCTGGAGAGCACGTCGGCCAACGGCATGTCCAGCGAGACGCTGCTGTTCGACGCCGAGTGGACCGAAGGCGGGGACCGCCGCGCCGAGCGCCTGGTGGCTCGGGTGGCGCCGGACGCCGGGGACGTCCCCGTGTTCCCGAGCTACGACCTCGACCGGCAGTACCAGGCCATCCGCCTGGTGGACCGGCTCACCACCGTGCCGGTGCCGCCGGTGTGGTGGTCGGAGCCCGATCCTGGACCGTTGGGGGCGCCCTTCTTCGTGATGAGCCGGGTCGACGGCCGGGTGCCGCCCGACGTCCTGCCCTACAACTTCGGCGACAGCTGGCTGTTCGACGCCGCCCCCGCCGACCAGCGCCGCCTCCAGGACGCCACCGTGCGCGTGCTCGCGGAGCTCCACGCCGTCGAGAAGCCTGACGAGCGCTTCGGCTTCCTGGCGCCCGACGCCCCCGGCGACACCTTCCTGCGGCGGCGGGTGGCGCACACCCGGGCCTGGTACGAGTTCGCGGCCGCCGGGGGCTGGCGCTCGCCGCTCGTCGAGCGGGGCTTCGCCTGGCTGGACGAGCACTGGCCGGCCGACGAGGGGCCCACGGTGGTGTGCTGGGGCGACTCCCGCATCGGCAACGTCATGTACGACGACTTCGCCCCGGTGGCGGTGCTCGACTGGGAGATGGCGGCGCTCGGCCCCCGCGAGCTCGACGTTGCCTGGCTGATCTACGGGCACCGCATCTTCGAGGACATCGCCGCCACCATGGGGCTACCGGGCATGCCCGACTTCCTGCGGCCCGACGACATCGCCGATTGCTACGAGGCGCTCACCGGGCACACACCCCGCGACCTGGAGTTCTACGGCACGTACGCCGCGCTTCAGTTCGCCATCGTGTTCCTGCGCACCGGGCATCGACAGGTCCACTTCGGCGAGATCGACCAGCCCGCCGACGTCGACGAGCTGATCATGAACCGGGAGCCGCTCCAGCGGATGCTCGCCGGCGCCTACTGGGACTGGTAGGGAGGGCGAATGATCCCCGTGCCGCTGGACGAGTACCCGATCCACCAGGCGCCCGTGTCGCTGCGGCACGTGGCCTCGAGCGACCGCAACTTCTACGACCGCTGCTACTTCAACGCCCATGACCGCACCGGCAACCTGTTCCTCGTCACCGGCCTCGGCATCTACCCCAACCTTGGCGTCGTCGACGCGTACGCCACCGTGCGCCGGGGCGACCGGCAATGGACCGTCCGCTGCTCCGACGCCCTGGACGACGGCGACGACCGGCTGGCACCCGCGGTCGGCCCCTACCGGGTCGAGGTGGTCGAGCCCCTGCGGCGCATCCGGCTGGTCTGCGACGGCGACGACCACGGCCTCGGCTTCGACCTGCGCTGGGAGGGCTCGTTCCCGGCGGTGATGGAACAGCCGCACGTCATGCGGGCGGGGGCCCGGGCGATCCTCGACGCCTCCCGGTTCGCCCAGGTCGGCACCTGGGAGGGCGAGCTGCGCGTCGACGGCGAGGAGATCACCGTGTCGCCCGACGTGTGGGTCGGCACCCGCGACCGGTCGTGGGGCATCCGCCCCGTGGGTGAGGGCGAGCCGGCCGGACGCCCGGCCGACGACCCGACGGCCGGGCTGTGGTGGCTGTACGTGCCGCTGCGGTTCGACGACTACGCCGTCGTGGTCATCGTGCAGGAGAACGCCGACGGCTACCGCATCCTCAACGACGCCACCCGGGTGTGGCCCGACGGCCGTGTCGAGCAGCTGGGCTGGCCGGAGGTCGAGGTCACCTACCGGTCCGGTACCCGGCTGCCCGAGCGGGCTGCCATCCGCCTCACCGAGCGGGGCGGCAAGCCGCTCGACCTCGAGGTCACCGCGCTGGGCCATGTGGCGCTGCACGTGGGTGCGGGCTACGGCGGCGACCCGGACTGGAGCCACGGGCAGTGGCGGGGACGGGGCTGGGTCGAGAGCGCGGTCTACGACCTGACCGATCCGGCGATCGTCGCCCGCCTGCCGTTCGGGGTGATCGACCACGTGGGCCGGGCCGCCTGCGACGGCGCCGACGGCTGGGGACTGTTCGAGCACGGCACGATGGGTCGCCACGACCCCTCGGGGTTCACGGGCTGGGAGTCGGTGGCGCCGTGACGGGACGGTCGTCGGCGTCCCGGGCCAGGTTGCCGTACGTCGGCTTGCCCGCCCGCTCGTAGGTGAGGAGCACCGCGCCGCCGGCGAACGTCGCGGAATCGGTCAGCCGCAGCGCGGTAGGGATCGTGCCGTCGGCGAACAGCCGCTTGCCGGTGCCGAGCAGGATCGGATAGAGCCACAGGTTGAGCACGTCGATCAGGCCGTGCTGCAGCAGCGTCTTGACGAGGTTGCCGCTGCCGATGACATGGACCTCGCCGTGGTCCTGCTTGAGCCGTGGCACGGCGTCCGCGACGTCGCCCTCGATGAGGGTGGAGTTGTTCCACTCGACGGCGCCCAGCGTGCGGGACGCGACGTACTTGGGGACGCGATTGAGCTTGGCCCCGATCGGATCGGGGGCGTTGGGCCAGTAGGCGGCGAAGATCTCGTACGTCTTGCGTCCCAGCAGCAGCGCGTCCATGCGCGCGATGTGGTCGCCTATGCGCTTCCCCGACTCCTCGTCGAAGTAGGGCGCCTGCCAGCCGCCGTGCTCGAACCCCCCGTCACGATCCTCGTCGGGCTCGCCGGGCGCCTGCATGACCCCGTCGAGCGTCACGAACATGTCGACGACGAGCTGTCCCATGGTGGCCTCCTTGCCGATGCTGTGGCTTCGGCTGGTAGGACCCCCGGGCGGTGCGGAACTCATCGCTCGGTCCGAGGTCGAGGAAATGGCTGCCGCCAGGCGTGGGCCATTTCCTCGACCTCTCGCCGGCGGTGCGCTGTCGCCCTGTCTCAGCCCCAGATGGCGTCCACCCGGCCGTCGCCGAGCGGCGTCGGTGGATCGGGGAAGCTTCGGGCGATGCCGGCGGCGATGCGCCGGGCGCTCCACGCCACCACCGCAGCGTCGAGCACGTCGTCGGCACCGACACCGGCGGCGTCCCCAAGCTCGGGCGGCACCACGACGCCCACGCCCTCGAGGGCACACCGGCGCGCCGCCAGCCCCGCGGGCGTCCGCTTGCTGGCCACGATCGGCGCAGCGGTCAGCAGCGAGAAGGACACCTCGGGGTGGACCTCGTAGACCGGGCACGGCGCCGACGCCAACCACGCACCAACCTCGAGGATCTTGCGGCGGAGTCCCCACGCCTGGCGGCTGATGGCGCGACCGTCCAGGCTGCGGGCGACGGCGCAGGCGTCGGCGTACGTCGCCGCCTCGAGCACCGGGCGGGCCGGCGTGAGGAAGATGCTGCTGGCCTTGCGCCCCAGGTGAGCGCGGGCTGCGAGGTCCGCGGGTCGCAGCCCCGCCTCCGGCGGATGGAACGGCATGTCGATGCCGATGACGTCGAGCCGTGCGGCACAGGTCGTTGCGGCCTCGGCGGCCCGGACGAGCTCGCCGATGGACGCGGCGACCACCCCGACCGCCGACTGGTCCGGCGCCAGCACGACGCCCACCCAACCCGCCCGGCAGCCGTCGACGCCCAGGACGAGATGGGTTTGCCGACCGCCGGCGGGGAAGCTCACGCCTGACCAATCCTCCAACGGGAAGGATCGACCATGGCCGATACCGGCGCCAAGTCCGGCCTCCGGGGCATCCTCGAAGCCATCAAGGGCAAGTTCAAGGAGGCCACCGGTGCCGTCGCCGACGACGAGAGCCTCCGCCGGGAGGGACGGGCCCAGCAAGACAAGGCCGACGCCGAGCGCGAGGCCGCCAAGCACGAGACCGAGGCGGCGCGGGCCAGGGCCGAAGAGCAGGTGCACGAGGCCCGCCAGCAGGCGCACGAGGACCGCTGACCGCCGCTTCGGCAGTTCCTGGGACAGGATTGGTTGCTCAGCAACCAATCCTGTCCCATGAATGGGCGGGAACAGCCGCTCGCCGCGGGGCGTTGCCTCCCGGCGGTGGCTGATCCCCTCGTTCCCCTCTCGGTCCTCGACCTCGCGCCCGTGGGCGAGGGCTCCTCCCCTGCGGCGGCGCTCCGGGCTTCGCTCGTGCTGGCCGGGGAGGCAGAACGGCTGGGCTACCGGCGCTACTGGGTGGCAGAGCACCACAACATGCCCGGCATCGCCAGCTCCTCGCCGCCAGTGCTGCTGGCTCACGCCGGGGGCGTCACGTCGACCATCCGGCTGGGATCCGGCGGGGTCATGCTGCCCAACCACGCCCCGCTGGTGGTGGCCGAGCAGTTCGGCATGCTCGAGGCCCTCCACCCCGGCCGCATCGACCTCGGCATCGGGCGCGCCCCGGGCACCGACCAACTCACCGCCCGGGCGCTGCGCCGCAGCCCGGCGGCGTTGCCGGTCGACGACTTCCCCGAGCAGCTGATCGAGCTGTTCGGCTACTTCGACGGCGCCTTCCCCGAGGGCCACCCCTACCGCCACATCCGGGCGACCCCAGGCCTCGGCTACCGGCCGGCGGTCTGGCTGTTGGGGTCGAGCGACTACAGCGCCCGGGCCGCGGGCCTGCTCGGCCTGCCGTTCTCGTTCGCCCACCACTTCGCCGCCGGCAACACGCTGGAGGCCGTGGCGGCCTACCGCGACGCGTTCCGCCCGTCCGGGCACCTGGGCGCGCCCTACGTGATGCTCGGCGTTTCGGTCCTCTGCGCCGCGACCGACGACGAGGCCCGCTGGCTGGCCGGCCCCGGGGCGCTGGCGTTCCTGCGACTGCGCCGGGGACGCCCCGGGCGCTACCCGACCCCGGAGGAGGCGGCCGAGTACAACTTCACGCCCCAGGAGCGCGAGGTCGTCAGGCGCTGGACCGGGTCCCACGTCGTCGGCAGCCCGGAGCCCGTGCGCCGGCAGCTCGCCGAGCTGGTCGAGCGCACCGACGCCGACGAGCTGATGGTGACGACGATGACCCACGGGTCGGCCGAGCGGCTGCGCTCCTACCGCTTGGTCGCCGAGGCGACCGGGCTACGACCGGCGGATCCCCACGAAACCGCCACACCCCTGTTAGAGGACCGGGCCGTCGGTTAGCGTCCGCCCGAAGCGGGCCGTCCACCAGGGAGGTAACCAGATGGCCGACGTGATCCGCGGGCTGTCCGACGACGACATCGCCACCGAGTGGCGCCACGAGCGGGCGAGCGAGGTGACCGACGACGATGACGCCACCGACACCAAGGAGGACGTCGACGGCACGGACGACGCCGACGGCGTCGACCCCGACACCGGTCCCTCCGACAGCGACGCCGACGAGACCGACTCGTAGCGCCGGCGACGCCGGCGACACCGGGGATCCCGCCAACCGGGGCACCGCCGCCGATAAGGCCGTCGACCCCGGCCGGGCTGCGCTCGGGCGCTGCGTCGACGACCCGGACGGCTTCCTCACGACGACGTTCGGTGCCGCGCCGTGCCTGCGGCGCGGTGGCGGCTCGTTCGACGACCTGCTGTCGCTCGACGACGTCGACCGGGCGCTTACCGGGTCGGGCCTACGCCAGCCCGCGTTCCGCCTGGTCCGGGACGGCGAACCGATCGATCCCAGCAGCTACACCCGCCCTGCCCGCACCGGCAACCGCCGCTTCTCGGACCTCATCGACCCCGGCCGGGTCCTGGACCTGTTCGCCGGCGGCGCCACCGTCGTGCTGCAGTCGCTCCACCGCTGGTGGCCGCCCCTGGCCCGGCTCTGCCGCGACCTCGAGCTGGCGCTCGGCCACCAGCTCCAGGTCAACGCCTACCTCACCCCGGCCGGCGCCGCCGGGCTCGCCCCCCACCACGACACCCACGACGTGTTCGTCCTCCAGGTGGCCGGCACCAAGCACTGGGTGGTGCGCACCCCGGTGGTGTCGGCGCCGCTCCCCCATCACCGGTCCGTCGGCGAGCTGGCCGCCGTGCAACCGGTGCTGTTCGAGACCGACCTCGGGCCGGGAGACGCGCTCTACCTGCCCCGCGGCGTCGTCCACTCGGCGGCAGCCCAGGAAGGCACGTCGCTGCACCTGACGCTGGGCGTGCTGGCCACCACCGCGCACGACGTGCTGCGCCGGGTGATCGACCGGGCCGGCGACGAGGCCGTCTTCCGCACCAGCCTGCCGGCCGGCTACCCGTTCGAGCGGGACACGGCGGTACGAGCGGTCAAGACCGCGGTGGCCGACCTCATCGGCTGGCTCGAGCGGCTCGACCCCGGCGACGTGGCAGACGAGATGAGCGAGCAGTTCTTCGCCCGGCGCACGCCTTTGCTCGGGGGCCAGCTCGCCGAGCTGGCGGCGCTCGACCGGATCGACGACGCCACCGTCGTGCGACCCCGCGCCGCCGGCGGCGTCGGGCTCCGGCGTGCGGACGACGGCGGGCTGCGGCTCGTCCTCGGCGACCGGCGGGTGATCCTGCCCGGCGTGCTCGAGCCGGCGGTGCGGCGCCTGCTCGACAGCGGACCCGTCCGGGTCGGCGACCTGGCGGACCTGCTCGACGCGGACAGCCGGCGGGTGCTGGTGCGGCGGCTGGTCCGGGAGGGTGTCCTGCACAGAAACGCTCGGGATGGCTGAGTCGGCCGCAGGCCGACGCCATCACGGGGTGGCGGGCGGGGGTCGGGCTGGAGAGTCGCTCGGCCTGCGTTGCGCGGCGGAGTCGCTGGGCCGCGGGGAGCCGTTGGTCGCCACCGCATCGCGGGTCCAGCGCTGGATGATCGTGGAGCAGCCGGGGGCGTGGGGCGTGGACGCCTTGGCCGAGAGCAAGCTCGACCCCGACACCGCTGCCGGTCTCGCCGCGGCCGCCCGGGCCCACGGCGTGCGGGTGTTGCTGGCCAGGCGCTACGCCAACCAGCGCCAGCTGGGACCGACCCGCACGGTGTTCCTCGCCCACTCGGGCACCGAGCGGTGGTGGATCGAGCAGCTCGACATCGACGCCGCCGATCCCAAGGCGCTGCTGGCGATCGACCTCGGCCTGCTCGCCTTCCCCGAGCCACCCGGCATCGGCATGCCTGGACCGGCGTCGCTCCACCTGGTGTGCACCAACGGCCGGCACGACCCCTGCTGCGCCGATCTCGGGCGCCCGGTCGTCCGGGCGCTGACCGACGCCGACGCCCCGGACGTCTGGGAGTGCTCCCACGTCGGCGGCGACCGCTTCGCCGCCAACATCGTGTGCCTGCCCGAGGGCATCTACTACGGCCGCGTCGATCCCGGCCGGGCGGCGCCGCTCGTGGCCGACCACCGCGACCGCATGATCGACCTCGACCGCTACCGGGGGCGCAGCTGCTACGGGCCGCTGGTGCAGGCTGCCGAGGCGTTCGGGCGCCTGCACCTGGGCGAGCGGCGCATCGACGGCATGTCGGTGCTGGACACCGAACGGCGTCCCGACGGCGCCGTGGCCGTGCGGTTGCAGCAGCGCGACGGCGCCACCCTCGACGTGGTGGTGACCCGGGAGCGGAGCGACGCGCCCGTGCAGATGACCTGCCACGGCGGCCCGGGCGTGCCCTGGCGCTACCGGCTCGTCGAGATCGGCTCGCTCTGACCGTTGCCGGACTGGATCTCGGCCAGCCGACGGTGCAGCCGCGCCCGCAGCTCCTCCGGCGTGTACCGCCCTTGGGCCCGGCGCCGGCGCGCCACCACCACGCCGGTCGCCGCCACGCCCGCCAGTCCGGCCAGGCCGATCAGCTTCCAGTGGATGCGCATTGCGTTCCGTACGCTACCGAGCCGTGACCGCCACACTCAGCTTCGACCAGGCCGTCGACACGGCTGAGACCGGTGACGTCTGGCTGTTCCGGGGCCGCTCGGTGGCCGACAAGGCGATCCGCACGTTCACCAACGCCCCGGTCAACCATGTCGGGATGGCGGTCGCGCTCGACGACCTGCCGCCCCTGCTGTGGCACGCCGAGCTGGGTCGGTCGCTCCCGGACGTGTGGACCGGCGAGCACCAGCGGGGCGTGCAGCTCCACCTGCTGGCCGACGCCGTCACCACCTGGCGGGAGAAGTACGGCCAGCGGGCGTGGGTGCGCCCGCTGGAGGGACCGATCGAGCGACGGCACGAGGACCGGCTGATGGAGATCATCGACCGCTTCGACGGGCGGCCGTTCCCACGCATGGGCGGGCTGGTGCGGCAATGGATCCGCGCCCGGCTGCTGGGCCGGTCGTCGCTGGAGACGATCTACTGCGCCGAGCTGGTGGCCGCCACGTACCAGCACATGGGCCTGCTGCCCGAGGGACGCCCGGCCAGCTGGTACGACCCGGGCAAGTTCTGGAGCGGCGACGCCATCGAGCTGGTGCCGCCGTTCGAGCTCGGGGGCGAGATCGCCGTGGCGTGACGACTCGTGACAGCGAGTCGGTCGTCAGACCGACGCCATCACGGGGTGGCGGGTGAGGGTCGGGCCGGATTGTCAGTGCTCAACCGTCGTATCGCGCGTCAGCGCTGACAGAACGTTGGTGGAGCAGGTCGGTGTAGTCCGGATGCCGCTCGATGTAGCCGCTGATGAACGGGCACCGGGCCACCAGCGACCCACCGCTCGCCCGCACGTCGTCGAGGGCACCGCGGGCCAGCGCGCTGCCGACGCCCCGGCCCTCGAACTCGGGGAACACCTCGGTGTGGACGAACACCCGGACCCCGGCGTCGTCGCGGTACACCGCGAACCCGGCCAACGCGCCGTCGACGGTCGCCTCGTAGCGGTGCTGCTGGGGTGCGTCACGTACCTCGGTGGTCATTCCGGCACGCTATCGGGGCGCTCGCCGGCCTCGTGCCCGGGGACGATGTCGCGGACGTCGCGGAAGCGCAACGGGGCGAAATCCCCGGCCGAGTGGGCGGCGATGGGCCGGGTCATCACGGCCACGTGGTCGCCGCCGTCGTCGACGAGCGTCGTCCGTTCGACGACCAGCCGGTTGGGGCAGCGCCGGAGCAGCGGCACGCCGTGCGGGCCGGCGTCCCAGTCGGAGCGGGCGAACTTGTCGACGTCGTCGCCGCTCAGGGCGCCGAACAGCTCGGCCAGGTCGCGGTCGTCTGCGGTGAGGAAGTGGATCGCGAGGTGCGTGGCCAGCAGGGCCACGCGGTACGTGTGGTTGGCCTTGGACAGCCACACCGTGTAGCGCCGCGGCTCGATGCTCGACTGGCTGTGGAACCCAACGAGGCACCCCGCCCGCTGTTCGCCGCCGGCAGCGGCAGTGGTGACCACGACCATCGCCGCGTTGGCCGACGCCACGACGGCATCGTAGGTCTCGTCCACGTGGAGACACGATCACGTCTTCGAAGGAAAAGCGACCGCATCCGTGCGAAAACCCTCGAAGACGGGGGCGGGCGCCCGTGCCATGCGGTAGAGGGGAGCGGCCGACGCCAGGACCGCGGCGGCGACCGCCAGCGCCGTCGGGATACCGGCGCCCGTCGCCAGGGCACCGAGGCCGACGCTGCCCGCGGTGCCGCCCAGCCGCGTCGCCAGGCTGTTGGCCGAGATCACCGTGGTGCGATGGTCGGCGTCGACGAGGCGATGGACCATCCCGTAGTGCACGACGTTGGCCGACCCGTGCACCAGGTAGAACGCGAGGTAGCCGGTAACAAGGCCCAGCGGGCCTCCGCCCACGGCCATCGCCGCCACCGCCGCCCCCTGCACCACCCGCAGTACGGCACCGACCCGGGCCGGTCCGCCACCCAGCCGCGCCGTCATCCGGCCTGTGGCCGCCGAGCCCACGGACGACACCGACCATGCGGCTGCGACCGCCAACGCGAACACCGCGACCCCCCGTTCGGGATCGCCGAGCAGCTCGACCATCCGGGGGCCCGAGAACAGCTCGACGGCGACCAGGCCGGCGCCCCAGAGCAGCTCGACGGCCACCAACGCCCGGAGTGCCCGGCTGCGCGACACGAGCCGGACCGTCGAGCGCACGACGCCGGGCGCGGCCGCCACTCCCGCCCGCGCCCAGGCCAGATCGAGCCGCGCCCGGTCCTCGTTGACGAGCAGCGCCAGCGCGCCGATGTCGACAATCCGCAGGACCAGGGCCGCCGCCACCGGCACGACCAGCGGATCGAGACCGCCGATCGCGGGCAACGAGGTCAGCCCCGCGGTGCCCAGCGCGCCCGTCGAGATGGCCAGGCCGATGGCCGTGTTACCCCCGGCCAGGCCGCGCTCGATGCCGGCCTCGGGGTCGAGCCGCAGGCTGGTGTCGACGTACCACGCCTCCAGCGGCCCGGATTCCAGCGCCCGGAAGACGCCCTGCACGGCCGCGGCCGCCATGAAGGCACCGGCGCTGTGGGCGGTCAGCAGCAGCCCCACCGACACCACGTCGAGCGCCGACGCCGCCAGCAGCACCGGCCGCCGGCCGAGGGCGTCGGCCAGTCCCCCGGTCGGCAGCTCGAGCCCGATGACGGTGACGCTCCCAACCGCCATCACCAGTCCGATCTGCGCCAGTGACAGCCCGCGGGACTGCATGAGGATCGCAGTGACGGGGATGAGCAGGCCGGTCGGCAGCCACCGCAGGGCGCTGAGCGCCACGAACCGGCGGACCACGGACTCCACCGACGCGGGTGCCTGGGGTTGGGCGGTCACCTCCCGGCCCCCGGACCGCTCTCAACGGCCGGGAAGGCGTACAGCAGCAGCTGGACGGCGTGCGCCCCATGGCCCTCGTCGCCGGCGCCATCCTCGTCGCGGCCGGCCTCGCGTTCGGCGGCCCGTCTGTCCTCGACGACGGCGTCGTGACGGCGGATGACCTCGTGCAGCTCCTCCAGCAGCGCGTGCAGCTCGGGCGGCGTCATCATCAGCCGGTAGTCGCTGGCGGCGGAGACCGCGATCCACGCCGGATCTGCGGAGGGGCGGCGCGTCAGCCAGTCGTCGAGCCACTCCATCCCCTGGCGCGCCACGAACC
Organism: Acidimicrobiales bacterium; assembly: GCA_035641315.1. Lineage (GTDB taxonomy): Bacteria > Actinomycetota > Acidimicrobiia > Acidimicrobiales > VFJN01 > DASQUK01. Next base: position 1,541 of record DASQUK010000034.1, on the reverse strand, counting down.
CCGACAGCCACTCCTTGGCGGCCAGGGCGTCGGGATCATCCAGGAAGTCCTCGGGCCGCCACGACGTTGCCTCGTGCGCCGCGCGCCACCAGCGCTCGCGGCCCCGGCCCCGCGAGGTGTCCTCCTCGATGAACCCGTGATCGGCCAGTGCCCGGAGGTGGTAGCTGGTCGCGCCCGAGCTCTCCCCCAGCCGCGCCGCCAGGATGCTGGCCGTCCCCGGTCCCTCGAACCGCAGGGAGCCCAGGAGTCGCACCCGCAGGGGGTGCGCCAGCGCCCGCACCGACCGGGCGTCCAGATGCTTGATCCGCATGGGGCGTGCCATGTGCAAATAATATTTGCAGAAGTTCTTTGCATGCAACCTTTAGGCGGCCGGCGGGATCCGCCCCGGGCGCGGCCGGCCTCACGTACGCTGAGCCGTCGCATTGGCACGGCTCGGCCCGCCTGGGGCGGGCCAGGGGAATTGGGGGTGCTCCGTGGACGTGATCGTCCTGATCGGCCGCGTTCTGTTCGTCGCGATCTTCTTCGGGTCGGGAGCCGCGCATCTCACGCAGACCCGTGACATGGCGGGGTATGCGAGCAGCAAGGGGCTGAGCAACGCCTCGCTGCTGGTGCAGCTGTCGGGCGTCTGGATGCTGGTGGGTGGCCTGATGGTGCTGCTCGGCATCTGGATGGACCTGGGGTTCCTGATACTGGCCGCCTTCCTGCTGGCTGCCGGCGTGCTGTTCCACGACTTCTGGAGGGTGAAGGATCCCGAACAGCTCAACGTCGAGCGCGCCCAGTTCATGAAGAACCTGGCGCTCACCGGCGCCTGTCTGGCTCTGTTCGCGCTCGTGGCCCACGTCGGTCCCGACCTGGGCCTGACGATCACCGAGCCGCTGTTCGAGCTGGACTGACGTCCCGGCGGGCATGATGCGGGCATCGGCCCGCTACACGTCCTCGTCCTCGCCGACACCCACCTGCGCGGCGACCTCTCGAAGCTGCCCCCCGACGTGTGGGACCACGTGGAGGACGCGGATGTCGTCCTCCACGCCGGGGACGTCGTGACCGGCGACCTGCTCGACGCGTTGCGGGCCCGGCGGCCGGTGCACGCAGTCCTGGGAAACAACGACAAGGCGCTGGTCGGCGCCCTGCCCGACCGGCTGGAGCTGGAGCTGGCGGGCGTGCCCCTCGGGATGGTTCACGATTCCGGGCCCCGGGCCGGTCGGGAGCGGCGGATGCGGCGCTGGTTCCCGGCCGCCCGGTTGGTCGTCTTCGGCCACAGCCACGAGCCCATCGACGCCGAAGGCCTCGACGGCCAGCGCCTGTTCAACCCCGGCTCGGCCGTCCAGCGCCGCCGCCAACCCCGGCGCACGGTCGGCCGTCTCGAGCTCGCCGACGGCACCATCGTCCGCCACGAGATCGTCCCGCTGACCTGAACTTTGGATCGCCCTCGTTCGTGGCGCCGGCACGGCTGTCCGCTGTGAGATCTCTCGGCGCCCGGACGGATGGCATCACGCGCGACCGGCGGGGGGCGTGGGGGCAGAGGCTCCCGCCGGAGCCCC
>DASQUK010000033.1:0-3336 GCA_035641315.1 Acidimicrobiales bacterium | reverse complement strand
GGACATCCCGCACACGCCGGCGGCGACGCTCACCCGCGCCCGCGAGTGGGGCCTCCGCAACGGGCTGGAGTACGTGTACACGGGCAACGTGCATGACCAGCCGGGGTCGAGCACGTGGTGCCCGGGATGCGGTGCTCTCCTTATGGAGCGCGACTGGTACGAGCTGGGACGGTGGCATCTGAGCGAGGACGGGTGCTGTCGGACCTGTGGACACCAGGTGCCGGGGCGGTTCGAAGGGCCACCGCAAGGCTGGGGCCGCCGGCGCGTCGCGGTGCGCCTGGCGGGTGCGGATAGGTGACCACGACCGCCGAGGTGAGCGGCTGGGTGCGACCTCCCGCGGTCGCGGGCCTGTTCTACACGGCCGATCCCGATCGCCTGCGCGACGACGTAGTGCGTCACGGCCAGGACGGCGATCGCCACGGCCCGTGACCACGACCAGGGTGCGAACACACGGTGCACTTGAACAGGGCGTTGCCCGCCAGGTAAAGGGCTGGGCCGCCGAGGATCACCGCCGCGGTACCGGCCGTAACGTCGCCGCCGGGGTGGGCAATCGGGAGCTCGTCGGCGATGGGTGTGGCGATGATCCCAGCCACCATCGGCACATGGAAGTAGGCGTAGGCCGAGCGTCCCAGGCGGCCCGGGTCATCGGAGGCCGCGATCACATCGCTTGCGAGCCGAGCCCCGCGATCGAAGTAGATCCACCACAGCGCCACGCTGCCGGCGAACGCCTCCACGAACGCCCTCACCGTGCCCGCCGACGAGTCCAGGCTGGCACAGTGGTCGACGCCTATGCGGATCTGCGCTTGGCCGTTCGACGCATCGTGATCCTGGCCTTGTTCGGAGAGCGCCTCCGTGCCCGGGCGGACGAGCTGGGCGACCTGCTGCAGGGCGCGCTCGACTCCGTGAACCTGCCGCTCCACCACCGGCTGGTGCACATCGACCGGCCGTTCACCCGCTACGGGCGTGCGATGCCGCGCCCTTCTTGTCTCCGAGTGCACCTCGACCAAGACGGCGTCGACGTCGAGGACGACCTCGCCCGGGCCCGCCGGTCACCGCCCACACCTTGGCCCGCGCCTCGCCGCGCCAGGCGCAGCGCGTCGAGTACGGCCTCGTCGACCTCGACGTGAGTCGAGTTCCGCGGGTTGTGGTCGCTGGCGGATCCTGCCGCATGCGGGACATCTGGGGCTGTAGCTTCGAGACGGCGATGCACGGGGGCTGGCGGAGGGGTGAAGTCGTGATGACGTGGGCCATGAGTCGCAGCGACTACGACGAGATGGCGGCCCGCTACGACGAGGGGCGAGCGCTGCCGCTGAACCGGCTCGACGGTTGGCGGCGAGCTCTCACCGGAGTCGTTTCCGCTCGCCGCGACACGCGGATCGTGGACGTGGGTTCTGGCACCGGTCTGTGGTCGGTGGCGTTCGCCACGTGGTTCGGCGCCCGCGTTGTCGGCGTTGAGCCATCTGCCGGCATGCGTAACCGGGCAGCAGCGAAGCGGCCGCACCCGAAGGTCGCCTACGTCGCCGGGCGCGGTGATGCCCTCCCGCTGGCGAGCGACAGCTGCTCAGCGGCGTGGCTGTCGACCGTGGTCCATCACTTTCGCGATCTCGAGACGGCAGCGCTCGAACTGCGCCGGGTCCTGCGCCCTGACGCTCCTGTGCTGATCAGGGAGGGATTCACCGGTCGCACCGACGGGATCCCGTGGTTGAGGTACTTCCCCGAAGCGCGGGCGATCACCGACCAGCTCTGGCCCACGGTCGACGACGTCGTCGTGGCCTTCGCACCTGCAGGGTTTCGGTTCCAAGCGCTGGAACCGGTGGCGCAGGTCACGGCGCGCAACCGTCGCGAGTACGCGGATCTGGTCCGCGTACGCGCCGACTCGACGCTCATGCAGCTGACCGATGACGAGTTCTCGACCGGCATGCAGCGCCTCGATCACGATGCCGCCACCCCGTTGGGCGAGTGGCCGGTCATCAGCACGCTCGACCTGCTCGTTCTGCGGTGACCTCGGGGTGAACCCCGGGGCCACCGGCTGTGGGCTGGTCGCGCCCGCGACCCGCCGCATCACCCCACAGCGGGCACTACGACACTCCGCTCGTCCGCCACGCCCCGATCCTGCTCTCGCCCCGCGACAAGGCCCGCGCCGGCCTGTAAGCCACCAGCCCGGGATCGGCGGGATGGCGGCGTGCGTGCCGGTGGCCACCACGACGCCCCGGTGGGCCTCGATGATCCGATCATCGACGGCCACCCGGCCGGGCGCCACGATGCGCCCCTCACCCCAGGAACCGGCCCCTCTTGTCCTCGACGCGCTCCACCGCCACCCGGTCGTCCCAGCCGTGGGTCGCCTCGTCACGGATCCGCGGAGCCACCGCGCCCCAATCGGGCCGCACCGTGGAGTCGCCGGCCACCCCCGGGATGCGGCGGGCTTCGGCCAGCAGGTTGGCCGCCCGGGTCATCATCTTCGACGGCACGCAGCCCCAGTACGGGCACTCGTGCCAACCCCAACGACACGCCCAGGCTCCGGCCTCGCACTCGAGGACGCCAAAGGGAACACCACAGCCGTGAGGCTCGGTCGAGTGACGTAGCCGGGTGGGGCCGAACGATCCGTCTCGTGTGCCCGGTCGTGGTACCTCTCCGGGAGAGCCGAGCTGCTGGGGAATTCGACATTGCGCTCGGTCTCGTCACCCGCCGAGGTCGCCCTCGTTGAGCGCATCCCACGCTGCGCCGACGGCTTGTCTGAGGGTAACCGTCTCGACCCCGGACCGTTGCATGAGCCACAGCTCCACGGGGACGAGGACCTGTTGCTGGATCCGCGTGATCTTCTCGGGTGTCGCGCCGCGGCGAGGAGACGGGAGGCGAGGGTCCTCTGCGCAACCCGCCAGACCGGCTCGCCAGGTTGGGGCGTGTTGCCGCGGCGGCCGTCAGTCTCGGCGAGATCGGCCAACTCTTCAGGGCTGGCGTGGGCCAACTTGTTCAGAACCGCCCATGTCGGCACGGTCCGGATGGCGGCCGCCAGGTGCTCGACGATCGGCCCTGGAGAAATGCCTCAGTCTCGCCGCTGAGAGCCGCTTCCCAGCGAGACATCCTCGAGCGGCACCGTCCCGACCTTCCCGAACGGTTCACCCGCAAACGGCACCGATCCGGCATCAGCGCCGGCCGCGGCAAGGCCACAAGGAGCCCGCGCCGGTTCGCGGACATCGGCCCGTGCCCGGTGCACCCGGATGGCACGCGCGTGGGAGTCCCCCACCACCCGCTAGGGCGCCGGTACCCACCCGTCGCCTTCCATGGTCGGTGTTCGCCGGACCCCATCCTCCCTGCACAGAATGGAGCCTCCGTGAA
>DASQUK010000032.1:0-3697 GCA_035641315.1 Acidimicrobiales bacterium | reverse complement strand
ACGGCGTGGCGGACGGTGTTGGGCGCGCCGTGCCGCTGCAAGCCCTTGACGGTCGTCCCCATCTCCCGGGTGAAGCGATGGGCCCACTGCGCGGCATCGGGAACCTGCTCCAGCGTCCGCCGGCTCCGCTCTTCGAGCGCGCCCGCCGGTCGCCCGTCGAGGCCATCCAGCACCCGCTCGGCGGCCAGCACGGAGACCGCCAGCACGCGTTGCCGCTCGGCCGCGACGACGGGCAGCGCGGTCGTCGCCGAGCGGAGCATGATCTGGACATCCACGTGCGGGTCGTCGCTGGTCAGCCCGATCACCGAGGGGACCAGCTCGACCAGGTCCCCGCGCCGGGCATCGGAGGTGTGGTCGTTGACGAGGCGGGCCAGGGCGGCGAGCAGCGGATGCGTGCTGGCCGGATGGTCGCTCCATCGCTCTCCGGCGAGGTAAGACGCCATCTCCATGAAACATGCACCCTTGCGGGGATTCCGGTGCTTGCCTCGAGACAGCTGCGGGATCAGCTCGGGCACCTGAACGCCATGACCGAACATGAGCTGCCCCCAACGGATCGTCGGGCTTCTGGCCTCCAGTCTGCGCTTTCTGCCTCCCTCAGGCCACCCCTGTTTTCAACCGCTCCCGGGTTCCCGGAGAGCACCGGGCCTCGCTCGGTTGTCCGCCACCCAGTTGCGGGCCTCCGCCGAATCCAGCGTCGTTTCGGCCAGTGGAGCTCTGCCCCCGGTCGCCCGAGTACCACCTGAGGCACGCACGGCCGAGTCGAGGGGAGCTCTCGCTCATCAGCGCAGTTGTTTGTGCAATGGAGCGTCTTGCATGTCTTCGGTTTGGTTCACGTGAACTGGGCGCAGAACGCGACCAGCTGATCCTCGGGGATCCCGATGACGTTGACGAGGAACTCCTCCTCGCCAACCGTTCCCTGGTGGGAGCCGGGGTTGACGCTGCCACTGAAGTGCTCGCCGAACGGCCCGATACCGGCGAAGGCGCCTTGGGCGATCAGGCTACGTAACGACCCTAGGCAGCCGGAGTACTGGGTCGCGGATACGTTCGGCGGGATGCCGGTCGGCGGGTTCTCAACTGGGGTGGGGGGCGCAGCCACTGCAGGGCTGGCAAGCAAGGGAACCGAGCGCGACAGCGCCGGCAGCGAGAGCCTTGAGTTTCATGGTGGATCCTTTCGGGTGGTGGCGGCCACAAGTCGGGGCCGGACGCGTCGGCGTCAGGACGGGGCTCGACACGCGTCGGCCTCCACCCGTGCTAGCACCCGGAGGGCGTTGCCGCCGAGGATGCCCTCCACCTCGCCGTCGTCGAAGCCGCCGTCGAGCAGGGCGCCTGTCAGCTTCGGCAGGTCGGTCTCGTCACCGAACCCGGCCATGACACCGGGGACGCCGTTCATGTCGGTACCGACGGCGAGATGCTCGGCGCCGACCGTCTCGGCGATGTGCCGGGCGTGGGCGACCAGGTCGCTGACGTTGCGCACACCGAAGCGACGGGCTCGGTAGGGCCAGAGTCCGACCAGGCCGCCCGTCGAAGCGATCGCCCGCAGTTCGTCGTCGGCGAGGTAGCGGGCGAAGTCCTGCAGGGCGCGGGCGCCGGTGTGCGACGACACCACGGGAGCGGTCGCCACGTCGACGACGCCCAACAGGGTGGCCCGGTCGGAATGGGCGACGTCGACCACGACCCCGAGCTGGTTCATGCGTTCGACGACCCGCGCGCCGATTGGGCTGAGGCCCGGCGAGGCGTTACGCCGAACCGGCAACGGCCCGGCGTAGTGCTGCCACGGCAGGCACGTGGTGCCGAGCGCGTTGTCACGCAGATGCACGAGCGCGATCACGCGGACGCCACGCTCATGCCAGGCATCGATGCGATCGACATCACGGCCCAAGGCGTCGGCGCCTTCGACGCCGAGCACCACCGCAGGCACGCCCTGCGCTCGGGCCTGCACCAAACCCTCGACCGACCGTGCGACGAGCGCACCGGCGTCGCTGGCTTGCCGCTCGATCAGGACGAGTTGTGCCTCGACGGCATCCCATGGGCTCCGACCGACATACCAACGCGTGACGATCGGATCGCCGACAGCCTGGGCGACCACCGCATCGACTCCAGCCTTGCGCAGCACGTCGAAACCGACCTCGGCCGGCGCACGAATCGTGACGCCGCGCCACACGGTGCCAAACGGTTGCGGTACGAACCCCGGGCCGTGGGTGTGCAGATCGAGCACGAAAGACTGGCGATGAAGTCGTTCCGCCTCGGCGTCGACTGCCGGCGTCACGGTGGTCATGCCTCGAAGACGACCGTGCGTTCGCTGACCGTGGCCTTGAATGCACCGTCGCCGCTGTCGGGTCGCTCGGCCCGCTCGGCCTGCCGCAGCAGGTGCCAGATCGCGTTGCCGAGGAGGTCGAGCTCGGTCGACGCGTAGCGCTCGCCGCCGAGGCTGCGTATCCGCTCGGTCTGCCGGGCCAGGGCGCGGGCGTCCTGACGAAGGATCTGCTTGCCTCGCTGCAACACGATGGGCCGTACGACGGCTGCCGGCAGGCGGCTCTTGAACCGGACGACGAACCAGGCGCGGGTTCGGAACGGTGACATCGGAAGGTGGACGACCGTGTTGACGATTCGGAACCATCCGTCGACCGCGTACTCGATCTGTGCGATGGACGGTAGGAAGAAGCGGTCCCAATGGTCGAAGGTGCGGCCTGCGTTCTCTCGCAACCGGATCGGTCCCATGCCGACCGGCTCCCCGAGATATTGCACCTCGACACCGTCGTCGACCGGGCGGCGGACTGCGGTGATGGGGCGGGGACTGCCGCCCCGGAAGATCCCGCGATGAAGGAAGGCCGTGTGCGGGACGTCGAGCGCGTTCTCCAGCGAGGCGTGCAGGGTGCACTCCAGGTCGCACCGCAGGATCACCTCGCCGGCGCCGGGGCCTTCGACCGCGGGGAGGGCGAATGGATGCCGAGCCGGTTCGGCATCCGGCTCCCCCCAAGCCCAGACGATGCCGTCCTGCTCGACCGCGGCATGACACGGGACCTGCCGGGTGTGGGCCGGCGGCGTGCACCCATCGGCGAGTCCGGGGACTCGCACGCACTGTCCGCCGCCGTCGTAGGTCCAGCCGTGATAGCCGCACTCGAGCACGCCGTCGTCGGTGACCCGTCCGAATGCGAGCGGATAGTTGCGATGGGCGCACCGGTCGAGGAGGACGGCCGGCTTGCCTCCTGCGCCACGGAACACGGCGAGCGGGGTGTCCATGAGCATGACGGCCAGCGGTCTACGGCCCAGCTCCGACGACCGGGCCACCGGGTACCACCAGCGGCGCGGGAAAGCCACGGAGTACGGCCCGGTCTGCATGCGTCCCATGATGCCGGCCCGTCAGAGTTGGCGTCACGGCCTCTGGCGTCACGGCCCTCGACATCGCGTTCAGGTTCCCCCAGACGGTTGAACGCATCGCGTCAGGTGGACCCTCAGCCCGTCAGGCGAGGCCCGCCGTACACCACGCTCTGGGACTCAAACCCTCGACCGAGGACCTAGAAGGCCCCGGTCAGCGATCTGACCAGGGCCTTCGTGTGTACCCCCCCTGGGACTCGAACCCAGAACCTGCGGATTAAGAGTCCGTTGCTCTGCCAGTTGAGCTAGAGGGGCACGGGGCCGGACAGGATAGCGGCCCCTGGGGTGACCGAGGGGACTCGAACCCCCGACCTTCAGGGCC
>DASQUK010000031.1:0-21915 GCA_035641315.1 Acidimicrobiales bacterium | reverse complement strand
CGGCAAGACGCTCGAGGCAAAGATCATCGAGCTCGACAAGAACCGCAACAACGTCGTGCTGTCCCGCCGAGCGTGGCTCGAGGAGACCCAGCGCGAGCAGCGCGAGGACTTCCTCACCAACCTCAAGACCGGCGAGGTGCGCAAGGGTGTCGTGTCCAGCGTCGTGAACTTCGGCGCCTTCGTCGACCTCGGCGGCATGGACGGCCTCATCCACGTCTCGGAGCTGTCGTGGAAGCACGTCGATCACCCCAGTTCGGTCGTGCAGGTCGGTGACGAGGTCGAGGTGCAGGTGCTCGACGTCGACCTCGACCGCGAGCGCATCAGCCTGTCGCTCAAGGCCACCCAGCAGGACCCGTGGCAGGAGTTCGCCACCAGCCACCGCGTTGGCGAGCTGGTCTACGGCCGGGTCACCAAGCTCGTGCCGTTCGGCGCGTTCGTGCAGGTGGGTGACGGCATCGAGGGCCTGGTGCACATCTCCGAGATGTCGGCGCATCACGTCGACCTGCCCGAGCAGGTGGTTACACCGGGCGAGGAGCTCTGGGTGAAGATCATCGACCTCGACCTGCAGCGGCGGCGCATCAGCCTGTCGATCAAGCAGGCCGCCGAGGGCGGCATCGTGGCGGCCGAGTACCAGGAGCACTTCGGCGAGCACGCCTACGACGACCAGGGCAACTACATCGGCCCGTCGGTCGAGCACTCGCCCGAGGCCGACGAGGCGTGGGCCGAGTACTACGAGCAGAACCCCGACGCCGCCGAGGCGCCCGCCGCTGCGGGTGGCGAGGCCCCCGCGACCACCCAAGCCGCGGCTGCCGAGGGCGAGGCCGCCGATGCTGGCGAGCCCACGCCCGAATCCGGCGCCGAGGGACCGGGTACGGACGCCTAGCCCACGCCGCCCGCCGGCCGGGCGTGCGAGGTCGAGGAAATGGCCCACACCCAGCGGGGGCTATTTACTCGACCTCCGGTCAGCGGCTCGACCGAGCATCGGCAAGTGCAGTGAGCCCAGGCCATTACCGCCGGCCCGGTGGCCACCGCTAACGTCCGCCGCGGTGCTGGTCGTGGGGCTCACCGGGGGCATCGGCTCGGGCAAGTCGACGGTGTCGGCGCTGCTCGCCGCCAAGGGCGCCGTGGTGATCGACGCCGACGCCGCGGTGCGCGACCAGCAACGGCCGGGGACACCGGTGTTCGAGGCGATGGTCGAGCGGTTCGGCCCCGGGATCGTCGCCCCCGACGGCAGCCTGGACCGCACGGCGGTCGCCGACATCGTGTTCGGCGATCCCGAGGCGTTGGCCGAGCTCAACCGCATCGTCCATCCCGCGGTGGGGGCCGAGATCGCCCGCCGTCTCGCCGAGCTGTCCGACACCGACGCCGTCGTGGTGCTCGACGTGCCGCTGCTGGTGGAGTCGACCCGCGGCTATCCGGTGGCCGGGCTGATCGTCGTCGACGTCGATCCCGACATCGCGGTGGAGCGGCTCGTCGAGCAGCGCGGCATGCGGGAGGAGGACGCCCGGGCCCGCATCTCCCGCCAGGCCAGCCGGGCCGAGCGCCGGGCGCGGGCCGACGTGGTGATCGACAACCGGGGCACGCTGGACGATCTGGCCCGCCAGGTCGACGCCGTCTGGGACTGGATCGAGAACCTCCGAGCCGGCGCCGCCTGATGGTTGGCGATCGCAAGACGCCCGCCGGCGTCCCGTGGCCGTGGGCTTCCGGCGTCGCCGTCTCGCGAGTACCGCAAGGGAACGGCGCCCGAACGAGCGTGCCTGTCCCCGCTGCTATGCGCTCAGCCGCAGGCGCTGGAGCCAGGTCCGCGCCCGGGCCAGCACGTCGGGGCGGGCGGCTGCCTTGGTGACCTTGGTGGCCGGCGGGGACGTCGTGGTAGCGGCCTCGGTGAGCCCGTCGATCAGGAGCCGGGCCAGCTCCCCGGCGGCGGCCACGGGCATCCGCACGGCCCCGGTGCACACCTCGTCGCGCCACGTGCTCACCACGAACGCGCGCCTGTCGGCATGCCAGGTCGTGCGGAGGTAGCTGCCGTCGCGTCTGGCATCCTCGATCAGCACCCGTCGCCGGTACGTCGCTCCATCCCCCATGTTGCGAGTGTGCACCGGCGACCGTTCGCTGTCGAGGAGCCGGCTTCAGCGCCCGCACCGGCCGGGACCGGCCCGCCCACCCGCTCGGGAGGCGACAGCTCCCCCCAAGGCGGGCTGCGGACCGCTCCCGCGCCGGCCTCGATGGTGGTGCGCCCCGCCCGACAGGTCGTGGTCAGGCGACACAGTCCACGCATGCCGTCGGTCACGCCCGGGCAGGGCGCGGCCGTGGTGCGATCGCTCAACCGGCGAACTGGCGTAGACCGTCGGCGTCACAGATGGTGACGGCGCGCCGACCGGTGGTGACCAGTCCGCGGCGGCGCAGCTCGGCCAGCCCCCGGGCCACCGACTCCCGGGAGGCGCCGATGAGGCCCGACAGCTCGTGCTGCGACAGGGCCAGGCCCAGCCGCAGGCCCCGGGCTCCGCTATCGCGCCGCCCGGCTTTGGCTGCCCCGGTGGTTCCGCCGCCGGTGGCCTCGTCGGCGGCCTCGATCAGCACGCGCGCCAAGCGGCGGGTGGCGTCGTAGGGACCGAACTCCGTGCGGCGCCGGTCGGCACCCCGCAGCCGGCCGATGACCAGCCGCAGCAGGGCCAGGGCCGCCCGCGGGTGGGATTCGAGGAAGCCCTCCAGCTCGCGGGCGGCGATCACCCGGCAGCGCACCGGCTCCAGGGCGACGACGCTGGCCGAGCGCCGGTACCCGGGGTCGAGGGCGCCCATCTCGCCGATGAGGTCGCCGGCGCCGCGCACGCACAGCGTGACCTCGTTGCCTTCGGGCGTGCCCCTGTACACCCGCACCCGCCCCTCCAGCACGAGGTAGGTGCTGTCGTTCTGGTCGCCCTCGAGGATCATCCGCTCGCCCCGCCGGTACGACCGGGCGTGCCCGATCGCCCCGAGCGCGGCCCGTTCGTCGGCCGCCAGCGAGCCGAGGAAGCTGCCCACCGCAGGAAGGTCCGCCACGAATCCGCAGGTTAACCCCCGCCACCAGGGCAACCGGCGTTTCGGTGAGGCGATCCGTTGATCGCTGACGGATCGCGTCACCAGAAGTTCGAGACAGGCCGGCGCCAACCTTGGATGTCACTCCAGCCCGACCCCCACCCTCCAGCCCGACCCGTGGCCCCTGATGGCGCCGGTCTTCGACCGACGCTGTCACACCCGGTCGATAGATTCCAACAGCGATGGCCCCGCGCACCTCACCGTTCCGCATGGTGTCCGAGTTCGCCCCGGCCGGCGACCAGCCGGGGGCCATCGCCGCGCTCGGCGCGGGCGTCGGCAACGGCGAGCGCTATCAGACCCTGCTGGGCATCACCGGGTCGGGCAAGAGCGCCACCATCGCCTGGACCATCGAGCAGGTCCAGAAGCCCACCCTGGTCATCGCCCCCAACAAGTCGCTGGCCGCCCAGCTCGCCAACGAGTTCCGCGAGTTCTTCCCCGACAACCGGGTCGAGTACTTCGTCAGCTACTACGACTACTACCAGCCCGAGGCCTACATCGCCTCGACCGACACCTACATCGAGAAGGACTCGTCGATCAACGACGAGATCGACCGGCTGCGCCACTCGGCCACGGCCGCGCTGCTCACCAGGCGCGACGTCATCGTGGTGGCGTCCGTGTCCTGCATCTACGGCTTGGGCTCGCCGGAGGAGTACCGCGAGAACGTCCTGTTCCACCTGGTCGGCGACCGCATCGACCAGCGCGAGTTCCTCCGCAAGCTGGTCGACATGCAGTACGACCGCAACGATGCCAATCTCACCCGGGGCCGCTTCCGGGTGCGGGGCGACACGATCGAGGTCCATCCCGCGTACGAGGAGACGATCCTCCGCATCGAGCTGTTCGGCGACGAGATCGAGCGCATCACGGTGGTCGACCCCGTCACCGGCGAGCAGGTCCGCACCCTCGACGACCTCTGGATCTACCCGGCCACCCACTACGTCGCCGGCCAGGAGCGCATGGCCAAGGCCATCGCCCGCATCGAGGTCGAGCTGGCCGAGCGGCTGGCCTACTTCGAGAGGGAGGGCAAGCTGCTCGAGGCCCAGCGCCTCCGCATGCGCACGCAGTACGACCTCGAGATGATGCAGGAGGTCGGCTACTGCAGCGGCATAGAGAACTACTCGGCACCCATCGACGGGCGGGGCCCGGGCGAGACGCCCAACACGCTGCTCGACTTCTTCCCCGACGACTACCTGTGCGTCATCGACGAGAGCCACGTGGCCGTGCCCCAGCTCCACGGCCAGTACGAGGGCGATCGGTCCCGCAAGCTCGAGCTGATCAACCACGGGTTCCGCCTGCCGTCGGCCGCCGACAACCGACCGCTGAAGTTCGACGAGTTCATCGACCGGGTCAACCAGGTGATCTTCCTCTCGGCCACCCCGGGGCCCTACGAGCTGCAGGTGTCGTCGCAGGTGGTCGAGCAGATCGTGCGGCCCACCGGCTTGGTCGACCCCGAGGTCATCGTCAAGCCCACCAAGGGCCAGATCGACGACCTCATGGGCGAGATCAACGCGCGCATCGAGGCCGACCAGCGGGTGCTCGTCACGACGCTCACCAAGAAGATGGCGGAGGACCTGTCCGACTACCTGCTCGAGCAGGGCCTGCGGGTGCGCTACCTGCACTCCAACATCGACACGATCGAGCGCATCGAGATCCTGCGTGACCTGCGGCTCGGCGAGTTCGACGTGCTGGTCGGCATCAACCTGCTGCGGGAGGGCCTCGACCTGCCCGAGGTGTCGCTGGTGGCCATCCTCGACGCGGACAAGGAAGGGTTCCTCCGCAGCGACACGTCCCTGATCCAGACCATCGGCCGGGCGGCACGCAACGTCGACGGCCAGGTGATCATGTACGCCGACACGGTCACCGACTCGATGCGCCGGGCCATCGGTGAGACCCAGCGCCGCCGTCAGCGGCAGATCGCCTACAACGCCGAGCACGGCATCGAGCCCCAGAGCATCCGCAAGGCCGTCAACGACATCCTCGCCCACCTCCGGCCGGCGGAGGGCGCGCCGGTTCCGGGCGGCGACCGCCGGCGACGGCGGCCGGGGGCAGCCGAGCGGCTGCGCACCGAGCTGGCCGACCTGCCGCCCACCGAGCTGGGGCGCCTTATTCAGACCCTGGAGGAGGAGATGCACGAGGCGGCCGCCGACCTGCGCTTCGAGTACGCCGCCCGGCTGCGCGACGAGGTGAGCGAGCTCAAGCGCGAGCTGCGGGAGGCGGGCGTGTGAATGGCCACCGGCATGCTCCTGCGAACATGCGTTCCCGAGGGAGGCTCGGGCGATAGCCTCTGACTTCGTGGCTGATTCGCTGGTTGTCAGAGGAGCGCGGGAGCACAACCTCCGCAACGTCAACCTCGAGCTGCCCCGCGAGCGGCTGATCGTCTTCACCGGACTGTCGGGCTCGGGCAAGTCGTCGCTCGCCTTCGACACCATCTACGCCGAGGGCCAGCGTCGCTACGTGGAATCGCTGTCGGCCTATGCCCGCCAGTTCCTGGGGCAGATGGACAAGCCCGACGTCGACTTCATCGAGGGGCTGTCGCCCGCGATCTCGATCGACCAGAAGAGCGCCTCCCGCAACCCTCGCTCCACGGTGGGCACCATCACCGAGGTCTACGACTACCTGCGGCTGCTGTTCGCCCGCATCGGCGTGGTCCACTGCCCGACCTGCGGCGCCGAGGTCACCCGGCAGACGCCCCAGCAGATCGTCGACCGCATCATGGAGCTGCCCGAGGGCACCCGGTTCCAGGTGCTGGCACCGGTGGTCCGGGGCCGCAAGGGCACCTACGAGACCTTGCTGGCCGACCTCTCGGCGCAGGGGTTCGCCCGGGCCCGGGTCGACGGCGAGCTGCACGAGACGTCCGAGCGCATCGAGCTGGCCCGCTACGAGCAGCACACGATCGAGGTGGTGGTCGACCGGCTGGTGCGGCGCGACGGCATCGCCCGCCGCCTCACCGAGTCGCTGGAGACGGCGCTCAAGCTGGCCGACGGCGTGGCCGAGGTCGAGATCGTCCCTCGTGCCGGGGCCGGCGACACACCGGCCGCGGGCCCGACCGCCGACCAGAGCGATGGCGACGGGCTGGTCGAGGGCGAGACGCTGACGTTCTCGCAGCACCTGGCCTGTCCCAACGGCCACGGATCGTTCGAGGAGATGGCGCCCCGCAACTTCTCGTTCAACTCGCCCTACGGCGCCTGCGAGACCTGTGACGGGCTGGGCACCCGGTTCGAGGTCGATCCCGAGATGGTGGTGCCGGATCCCAGCCTCAGCCTCGAGGAGGGCGCCATCTCGCCGTGGGCCGGCGGGCACCAGCGCTACTTCCAGCGCCTGGTCGTGGCCGTCGCCGACGAGCTCGGCATCGACATGGACACGCCGTTCGAGAAGCTCACCGCCAAGCAGCGCCAGGCGATCCTGTACGGCAAGGGCGTCGACAAGGTGTGGGTGCGGTTCAAGAACCGCTACGGCCGTGAGCGCACCTACCACGCCCACTACGAGGGCGTCGTGCCCTACTTGCAGCGGCGGCACTCCGAGGCCGAGTCCGACAGCGCCCGCGAGCAGGTCGAGGGGTACATGCGCGAGGTGCCGTGCCCGGCCTGCGGCGGCGCCCGGCTCAAGCCGCTCACGCTGGGCGTCACCGTCGACGGCTACACGATCGCAGACGTCTGCGACATGCCGATCGGCGAGTCGGCCAAGACGCTGGCCGCCCTCGAGCTGTCCGAGCGCGACCGGCTCATCGCCGAGCGGGTGGTCAAGGAGATCAACGCCCGCATGGGGTTCCTGCTCGACGTGGGGCTCGACTACCTCAGCCTGTCCCGCTCCGCCGGCACGCTGGCCGGCGGCGAGGCCCAGCGCATTCGGCTCGCCTCCCAGATCGGGTCGGGGCTGGTGGGGGTCCTGTACGTGCTGGACGAGCCGTCGATCGGCCTCCACCAGCGCGACAACCGCCGGCTCATCGACACGCTCATGCGCCTGCGCGACCTCGGCAACACGGTGCTGGTCGTCGAGCACGACGAGGAGACGATCAAGGTCGCCGACCACGTGGTCGACATCGGTCCCGGGGCGGGCGAGCACGGCGGCGAGATCGTCCACACCGGGACAGTCGACAAGCTGCTGCGCAACCGGCGTTCGATCACCGGCCAGTACCTGGCCGGCAAGCGCTCGATCCCGGTCCCGGCCCGCCGCCGCCGGCCCGGCGATCACAAGCTCAGGGTCCGCGGCGCCCGGCAGAACAACCTCAAGAACATCGAGGTCGAGTTCCCGCTCGGCTGCTTCGTGGCGATCACCGGTGTGTCGGGGTCGGGGAAGTCGACGCTCGTCAACGACATCCTCTACCGGGCGCTGATGCAGAAGGTGTACCGGTCGAAGATGCCGCCGGGGCTGCACAGCGGCATCGACGGCGTCGCGCACCTCGACAAGGTCATCGACATCGACCAGTCGCCCATCGGCCGCACGCCGCGCTCCAACCCGGCCACGTACACCGGCGTCTTCGACCACATCCGCAAGCTGTTCGCCCAGACCCACGAGGCCAAGGTGCGGGGCTACCTGCCTGGGCGCTTCAGCTTCAACGTCAGCGGCGGGCGCTGCGAGGCGTGCGCCGGCGACGGCACGATCAAGATCGAGATGCACTTCCTGCCGGACGTGTACGTGCCGTGCGAGGTCTGCAAGGGCGCCCGCTACAACCGCGACACGCTCGACATCACGTTCAAGGACCGCAACATCGCCGACGTCCTCGCGATGAGCTGCGAGGAGGCGCTCGACTTCTTCTCCAACCAGCCGCCGATCGCCCGCCACATGCGCACGCTGGTGGACGTGGGCCTGGGGTACGTGCGGCTCGGGCAGCCGGCCACCACGCTGTCCGGCGGCGAGGCCCAGCGGGTCAAACTGTCGAGCGAGCTGGCCAAGCGCTCGACCGGCCACACCATCTACATCCTCGACGAGCCCACCACAGGCCTGCACTTCGAGGACATCCGCAAGCTCCTCACCGTGCTGTCGCTGCTGGTCGATCAGGGCAACACGGTGCTGGTGATCGAGCACAACCTCGACGTGATCAAGACCGCCGACTGGATCGTCGACCTCGGTCCCGAGGGCGGCAGCGGCGGCGGCACCGTGGTCGCGACCGGCACGCCCGAGGACGTGGCGGCCGAGCCCGCCAGCTGGACCGGCCAGTACCTGGCACCGTTGCTGCTGTCTCCCGCATCGGGGTAAGAAACGCAGGCGTGCTCGGTCTTCCGCCCGGCGTGACCGCCTGCCTGTTCGACCTCGACGGGGTGCTCACCCGCACCGCCACGGTCCACGCCGCCGCCTGGAAGGAGATGTTCGACGGCTTCCTGCGGGGATGGGCGGCCCGCACTGGGCAGCCGTTCGTGCCCTTCGACGCCGGCGACGACTACGACGCCTATGTCGACGGCCGGCCGCGGCTGGACGGGACGCGGGCGTTCCTGCGGTCCCGGGGCATCGAGCTGCCCGAGGGCTCGCCAGACGACCAGCCGGGCGAACCGACCATCCACGGCCTGAGCAATCAGAAGAACGAGCTGGTGCTGCGCCTGCTGCGGGAGGGACAGGTCGAGGTGTTCGACGGCTCGGTGCGCTACGTCCAGGCGGTACGGGACGCCGGGCTCCGCACCGCGGTGGTGTCCTCCAGCGCCAACACTGCCGAGGTGCTCGACGCCGCCGGGATCGCCCACCTCTTCGATGCCCGCATCGACGGCATCGTCGCCGTCGAGCGTCACCTGGCGGGCAAGCCGGCGCCCGACACGTTCCTGGCCGGCGCCGCCGCCCTTGGCGCCGAGCCGGCGACCGCGGCGGTGTTCGAGGACGCCCTTGCCGGGGTCGCGGCGGGGCGGGCCGGGGGATTCGCCCTGGTGGTCGGCGTGGACCGCGTCGGCCAGGCCGACGAGCTGCGCCGCCGCGGCGCCGACGTGGTGGTCAGCGATCTGAGCGAGCTGCTGGAGCAGGAGGCGGAGTGAGCGAGCGAAAGCGAGCGAACCATAGGCACAGCGCGTTACTCGCCGCGAAGCGGCGATCGCTCATTGGCGAGCCGGAGGCGAGCCGATGAGCGCCGGGCACGGCTACCTGGTCGAGCCGTGGTGCGTGACCGAGCGGGGCCTCGAGCTCGACATGCTGGCCCGCAGCGAGTCGGTGTTCGCCCTGGCCAACGGGCACATCGGGCTGCGGGGCAACCTCGACGAGGGCGATCCCCACGGCCTGCCCGGCACGTACCTCAACTCGGTCTACGAGTTGCGGCCGCTGCCTTACGCCGAGGCCGGCTACGGCTACATGCAGTCCGGGCAGACGGTCATCAACGTCACCAACGGCAAGCTGATCCGCCTGCTGGTCGACGACGAGCCCTTCGACATCCGCTACGGGACGCTCGACAGCCACGAGCGGGCCCTCGACCTGCGCGCGGGGACGCTCACCCGCCAGGTGCAGTGGACCTCACCCGCCCACGACACCGTGCGCATCTCGTCAGTCCGCCTCGTCTCGCTGACCCAGCGGGCCGTGGCGGCCATCGCCTACGAGGTCGAGCCGGTGGGGGACGGTCCACTGCGCATCGTCCTGCAGTCGGAGCTGGTGGCCAACGAGGAGCTGCCGCCGCAGAGCAAGGACCCGCGGGCGGCGGCCGCCCTGGAGCACCCGTTGGAGAGCGAGGAGCACACCGCCCACGGCACCCATGCCCTCCTGGTGCATCGCACCCGGCACAGCAAGCTGCGGGTGGCCGCCGGCATGGACCACATCGTCGAGGGGCCCGACCAGTCCAGCACCGAGATCATGAGCTCGCCCGACGTCTGCCGGCTCACGACCGCCACCGTGCTGCGCCCCGGCGAGCGGCTGCGCATCGTCAAGTTCCTGGCCTACGGCTGGTCGAGCCAGCGGACCAGGCCGGCGCTGCACGACCAGGTCGTGGCCGCGCTCGCCGGCGCCCGGCTGAGCGGCTGGGACGGGCTGCTGGCAGAGCAGCGGGCCTACCTCGACGAGTTCTGGGCCGGCGCCGACGTAGAGATCGACGGCGACGCCGAGATCCAGCAGGCCGTGCGCTTCGGTCTGTTCCACATCCTCCAGGCCGGCGCCCGGGCCGAGCAGCGGCCGATCCCGGCCAAGGGGTTGACTGGTCCTGGCTACGACGGCCACACCTTCTGGGACACCGAGACCTTCGTGCTGCCGGTGCTCACCTACACGCAACCCGACGCCGCCGCCGACGTCCTGCGGTGGCGCCAGCTCACCCTCCCGATCGCCAAGGAGCGCGCCGGTGAGCTGGGGCTCGAGGGCGCGGCGTTCCCCTGGCGCACGCTCCGGGGCTGGGAGTCGTCGGGGTACTGGCCGGCTAGCACGGCAGCGTTCCACATCAACGCCGACATCGCCGACGCGGTCGTGCGCTACGTCGACGCCACCGAGGACGAGGACTTCGAGCGCGACGTCGCCGTCGAGCTGCTGGTGGAGACGGCGCGGCTGTGGCGCAGCCTGGGCCACCACGACATCGACGGCAACTTCCGCATCGACGGCGTGACCGGGCCGGACGAGTACAGCGCGGTGGCCGACAACAACGTGTTCACCAACCTCATGGCTCAGCACAACCTGCACGCGGCCGCCGATGTGGTGGCCCGCCGCACGAAGCACGCAGAACGCCTGGGGGTCACGCCCGAAGAGGCGGCGTCGTGGCGGGACGCGGCCGCGGCGGTCATGATCCCCTACGACGAGCGGCTAGGCGTCCACCCGCAGAGCGAGGGCTTCACCGACCATGCCCGCTGGGACTTCGCGGCCACGCGGCCCGACCAGTACCCGCTCCTGCTCCACTTCCCGTACTTCGACCTCTACCGCAAGCAGGTCGTGAAGCAGGCCGACCTGGTGCTGGCCCTGCACCTGCGGGGCGAGGCGTTCACGCCCGAGGAGAAGGAGCGCAACTTCGCCTACTACGAGGAGCTGACGGTGCGGGACTCGTCGCTGTCGGCGTACACGCAGGCGGTGGTGGCGGCCGAGATCGGCCACCTCGAGCTCGCCTACGACTACCTGGGCGAGGCCGCGCTCGTGGACCTCGCCGACCTGAACCACAACACCGGCGACGGCCTGCACATGGCGTCGCTCGCGGGCGCCTGGACCGGCCTGGTCGAAGGCTTCGCGGGCATGCGGGCCGGTGGTGGGCGGCTGCGCTTCGCGCCCCGGCTGCCCAGCGCCATCGGCCGGCTCGAGTTCCGCGTGCGGTACCGGGCCCGTCGCATCGCGGTGACTGTGGAGCGCGAAGAGGTGACCTACGAGCTGCGCGAGGGCGGGCCGATCACCATCGAGCACCACGGCGCCGAGGTGGAGCTGGCCGACAAGCCGGTGCAGCGGGACATCCCGCGCCCGCCCAGCCTGCCCCGCCCCGAGCAGCCCGCGGGTCGCGCCCCGCAGCCGCGGGTCATGTCGCCGGAGCACGCCGCCCCGGGCTGATCCGTCGCCGTCAGGCCGTCAGGTGATGTCGAGCATGCGCTGGAGCGCGACCCGGGCCCACTCGGCCACCTCGGCGTCGACCCGGATCGGGTTGACGACCCGGCCCTCGACCAGCTCGTCCAGCACCCAGGCGAGGTGGGGCTCGTCGATGCGGTTCATGGTCGAGCACGGGCAGACGATGGGGTCGAGCGACACCACGGTCTTGTCCGGGTTCTCCTGCGCCAAGCGGTTGACCAGGTGGACCTCGGTACCCACGGCGATCGTCGAGCCGGCGGGGGCGTCGGCCAGCGCCCGGATGATGTAGTCGGTGGACCCGACCTGGTCGGCGAGCACCACCGTCTCGTGCGGGCACTCGGGGTGCACGACCACGATGCCGTCGGGGTGCTCGGCCCGGAACGCCTCGATGTGCTCGGGCCGGAAGCGCTGGTGGATCGAGCAGTGCCCCCGCCACAGGAGGAACGCCGACTCCTTGCACTCCCGCTCGGTGAGGCCGCCGAGGTCCTGCCGGGGATCCCAGACCCGCATGTCGTCGAGCCCGTAGCCCATCGCAACACCGGTGTTGCGCCCCAGGTGCTGGTCGGGGAAGAACAGCACCTGGTCGCCTCGGCCGGTCCCCCGACCCCGGGTTTCGGGCCCCGCGCCGAGCGCCCACTCCAGGACCGCCCGGGCGTTGGTCGACGTGCACACCGCCCCGCCGTGGCGGCCGACGAAGGCCTTGATGTCGGCCGAGCTGTTCATGTAGGTGATCGGCACCAGGCGATCGGTGTCGACGATGCCGCCGAGCGCCTCCCAGGCCTCCTCGACCTCGTCGATGTCGGCCATGTCCGCCATCGAGCAGCCGGCGTTGAGGTCGGGCAGGATGACGGTCTGGTGGTCGCCGGTCAGGATGTCGGCCGATTCGGCCATGAAGTGCACGCCGCAGAACACGATGTGCTCGGCCTGGGGCCGCTCCTGCGCCAGAACCGATAGCCGGTAGGAGTCACCCCGGGCATCGGCCCAGCGAATGATCTCGTCTCGTTGGTAGTGGTGGCCGAGGATGAAGAGCCGGTCGCCCAGCTCGGCCTTGGCGGCGCTGATCCGGGTGGCGAGGTCGTCAGGCGACGCCGCCGTGTACCGCTCGTCGAGCGGGGTCTGGAGCCGAAGCATGTCGTTGGAACCTCCATGAGGTGACTCCGGTTCACGGACGGTGGGGACAGCCCGGTCGCCTCACCCACGGGGATGTCGTCCCCGGAGTCGATATGCAGCCGGAATTCCGGGCCGGCTTGACGGGCAGTTTACGAGATGCCAGCCACAATCTGACGCCCCGGCCGGCGACGCCTCTACCCTCGGCTTTGTGGTGCAACGTCCGCCGGCCGGCACGATCCCCGACGCGCCCGGGTCCTACCAGTTCAAGGACCGGGACGGCCGCGTCATCTACGTCGGCAAGGCTCGCTCGCTGCGCTCCCGGCTGTCCAACTACTTCGGGGACGCCCGCAGCCTGCCGCCCCGCACAGCCGCCATGGTGGCGAGCGCCGAGACCGTCGAGTGGATCCAGGTCCGCAACGAGGTCGACGCGCTCATGCTCGAGTACAGCCTCATCAAGCAGCACCGCCCGCGGTTCAACATCCGCCTGCGCGACGACAAGAGCTACCCGTTCCTGGCGGTGACGGTGTCCGACGAGTGGCCGCGGCCCACGGTGATGCGGGGCCGGAAGCGCAAGGGCGTGCGCTACTTCGGCCCCTACGGCCACGCCTACGCCATCCGCGAGACGCTCGACCTGCTGCTGCGCACCTTCCCCCTGCGCACCTGCAGCGACAACAAGTTCAACCGCCACCAGCGGCTCGGCCGGCCCTGCCTGCTGTTCCACATCGAGAAGTGCACCGGACCCTGCGTCGGCGAGGTCGACCACGAGACCTACGACCGCCTGGTGGGCGAGCTGCTCGACTTCCTCGACGGCGACACCGACACGGTCGTGCGGCGGCTCGAGGACCAGATGCGCCAGGCCGCCGACAACCTCGAGTACGAGCGGGCCGCCCGGGTGCGGGACCGCCTCGCCAGCGTCCGCAAGGCCATCGAGCGCCAGCAGATGGTGGCCGACCGCGACGAGGACCTCGACGTCATCGGCATCGCCCAGGACGACCTCGAGGCGGCGGTCCAGGCGTTCTTCGTGCGGCGCGGCCGGGTGGTGGGGCGCAAGGGCTTCGTGCTCGACAAGGTCGAGGACGTCACGCCCGGGGAGATGGTGGGCGACATCCTCGCCCACCTCTACGACGACCCCCGGCTGGGGGTGCCCAAGGCCGTGCTCGTGCCCACGCCGCCGGACGACCCCCGGCTCTACGAGGACTGGCTGTCCCAGCTGCGCGGCTCGCGGGTCGAGGTGCGGGTGCCGCAGCGGGGCGCCAAGCGCGATCTGCAGGCCACGGTCACCCGCAACGCCGCCGAGGAGTTCACCCGCCACCGGCTGCGCCGGGCGAGCGACCACAACGCCCGGGCCAAGGCGCTCAACGAGCTGCAGGACGCGCTCGGCCTGCCCGACGCCCCCCTCCGCATCGAGTGCTACGACATGAGCCACATCCAGGGCACCGACTACGTGGGCTCGATGGTGGTCGTGGAGGACGGGCTGCCCCGCAAGTCCCACTACCGCCGCTTCAAGGTCCGCAACGTGCCGGGCAACGATGACTTCGCCGCCATGGAGGAGGTCCTCACCCGCCGGCTGTCCGCCTACATCGACGAGCGGTCGGCGCCGGTGAACGAGCGGCCGGGCAAGTTCAGCTACCCGCCCCAGCTGCTGCTGGTGGACGGCGGCAAGGGCCAGCTCAACGTCGCCGTCCGGGTGCTCGAGAGCCTGGGGCTCGACGAGGAGATCCCGGTGGCGGCGCTGGCCAAGCGCTTCGAGGAGGTGTACCTGCCGGGCCTGGCCGACCCCGTGCGCATCCCCCGGGGATCGGAGGCGCTGTACGTCCTCCAGCGCATCCGCGACGAGGCCCACCGCTTCGCCATCACCTACCACCGCCAGCTCCGGGGCAAGCGCATGACCCGGTCGGTGCTCGACGACATCAAGGGCCTCGGCCCCACCCGCCGCAAGCGCCTCACCAAGGAGCTGGGCGGGGTGAACGCCGTCAGGCAGGCCTCGCGGGAGGACCTGCGGGCGCTGTCATGGCTGCCGGACGACGTGGCCGACGCCGTCTACGACAAGATCCACGGCTCGGCGGCTCGGGGTGCGGCGGCGTCTTCGAAGGAAGAGTGACCGATGCGGTCCGAAGATCTTCGAAGACTGCGGGAGCCGACCGCCGAGCTCTGGGAACGGCACGCCGCCTGGTGGCAGCGCGAGTTCACCGAGGGTGCCGACGTCGAGTACGTCGAGCAGATCCTGCCGCTGGCCGCCGAGCACCTGGCGGCCGCCGAACGGGTGCTCGACCTCGGCTGCGGCGAGGGGCAGATCGCCCGGCTGGCGGCCGGCGGGGTAGCGGGACGGCCAGGGCCCGAGCGGCCCGGCCGAAGGCCAAGAGCGGGGAGCATCGTCGTCGGCGTCGACCCGGCCGCCGCCCAGCTCGCCGAGGCCGTCCGGCGGGGCGGGGCAGTGGCCTACGCCCGCGCTGTGGGCGGCGCGCTGCCCTTCCCGCCCGCCACGTTCGACGCGGTGGTCGTGTGCCTGGTGCTGGAGCACGTCGTCGACCTCGACGCCACGCTCGACGAGATCGCCCGGGTGGTGGCCCCCGGCGGCAGGCTGTTGCTGTTCCTGAACCATCCGCTGTTCCAGACCCCGGGCAGCGGCTGGATCGACGATCAGGTGCTCGACCCACCCGAGCAGTACTGGCGCATCGGCCCCTACCTCACCGAGGACGTGTCGATGGAGGAGGTCGAGGCCGGCGTGCGGCTGCCCTTCGTCCACCGGCCGCTCAGCCGCTACGTCAACGGGCTCGTGGACCGCGGCCTGCTGGTGACCCACATGGACGAACCGGCGCCGCCCCCCGGGTTCGTCGCCCGGGCGCCCGAGTACGCGGGGGCGGCGACGATCCCCCGGTTGCTCCTGTTGCGGGCCGAGAAGCGCTGAGGCTGGATGCCCGATGCTGGCAAGCCCGGGGACATGACCAACCGCCAATATCCTCTGGTCCGGAATGGATGAGTTCGCCGTGATCACCGGGCTTTCGGGCGCCGGGCGGACCCTCGCGGCCGACGCTCTCGAGGACCTCGGCTGGTTCGTGATCGACAACCTGCCGCCCGAGCTGGTGCCCAAGGTGGTCGAGCTCGCCCAGACCCCGGGATCGCAGGTGCAGCGGGTGGCGCTGGTGGTGGGCACCGGCGCGTACCAGGACGAGATCCTGCCGATGTTGTCCTGGCTGCGCTCGGCCGGTGCCCGGGTGCGCATCGTGTTCCTCGACGCCGCCACCGACACGCTGGTGCGGCGCTACGAGAGCACCCGTCGTCGCCATCCACTCTCCGGCGGCGGGTCGCAGGAGCACCTGGCGGCGGCGATCGAGCGTGAGCGTGAGCTGCTCGATCCGGTCCGGGCCGAGGCCGACGTGGTCGTCGACACCAGCGAGCTCAACGTGCACGAGCTGCGCCGGCGGATGCAGGGCCTGTTCTCCGGCGACGGGGCCGAGCCGACGATGCAGACGACGGTGCTGTCGTTCGGCTACAAGCATGGTCTGCCGCTCGACGCCGACCTGGTGATCGACTGCCGGTTCCTGCCCAATCCCCATTGGGTCGACGAGCTGCGCCCCCTCACCGGCCTGGACGAGCGGGTGCGGGAGTACGTCCTACGCCAGCCCGCCGCCCAGGAGTTCCTGGAGAACCTGGAGACGATGCTCGTGCAACTGCTACCGGCGTACGTGGCCGAGGGTAAGGCCTACCTGACCATCGCCCTCGGCTGCACCGGAGGTCACCACCGATCGGTCACAATCGCCGAGGAGGTGGCGCGGCTGCTGCGCAAGCACGGCATGCCGGCCGGCGTCCTCCATCGGGACATCGACAAGTAGCGCGACGTGCCGAAGCCGCACGTGGTGGCCGTGGGCGGGGGACATGGCTTGGCCGCGACGATCCGGGCGGTGCGCCGCTACTCCGGGCGGACGACCGCCGTGGTGTCGACGGCCGATGACGGCGGATCGACCGGTCGCCTGCGCGACCGCATGGCGCTGCCGGCGCCCGGCGACGTGCGCACCTGCCTGGTGGCCATGGCCGACGGGGCCGGCGGGGGGCGGCTGGCCGAAGCCCTCGAGTACCGCTTCGTAGGCACCGACGTCGAGGGCCACGCGCTCGGCAACCTGCTGCTGGCGGCGCTGACGGCCGTGACGGGCGACTTCGTCGCCGCGGTGGACGAGGCGTCCCGCCTGCTCGGGCTCGACCCCGAGGTGGCGAGGGTGCTGCCGTCGACCGCCGAGCCGGTCGTCCTGCGGGCCACGGCCGCGGGGCGGGACCTGACCGGGCAGGTGGCGATCTCGCGGTCGGGTGGCATCGAGCGCATCGGCGTGGAGCCCGGGGGCGCCCGGGCCCCAGCGGAGGCGGTCGAGGCGCTGGTCGACGCCGACCAGATCGTGCTGGGCCCGGGGTCGCTGTTCACGTCGGTGCTCGCCGCCGCCGTGGTGGACGACGTGCGCCGGGCGGTGGCGGACTCGCGGGGCCGGCTGGTGTACGTGTGCAACCTGCGGGCCGAGGGGGTCGAGACCTTCGGCTACGACGTGGCCACCCACGTGGCCGCGCTGCGGCGCCACGGCATCGATCCCGACGTGGTGGTGACCCAGGCGGGCGGCCTCCCGCTCGGCGAGGTCGATGCGGGCGTCGAGGTGATTCAGGCCGATGTCGCCCGCCCCCATGGCTTGGCGCACGACGGCGCCAAGCTGGCCAGCGTCCTGGCCGATCTGGTGCCGTAGCGGCCGACGGGCGAACAGATCGTCGCCACGTCGCCAAAGTAGGTGGCGCCCTCTAAGGTCGAACCTGACGACGCAACGACCGTGAAGACGAAAGAGGTCCAGTCCAGATGTCCATCCGTGTGGGGATCAACGGCTTCGGCCGCATCGGCCGCAACTTCTTCCGGGCGGCCACCGAGGTCGGCGCCGACATCGACTTCGTGGCGGTCAACGATCTCGGCTCGGTCGACACGATGGCCCACCTGCTCAAGTACGACTCGGTGCTCGGGCGGCTCGACGACGACATCCAGGTGGCCGACGACGGCATCAAGATCGGGGGCGACACCCTCAAGGTGCTCGCGGTGCGCGACCCGAAGGAGCTGCCGTGGGGCGACCTCGGGGTCGACGTCGTGGTCGAGTCCACCGGGATCTTCACCAGCCGGGAGAAGGCGGCCCTGCACCTCGACGCCGGGGCCCCCTACATCATCGTGTCGGCCCCCTCCAAGGGCGCCGACGCCACGTTCGTGATGGGGGTCAACGACGACACGTTCGACCCCGCCAAGCACAAGGTCGTGTCCAACGCCTCCTGCACGACCAACTGCTTCGTTCCCATGGTCAAGGTGCTCGACGACGCCTTCGGGGTCGAGAGGGGCCTGATGACCACCGTCCACGCGTACACGGGCGACCAGATGCTGGTCGACGGCCCCCACAAGGACCTGCGCCGCGCCCGGGCCGCCGCCATCAACATCGTGCCGACCTCGACCGGCGCCGCGCGGGCCACCGGGCTGGTGCTCGAGGCCATGCAAGGTCGGCTCGACGGCCAGTCGCTGCGGGTCCCTGTGTCCGACGGCTCGCTCACCGACTTCACGGCCGTGGTGTCGCGGGATGTCACCGCCGACGACGTCAACGAGGCCTACAAGGCGGCGTCGCAGTCGGGCCCCCTGGCCGGCGTGCTCGACTACTCCGACGCGCCGCTGGTGTCGACCGACATCGTGGGCTCGCCGGCGAGCTGCACCTTCGACAGCCCGCTCACCCAGGTCATCGGCAACATGGTCAAGGTGTTCGGCTGGTACGACAACGAGTGGGGCTATTCGCACCGCTTGGTCGACTTGGCGCTGATCGTCGGTTCCGCGAACCAGAAGTAGCCGGCATGACCGTTTCTCCTCGGGGGCTTCGCCCCCGCGCCCCATCGTCGCCCGGCTCCCTGGCGGTCGCGCGGTCGACCGGTCACGAGCTGCGCTCGTGACCCTCCCGACGCTGGAGGACCTGCCTCCGCTCGAGGGCAGGCGAGTCCTCGTGCGTGCCGACTTCAACGTGCCGATCCGCGACGGCGAGATCGCCGACGACATGCGCATCCGCGCTGCGCTCCCCACGCTGGAGTGGCTGCGGGGCCAGGGCGCCGCCGTCGTGGCCTGCACCCACCTGGGGCGGCCCAAGGGGACCCCCGACCCCCGCTACTCGGTGGAGCCGGTGCGCCGGCGGCTGGGCCAGCTGGCACCCGATGTGGAGCTGCTCGACAACTTGCGCTTCGATCCCGGAGAGGAGGCGAACGACCCCGCCTTCGTGGCCAAGCTGATCGACGGGTTCGACGCGTACGTCAACGACGCCTTCGGTGCGTCCCACCGGGCGCACGCCTCGATCGTCGGGCCGCCGCAGTTCCTGCCGTCGGCGGCGGGGCGGCTGCTGGCGCGGGAGGTGGAGGTGCTGCTCGGCCTGCGCACGAACCCGCGCCGGCCGTTCGTTGCCGTCCTCGGCGGATCGAAGGTGAGCGACAAGCTGACGGTCATCGAGGCCCTGCTCGACATCGCCGACTCGCTGCTCATCGGCGGCGCCATGTGCTTCACGTTCCTGGCGGCCCAGGGCAACCCGATCGGCGCCAGCCTGTTCGAGGAGGACATGGTCGACACCTGCCGGCGCCTGCTGGACGCGCACGGGGACCTGAGGGCGAGCGAGTCAGCGAGCCCGGGGCCCGAGCGGCCCGCTGCCGAAGGCAGCAAGAGCGGGAAGCATGTCCTGGTGCTGCCGAGCGACATCACCGCGCTCGGGCCCGGCGGCGAGCTCATGAACCCCGGCGCCGGCGGCGAGGTCCGCCAGGCGGGCACCCGCCTGCCCGAGGGCTGGACCGGCGTCGACATCGGCCCCGGCACCGCCGCCGACTTCGGCGACCGGATCGCCGACGCCCGGACCGTGTTCTGGAACGGGCCCATGGGGGTGTTCGAGGATCCGCGCTTCGAGGCTGGCACGCGGGCCGTGGCCCAGGCGATCGCCGACGCCGCCGGGTTCACGGTCGTGGGCGGGGGCGACAGCGCGGCGGCGCTGGCCCAGTTCGGGCTGGACGACGCCGTCGACCACGTCTCGACCGGCGGCGGCGCCTCCCTCGAGCTGCTCGAGCAGGGCGACCTGCCCGGGCTGGCGGCACTGCGCAAGGCGCCCAACGCACCAGGAGGCGACGGTGGCTGACGGCGCCCGCACGGGGCGCAAGCCGCTCATCAGCGGCAACTGGAAGATGCACCTCAACCACTTCGAGGCCACGGCCCTGGTGCAGAAGCTGGTCTACGAGCTCACGCCCCAGGACTACGCCGCCGTGGACGTGTCGATCCATCCGCCCTTCACCGACATCCGCACGGTGCAGACCTACTTCCTGGGTGAGAAGGAACCGATCCCGATCGCCATCGGTGCGCAGAACTGCCATTGGGAGGAGAAGGGCGCCTTCACCGGCGAGGTGTCGCCGGCGATGTTGGCCAAGCTCGACGTCGCTTACGTGATCGCCGGGCACTCGGAGCGGCGCGAGCTGTTCGGCGAGACCGACGACATGGTCAACCGCAAGGTGCGGGCCATCTTCGCCTGGGGCATGACCCCGATCCTGTGCGTGGGCGAGACGCTGGAGGAACGCGAGGCCGGCACCACCGAGGCCAAGGTGACCGGCCAAGTCGAGGCCGGACTGGCCGGTTTGTCCAGCGAGCAGGTGGGGGCGCTGGTCATCGCGTACGAGCCGATCTGGGCGATCGGCACGGGGCGGACGGCCACCCCCGACGACGCGCAGGCGGTGTGCGCCACCATCCGCACCACCGTGCGGGGCATCAGCGGCGCCGCCGCCGACTCGCTGCGGATCCAGTACGGCGGCTCGGTCAAGCCCGACAACACCGCCGACCTCATGGCCTGCCCCGACATCGACGGCGCCCTCGTGGGCGGCGCCAGCCTCGAGACCGACTCGTTCGCGGCGATCGTCCGCTACCGCGACCGCACGTAAGGCGCCACATCGACCGGCGGGGGTCGGCGGCGATCGCGTACGGTCCCCGCCCGTGGCCACGCGCGTCGGCAGCCTGCTCGCGGTCTTGTCCTCGCCGCCCTGGCGCCGGGCCCCGCGCTGTTGCTGCGGCGGCCGGGTGTGCTGGCGGCCGTGGGTGGCGCGAGCGCGGTGCTCGCCGCGTCGGTGGCGGGCGTGCCGCTGTTCCTGTCGTCGGCCGGATCGGAATCGGTGGCGGTGCAAGCCGACGAGCGCTGCCCACGCGACACGGGCGCGAGCGTTCCTGCGGGTTTCGCCGTGGCCGGGGTGCCCGCTCCGGCCGGTGACGCCGTGGATGCCGAGGGCTCCGAGCACGCCCTGGTCCCGGCTGCCGAGCTCCCCGAGCTGGGGCCGGGCGACACGCCCGCCGACCCCTTCGAGCCCCTCGACCACCGGCTCGAGCCGTCGGTCCTGTGGCTCGTGCGGCGCGACGCGGGGCTGGGGCTCGCCGACGGCTCCAGCGTGATGACGGTGGCCGTCCTCGCGCGCGACGGCGCGCTCGACCACGTCGAGGTGCTCGACGGATCGCGGGGACCGGGCGTGTGGCTCAGCGATCGGGCCCAGAACGTGACGAGCCTGGCGCCGGGCGACCTCGCCCACTTCGCGGGCGCCGAGAACGGTGTTCCGGTCGCCGGCGTCTACCGCGACGAGGCGGTGCTCCCGCCGGACGACTACTGGTGCGCCCACGCCGACCTGCTGCTCCCCGATCACATCGGCGCCAGCCTGCCGCCACCGGTCGTGCTGGCGGACCGGGCGACGTTCCTGGAGCTGATGCGGGGGCTCGGCGTGCCGGCGGTCTTCGGCGCCTGGGAGGCATCCCTCCGGCCCGACCTGACGCTGACCGACGCCGACGACATGGTCACGGAGCTGAGCTGCGGGAGCGGCACCGCGTCCCGGTTGACCTGGTGTGCGGGCGTGCGGGAGCGCGACGGCACGATCGTCGCACCCGCCCCCGACGTGCTGATCCCCATGGGACAGACAGGTCGGCCCGGTCTGAGCCTGCCGACCGAGGACGAGATCGTCTATCGCGACGTCGACGACTTCGTCTCCCGGGTCCTGCTGTCACACGCCGGCTGGGAAGCGCCCGATGCGGGCTCGGTGGTCGTCGTCGGAACCGAGCGCGCGCCGCACGGCCCGGCGTGGAGCGACGTGGCCCTGGTGCCCCAGTCGCTCGGCCTGTTGGAGGAGCTGACCGTGGCCGAGAACATCACGCTTCCCGGGCGCCTCGGCAAGGACGGGACCGCAGGGTCCGGGACGGCAGGGTCCGACGCGGCCACCTTGATGCGACAGCTCGCGATCGACCACCTCGCCGACCGC
>DASQUK010000030.1:0-4068 GCA_035641315.1 Acidimicrobiales bacterium | reverse complement strand
GGCGCTGGCTTGACCACACCTCACAGGGGGTCTGTGGCGATCTGCGCGCCCACTGGACGGTGGCTGAGCCGGCCGTCCTCCAACCAGTAGACGCGATCGGCGACGTCGGCGATGCGACTGTCGTGCGTGACGATGACCACGGCCTTGTTCCGCTCGGAGGCCAGTTGTTGGAGCACCTCCATCGTCTGGTGGCCGGTGCGGGCGTCGAGGTTGGCGGTCGGCTCGTCGGCGAGGATCAGCGGTGGGTCGTTGGCCAGGGCGCGAGCGATCGCCACCCGCTGGCGCTCGCCGACAGAGAGAGTCTCCGGCCGCGCGTCGGCCCGCGTGTCCAGTCGCAGCTCGCGCAGCAGATCGCACGCCTGCTGCCGGGCCAGCCGCCGGCGGGTGCCGGCGGCTTCCATGACGATGCTGACGTTCTCGGCCGCGGTCAGGTTCTCGAGCAGGTTGAAGAGCTGGAAGACGAACCCGATGCGCCGCAGCCGCAGGGCGGGAAGCTGCTTCTCGCTGAGGGCGCTCACCTCTTCGCCATCGAGCACGACCTGGCCGGAGCTGGGTCGCAGCAGCGTGCCGGCCATCAACAGCAGCGTGGTCTTCCCCGATCCTGACGGCCCCATGATCAGCACGGTCTCGCCAGGCTCGACGGCCAACGTGACGTCGGTGACGGCGTGCACCGCGATGTCACCCTCGCCGTAGACCTTGGTTACCGCCTCGAGACGCAGCGCTGTGTCGCTCATGGTCATCCCCGGAACACCTCGGCCGGATCCGTCCGCATGACCGGGCGGATGGGCACCAGCGATGCGAGCAGGCTCATGACGAGAGCGGCGACCGCCACGAACGCCACGTCGTAGGCCGTGAAGGTGGTCGTGAACAATGGCTCGATCCGCGCCACCAGGGCGGCCAGCGCGACCGTGGCCGCGACACCCACGACGAATCCGATGGCGCCCGCGGCGATCGCCTGCTGCCACACGACAGTGATCAGCTTTCGGTTGTTGAATCCGATGGCCTTCATCACCCCGTACTCGCGCCGACGCTCCATCGTGGCCGCGTAGACCGTCAGCCCGATGATCAGCGTCCCGATCGCCAGACCGATGAACATCAGCACGTAGACGATGGGCAGCACGCCCTCTTCCATGTCGCGGGTGTTCTCGTCCGCGAACTCGTCGGTCGTCATTGAGAGCGTGCCGGGCACCTCGGTCTCGATGCGGTCGGCGACGGTGGTGGCGTCGCCTTCTGCCAGCACGAGGAAGAAGTTGACGACGCCCTCGACCTGCAGCAGCCTCTCGGCGTCGTCGTAGTGGACCCAGGCGAACTGGCTGAGGAAGCCGGCTCCCTCGGGGGTCACGCCGGCAACCCTGAGCGGGAGACCAGCGACATCCAGGGTGTCGCCCATCCCGATGCCGAGGTCGTCGGCGACCACCCGGCTGAGGATGACCTCACCCTCGGCGGGCGCCCTCGCTCCCCGTTCGACCGTCGCCGGCGCAGCGATGGGCGCCTCGGGATCGACCCCCAGCACGAAGAAGTCCGCCTCGTGATCGCGGTAGGTGAACTCGGTGGCTCGACCCAGCAGCGGAACCGCGGCGACGACGCCTCGCACCGCCTGGATCTCCTCCCGTCTCTCCTCGGGCATCAACGAGACGGAATGGAAGAAGTCGCCCGGGGTGCCCTTCTGGGCGACCCAGACCACGGACTCGTCGGAATGGTCCTCGACCCCTCGCACGAAACGGGTCGAGGAGTCCAAGATCCCGGCGTACAAGCTGCGTAGCAGCAGGATCAGCAGCACCGCGAAACCCACCCCGCCGGCGGACACGAGCACGCGACCCCGGTCCCGTGTCAGGTTCCGCCAGGCGACGTTCATGCGACCACCTCTAACGAACTGATCTTAGTACTAAGTTACCATAGTAGTTAGCGCGTCGAGCTTCCACCGTGGAGCGGGGGGTGCGGGTGGCGTGCGCTAATGGGCGCGATGCAGCAGCCGGTCGATCGCCCACAGACCCCAGAGCGGGATGGTGTGGGCGATGCCGTGCACCGGGTCCCACACCGGTTCCTGTGCCCCGCGCCCGAGAGCGTGGAACACCATGTCCGCCGCGATGACCAGGAGCGACAACCCGAGCAGCGTGTGCAGCCAAGGCCGCGTCGCGATCTGCACGACCGGGGTCAAGCCCGTCTCCAGCTGGGCCACCCGTGCAGCCAGCAGCTTCGGGCCGGCCATCGGTGCCACCAGGCTTGGTTCGATCTGCTCCCCGTCGGACAGGAGTCGATAGAGGGCCGCCGCCACCGGCCGCCGACCCGAGCGCTCGATCGCCCGCCGGTCGGCCTCGAACTCCGTGGCGGCCATGAAGCGGTCACGCAGCTGCACCGCGACGGGTAGCCGGTAGAGCGCCCGGCACAGCACGGTGACGACCAGGCGCCGAGTCGGATCGTGGCGCCGCACGTGGTACGCCTCGTGGGCCAGGATCGCCGCCAGCTCGCGCCCCGACGTCAGGCGCAGCAGCCCGCGGCTGACGATTACGCGGGGCCGCAGCATGCCGACGGTGAATGCGGCGGGTGCGTCGTCGTCGGTGAGCACGACGCGATCCGTCAGGGACAGCTCGGCGGCAGACCGCCGCACCTCGGGGGGCCACGCAACCGCCCGCCTCGCCGCCTGCGTGGCCAATCCCCGAGCCTCCCGTTCGTGGGGCAACCCCAACGCGATGCCCAGCACGGCGAGGACCAGTGCCGCCAGGACGACGATGGTGGCGTCGGCGGCGATGTGGCTGCTCGGTAGCACGCGCCCCGGATCCAGGCGCAGCACCAGCCCACCGGCCGCCACGAGGATCGCGCCGTACACCAGTGTGAACAGACCGGCGAGGCTGACCAGTGCCCGATCCGACGAGTCCCACCTCATTCGCCGGCCTCCAGCAGCCGTTCCAGACGCTTGCGCAGCTCCTGATCGGCCCGGGCCTGATCGACGAACCGCGCCACCGCGGCCTCACCGAACCGGTCGAGCACGCTGCGCACCGCGATGCCGGCCGCGTCAGTCACGGTCGCCTCGTAGAGGTACGCCCGACCGTTCTGCTGACGCCCCAGCACGCCCTTGTTGGCGAGCTTGGCCAGCACCGTCATCACCGTCGTGTAGGCCAGTTGGCGCGAACGGTCGCCGTTCATGCGGTCGAGCACCTCGCGCACGCTCACCGGCCGGTCGAACTCCCACACGACCCGCAGCACCTCGGCCTCGAGCGGACCCAGGACCGCCTCGACATCGCCTCGATCGTCGCGCCGATCCCTCACCATCGAAACCAGTCTCTACTACGCCCAGATCGTAGGCAACCCCACTCGGCAACAGACGCCCGCCACCGCATCATCTCGTTCTTTCGCGACCACTTGTCTCCCTGAGGTCGCCCGCTCACCCACGGCCGTCCGAGAAGATTCGTTATCTCGAGTCTGTCTTTGGAAGGGGCAGTTGACCTGCGGGTCTGCGTCGTGGACATGTCCACTGCGGGTATTCGGGGAGCGCTCCAGCGCTGACAGGTACGTGAGGAACGACTCGACCGGCGACCGATCGTCTCCAACCACTGTCCACGACTCCGCCTCGGTCACGCGGATCACCACCCGTTGGACGATCACCGAGCACTGCCGGATCTGGACGTGACGACCAGAACCCGACGCCGGGGATGGTCACGGACACACTCCAGATAACGCGTCCACGACGCATCTCAAGCCTTCCATCAGCTACGTCGTGGACCCCTCATCGAGGACTCCAGATACGTGCCGTTCGGGGCGCACAGCCCGTGCATGCATAACGTTCACCAGCGAGCGTCGGCGACGCGCGCATAACGGCGCTTCGGCGCTGGTCACCGGGGCACGGGCGGCGTACCGATCGATCAGGTTCTTGGTCGGCTCAAGTGCGGCATGCGAGATGTCCCAGCTTGGAGCGACAACCTGACGGCGTGCGATCGCCGAGCCGGACAGCGATGCCTTGCCCACCCAGCTGTTGACCGGTGTCGCGGGGCCAGCCGACAGCCGGGGTGTCGGCGGCGGCGCTGTCGCGGGACACGGTCACCGTCGCACTGTTATAAAGCGCGGGCTCAC
>DASQUK010000029.1:0-4672 GCA_035641315.1 Acidimicrobiales bacterium | reverse complement strand
GGACATCCCGCACACGCCGGCGGCGACGCTCACCCGCGCCCGCGAGTGGGGCCTCCGCAACGGGCTGGAGTACGTGTACACGGGCAACGTGCATGACCAGCCGGGGTCGAGCACGTGGTGCCCGGGATGCGGTGCTCTCCTCATGCAGCGCGACTGGTACGAGCTGGGACGGTGGCATCTGAGCGAGGACGGGTGCTGCCGGACGTGCGGACACCAGGTGCCGGGGCGCTTCGAAGGGCCACCGCAAGGCTGGGGCCGCCGGCGTGTCGCGGTGCGCCTGGCGGGTGCGGATAGGTGACCGCGACCGCCGAGGTGAGCGGCTGGGTGCGTCCTCCCGCGGTCGCCGGCCCGTTCTACGCGGCCGATCCCGATCGCCTGCGCGACGACGTGGTGCGTCACAACCAGGACGGCGATCGCCACGGCCCGTGACCACGACCAGGGTGCGAACAGGGTCCACTTGAACAGGGCGTTGCGCCAGGTAAAGGGCTGGGCCGCCGAGGATCACCGCCGCGGTACCGGCGGTAACGTCGCCGCCGGCGTGGGCAATCGTGAGCTCGTCGGCGACGGCCCGGGCGATGATCCCAGCCACCATCGGCACATGGAAGTAGGCGTAGGCCGAGCGTCCCAGGCGGCCCGGGTCATCGGAGGTCGCGATCACATCGCTTGCGAGCCGAGCCCCGCGCCGGCTCCAGACCATGTGCCGCTGGTCGAGGATTGGGCCGTCGATCTCGAACACGACCGCCTCGCTCGTCCCCCCGGAGCGGCTCGAGGGCGTAGATCCTGTCGGCACGAGCGAACCTGTCGAAACCGAGGAACACCATGCGCCGCTCTCCCGGCGTTGGACGACTATCCCCCGCTCCGGGAAGTTCACGCAGGCACATCCAACGACGGGAGCGAGGCTGGTAGGCGCACGCGTCCTCGCCGTGTTCGATGGAGGGTACAACTGACAGTCACCTTTTCACCAGGAGGAAGCCATGCGTGCCAAGGTGGGAGACAAGATCGTCGTCAGCGGGCATCACGTCGCCGAGCCCGACCGCGACGCCGTCGTGGTCGAGGTCCGGGGGGCCGATGGGGCTCCGCCCTACGTCGTCAAGTGGTCCGACGGCCACCAGGGCCTGTACTTCCCCGGTTCGGACGCCTCGGTGGTGCACCATCCCCAGGGGGAATGACGCGCCTAGCCCCCGGGCCTTTCAGTAGGCGGCTGGACCCAGGCGGCGGCGTGGGTCGGGTTCGGGATGCGCTGGGTCGACGGGCCAGGATGGGGGCGCGTCGGGGTGACCCGTGTGGCTGGTTGTGTTGTCCCGGTTCGATGGTGATCTGCGGTGCCGGTGGCCGCGGTCGTGGGTTCAGGTCTGCAGGCGCAGGGTGCAGGGTGCGGACGCAGTTGAAGGCGACGAGCTCGGTCGATCGCCCCTCCAACCGGTCGCCGTTCATTCTCGGCGTGGCCACCGTGTTGGTCGACCCCGGGCTGACCGCCGTCGGCGCCATGACCTGACGCTGTTTACGCTTCGGACGACCCCGCGAGCGCTTCGTCGATCCACTTCAGGGCGGCCACCGCCCCGGGGAAGCCGCGGGTCGTGATGGCGAGCAGGGCGGTGTGTCGGATCTCGTCGGCGGTGACGCCGACGTCGAGCGCCTTGCGGACGTTCGACCGTACGGCGCCCTCGGCCAGCGCGCCGATGGAGATACCGAGCTTCACCAGCCGCTACTCCCTGGCGGGCAGCGGCCCCGCCCCCTCGGTCACCCGCGCCAGATCGTCGAGGGCACGTGCCACCTCGGGAAACTGCCGGCGCACCAACAGATAGACCTCCGCCGTGCGGGTCCGCCACGCCAAAGGCATCGCCGACTTCGCCGTGCTCCTGGCCCGACCCGGTCAGGAGGTCCACGTGCGCACACTCGCAGGAGTCGACGAGATCGGGTTTGCGCCGTCAGCCCAGGCCGCGCTCGACGAGACCGCGGTGGCCCAGTACCGGCAGCGGCTGCGCGACCTTGAAGACGACCTCGACGAGGCCGACCGCCACGGGGACCTCGCCTGTGCCGAGCGCCTGGCGGCCGAGCGCGACGCGCTGGTCGACCAGCTGACCAAGGCGTTCGGGCTGGGTGGGCGCGCCCCGAGCGCGGGCAGCGATCCCGATGAGCGGCTGCGCAAGGCCATGTCGGCGCTCGTGAAGGCGAGCATCGACCGGCTCGAGCGCCTCAACCCCGCGCTCGGCCGCCACTCCGCAACTCGATCCGGACCGGCTTCTGGTGCTCCTACCAACCTGAGCGGGCCATCTCCTGGGAGATCTCGTCGACCCGCTCGCGATGATCTGGCGACGCCAGGTCCGTTCTGGCGCCTCTCGACTGCACTGCACACATCGGGGAGGCAGACCGTGACGACCCCCAGGACCCATCGACCCTCGACCAGCAGCTAGAGACATTCGCCGACACACTCTTCGGCGCCGCGCTCGCGACCGCCGAGCTCGCGGTCGCCTACCTGGGGCGACAGCTCGGGATCTACGCCGCGCTCCGCGGTGAATCAGGGCTGAGCGTCGCCGAGGTTGCGGCGCGGATCGACATCGACGAGCGCTACGCCCGCGAGTGGCTCGAGCACCAGGCGGTCGCCGGCGTCGTGACCGTCGACGACCCCGGCCGCCCGGCCGACGAGCGCCGGTACGCGCTGCCCGAAGCCCACGCCATCGCCCTGCTCGACGAGGCGCACCCGGCGTACGTCGGCGCCCTGGCCGACATCCCTCCGATCATCGCCCGCACCCTCGACCAGGTCACCGCCGCGTTCCACACCGGCGCCGGCGTCCCCTTCGCCGCCTACGCGCTCCACGACATGCAGGCGGGATTCACCCGTCCGATGTTCGCCAACTCGCTCACGACCGAGTGGCTGCCCGCCTGGCCGACGTGCACGCCCGCCTCGAAGCCGGCGAGCCGCTGCGGATCGCCGACTTCGGGTGCGGCGAAGGCTGAGCCGAGATCTACATTGCCGAAGCGTACCCCCAGGTGAGCGTCGACGGGTTCGACCTCGACGACGTCTCGATCGCCGCCGCCCGCAAACACGCCGCCGACCGCGCCGTCTCCGACCGGGTGCACTTCGAGGTCCGCGACATCACCGATGCGAGCCTCACCGGCCGGTACGACCTTGCGATCGCGTGCGAGGTGATCCACGACCTCGCCGACCCGGTCGGCGCGCTCGCCGCCATGCGGCGGGTGACCGGCGACGGCGGCGCGGTGCTAATCATCGACGAAAAGGCGGCCGACGCGTTCGAGCCGTCCGGCGATCCGATCGAGCGCCTGCTCTACGGGTTCAGCATTCTGCACTGCCTGCCAGCGGGGCGCGACGCCGAGGTCTCGGCCGCCACTGGCACCGTCATGCGGCCGAACGTCTTTGCCGCGTATGCCCGCGACGCCGGCTTCGCGTCCGTCGAAGAGCTGCGCATCGAACACCCAATGTTCCGCTTCTACCGGCCGGTGGGGTGAGACGATGGCGCCGGTCACCGAACGCCCGCTCGAGTCCGGATGGCTTCCCGACACCCCCGTCGAGGACACGCTCCTGCGCCGGTTCGTGCACAATCAGGCGGAGGTCAACGCGGAGATGGCCGGCGCGCTCGGCGGGCGAGCCGACCGCACCGACGACGTGTTCCTCGCCGACGCCGCCAGCCCCGTGCCGTACTTCAACCAGGCGATCCCGGCCCGCCCGCTGGCCGGTCTCGACGACCCGGTGCTCGACGTCATCGACAGGTTCTTCGAGACCGGCGGCCACCCGGCGACGGTGCTGTCGATCTGGCCCACGCGGGACCTGTCGACCCGGGGCTGGTCACTGATCGGGCATCCCGCGGTGGTCGTTCGAGCGCCCGGCCCCACCAGCTACGAGCCTCCTCCGGGTCTCGCGGTGCGTGTCGCCACGAGCCCAGAGGTCTTCGCCGCAGCCGAGCGTGTCGCCGTCGACGGCTACCCGCTCCATGGCGCGCGCGATCTTCCGATGGGCTCGGTCTTCCCGCCGTCCCTCGCCGACACAGGTCTCGTCGTCCGCTTGGGGCTGCTTCACGGTGAAGCGGTCGGGGTCGGCAACCGGTTCACCGGCCACGGCCTCGTGAATCTGTGCCTTGCCGCTACCCTGCCGGCCGCTCGGCGACGTGGGGTCTGGGAAGCGCTGGTGTGGTCCCGTGTCCTCGACGCGCCTGACCTGCCGGCCATCGCGTACACCAGCGACGACTCCCGACCCGGATTCATCCGCATGGGATTCCTGCCCATCACACGATTCACGCTCTGGGAGCGACCCGGCCGACCGTTCCTCGGCGAGAGGCGCTTCGGGGGCACAGCCGGTGCATGCCCAGGATCGCCGCCACTGTGACCAGCCAGAGCGCCGCCTCGCTGGCCACGACCCTCGTGCCCCGGGTCGTCATCGGAACACTGCGGCCTCGCACCAGACGAACGTCATGCGGGGAACCCGCTGACCTTCTCCGGCTGTTCCCGGTCGGGCAGGCATCCGCTGGCGGGGCTGCCCGACCCGTCCGGTCACGACGGCCGGGCGTTATCGTCCGTGGGGGAGGTGACGTGTGCGCGGCTCGGGTCGAACGGCTTGGGGGCGCTGGGGGTGCCGGGTCGGCGCCGCCGTCGTCGTGCTCGTCGGCGTCGGGTTCTTCCTGGGGCCAGGGACAACCCACGCCCAGAGCTCGCAGGA
>DASQUK010000028.1:0-3222 GCA_035641315.1 Acidimicrobiales bacterium | reverse complement strand
CCCCTTGCGGCGCCGACGGCTGCGAGCGTTGAAGTCGCCCCATGACTCCCACGCCTCGGCGAAATGCTCGTCGAGCAGCGAGAGAGCGATGTTGGCCAGCAGCGGCGACAGGATCCCCCCTTGCGGGGTGCCGGTGACCGTGTCCCGCTCTACCTGGTCCTCACCGAGGATCCCGGCCTTGAGGAACGCCTTCACCAAGCCCAGGACGCGCCTGTCCCCGATCCGGTCCCGCACCCGGTCCATGAGGCCCACATGCGAGATCTCGTCGAACGAGTAGGCGACACACTGCCCACGTCGGCGACCTTCCGGCGACGGCGACGATCGTGCGGCGTGGGCATCCGTTCGAGGGTCAGACGCTGGCGGTGTTCGGCTGGATGCGCAAGCAGGGCCGCCTGGAGCTGTGTCTGGTGCTGCCGGACGGCTCCAAGAGCCTGATCCCGGCGGGCTGGACCGACATCGACAGCGGCACGGAACCGGCGGACGGACCGGAGACGCTGGGGTCATTGGCGGATCTCCTTCACGCTCGGGCCGTGGCCGACGGTCTCATCCACCGCGCCGAAGCGCAGCGGTTCGAGGATGCAGACGAGCCCACTGAGGAGGTTCCGCATGCAGCCACCGCTGCCACTGGCCGGGCTGAGCGCGGCACCGCCGCTCGCGTGGGAGCACCTCGCTCCCGACGAGCAGACCGACGCGGTCGCGGTGCTCGCCCGGCTGATGGCACAGCTCGTCGAACCAGCACACGAGGAGGAACACGACGATGACTGATACGACCGACCACGCCCGGCCGGTGGCCGGGCACCCCAAGATCCGGCCCGCCCACCTCGGGCGGGCCGCGGTGGTCTACGTGCGCCAGTCCACACCCGGCCAGACCGAACGCAACGTCGAGTCCACCGACCGCCAGTACGCGCTCGTGGAACGAGCCGTCGAGTTGGGCTGGTCGCGCCGAGCCGTCGAGGTGATCGACGAGGACCTTGGCGTCTCCGGCTCGGCCGGCACGGCACGCTCGGGCTTCGCTCGGCTCACCGCCGACGTCGCCCTTGGTCGTGTAGGGATCGTGTTCGGCCTGGAGGTGTCGCGGCTGGCCCGCTCCAACGCCGACTGGTATCGGCTGCTGGACCTGGCCGGTATCACCGACACGCTGATCGCCGACGCCGATGGCATCTACCACCCGGCCAGCTTCAACGACCGGCTGGTGCTGGGTCTCAAGGGCACGATGAGCGAGGCCGAGCTGCACGTGCTGCGCGCCCGCCTGGAAGGCGGCATCCGCAACAAGGCCGCACGAGGCGAGCTGCGCCGGGGCCTGCCCGTCGGGCTGGTGTGGGGCGACGAAGACGGCGAGATCCTGCTGCACCCCGACGAGGCCGTGCGCGGCGTGATCGCCGCCATCTTCGAACGCTTCGCCGAACTGGGCTCGGCGCGCGCGGTGTGGCTGTGGCTGCTCGGCGAGGGACTCATGATGCCCGTGCAGCGCGCCGGCGACGCCGAGCTCGCCTGGATCACGCCGACCTACCCGGCGGTCCACCGGGTGCTCACGCACCCTTCCTACGCTGGCGCCTATGTCTATGGCCGCACCCGCCGAGAACGCCGCGTCGATGACGACGGCCGCGTGCGGACCCGAGCCCGTGTCCTGGGCCGGTCGGACTGGCAGGTGCTGATCGTGGACCACCATCCCGGCTACATCGACTGGGCGACCTACGAGGCCAACCAAGCCCGCATCGGCGCCAACACCCGCCCGCGAGCCCATCAGCCCGGCAGCGGCGCGCTGCGCGAAGGAACCGCCTTGCTGCAAGGGCTGGCCACCTGCGGGCGATGCGGCCGGCGCCTCGCTGTCCACTACCAGGGCACCAACTCGACACCGGGCTATCACTGCGCCAACCGCACCCTCGTCAACGGCCGCGGCGTGTACTGCCTGAGCGTGGGCGGCGTGCAGATCGACCGGGCCGTCACCGCGGCCTTCCTCGCCGCCCTCGCTCCCGCCGGCGTGGCCGCCACCCTCGCTGCCGCCGAGGTGATCGAAGCTGACCACGACGCCGCCCTCGGCCAGTGGCGACGCCAGGTCGAACGAGCCCGCTACGAGGCCATACGAGCCGAGCGGCGCTACCTGGCCGTCGACCCGGACAACCGCCTGGTGGCCCGCGGCCTGGAGACCGACTGGGAAGCCAAGCTCACCGCGCTGGCCGACGCCGAAGCCGAACTGGCACGGCGGGAGGCGGCGCGGCCCCGGTCGCTCACCGACGACGAACGCGCCGCGCTGACCGCGCTCGGCTCGGACATCGGGCGGGTGTGGTCCGCGCCCACCACCAGCGACAGGGACCGCAAGGAGCTGCTGCGCACGCTGCTCGAGGACGTCCGCGTCAACGTAAACAAGCAGGACAAGCGGGCCGAGCTGCTCGTGCGCTGGCGGGGCGGCGCCACCACCGAGCTCGTCGTCGAGCTGCGCGGCGCCCACCAGCCCACCAACCGCACCGACGAGGACACCATCGAGCTGCTGCGCCGGCTCGCCGTCCACTACCCCGACGCCACCATCGCCGGCATCTTGAACCGCCAAGGTCGGCGCAGCGCCACCGGCCAACGGTTCACCGCCACCATCGTCCAAGCCCTGCGGCATCACTGGAAGATCCCGCGTTACCAGCGATCGGCCGAGCAACCCGACGGCGAGCTCGTCACCGTCACCGACGCGGCCAAGGTCCTCGGCGTCGCTGCTTCCACCGTGCACCGCTGGCTCAACGATGGGTTCATCGCCGGCGAACAGCTCACCCCCGGCGCCCCGTGGCGTATCCGCATGACCGACGAACTGCGGGCCCGCTTCGTCGACGACACCCCGCCCGGCTGGCTCGCCATGCTCGAAGCCACCCACGCCCTCGGCGTGTCCCGCCAGACCGTGTTGCAGCGTGTCAAGCGCGGCGAGCTCGAAGCCGTCCACGTCCGCACCGGACGCAGAAAAGGCCTGCGAATCAAGGTGAATCGGCCCGATCCCGGGCTCTTCGACCACACACCAGCAGCAGAAGGGGCAGTGTGATGGCGCGCCGAAGCACGCCGTGATGTCACCTTCGAGCACCCACTCATAACCACGAGAGGTGAACTGGTGGATCTCGGCGATGGCGTCTTGAGCTCGGCGCTTCGGGCGGAAGCCGTAACTCGCCGGCTTGAAGTCCGCCTCGAAGATCGGCTCGAGCACCAGCTTGAGGGATGCCTGCACGGTGCGGTCCCGGGCGGTGGGGA
>DASQUK010000027.1:0-2301 GCA_035641315.1 Acidimicrobiales bacterium | reverse complement strand
TCGGCCGCCTCCGCCGCCCACGCGGCTTCCGGGTGCACGTCGACGAGCGGGAGGTGGCGGAAGACGTAGCGCAGGTCATCGCCAAAGCGCTCTCTGAGGGCGTCGACGACACCGGTGGCCCGGCTGCAGAACGGGCACTGGAAGTCCGCATACTCGACCAGCGTCAGAGGCGCATCGGCCGGACCGCGGATGTGGTCCCGGCCTGGGTCGACCGGCCGGTCCAGGAGCATCGGCAGGCTGGCCGTGCGCTCGCCGCGCAGGACGGCCGCCAGCCTGAAGGTCAGCCAGCCGGTCAGCGTTGCCAGGATCGCGGCCGCGAGGACGCCGACCGTAGCCGTCTCGATCAGCTCTGGATCCTCGAACGCCAGATTGGCGATCAGCAGGGAGACCGTGAAGCCGATCCCCGAGAGTGCGGCGCCGCCTACCACCTGTCCCTCTCCGACGCCACGGGGCAGCTCACCGAACCCGAGCCGAGCGCTGGTCAGCGCCGTGACCCCAATGCCGATCAGCTTGCCGACGACCAGTCCGACGACGACGCCCCACATGATCGGCGACGCGATCGAATCCCCGATCAGTCCCCCCCGCAGGTCGACGCCGGCGTTCGCGAGGACGAACACCGGCACGATCACGTAGCTGACGGCCGGGTGGAGGACCACCTGGAGTCGCTCGTTCATCGACACTGTCTGCTGCAGGACCCTGCCCGCCGAGTAGCCGACGTCCGGAAGTGGCGCCTGCTGGAAGGCGCGGAACCGCGCACCGACGCGCTCGACGTCGGCACGGCGGGCCGGATGCGCACCGATCAGCAGCCCGGCGGCCATGCCGGCGATCGACCCATGCAGACCCGACTCGACGGTCGCTACCCAGAGCACCAAGAGCACGACCGCGTACGCGGAATACCGCCACTCCCCGCGCCGCGACAGCACCGCGACCACGGCCAGCGAGCCGCCCGCCACCGCCAGCGCCACCGGGTCGAGCGAACCGGAGTAGACGACACCGATCACCGCGACCGCGACCACGTCGTCGAACACGGCGACCGACAGCAGGAAGATCCGCAGCTGGGTCGAGATGGCAGGACCGACGATCGCCAGCGCACCAAGTACGAGGGCCGTGTCGGTGGCGATCACCACGCCCCAGCCGTTGGCGGCCTCACCCGACGGGGTGATCGCCAGGTAAAGAAGCGCCGGGACGACCATGCCGCCAAGCGCGCCGAGCACCGGCACGACGAGGCGAACGCGCTCGGTTAGCTCGCCCATCGACAGCTCGCGCCTGACCTCGAGCCCGATGACGAGGAAGAAGAGGGCCATCAGGCCGTCGCTCACCCAATGACCCAGGTCCATCGAGAGCTGGGCGCCGCCGATTCGCACCGCAGCGTCGGTGTGCCACAGCGATTCGTAGTCGTCCGACCACGGCGAGTTCGCCCAGACCAGCGCGACGATCGCCGCTGCGAGCATGACTCCGGCGCTGCCCGCCTCCGTGGCCAGGAACCGGCGCAGCGGCTCGCGCATCTGCGCGACGAGC
This sequence comes from Acidimicrobiales bacterium, assembly GCA_035641315.1. Lineage (GTDB taxonomy): Bacteria > Actinomycetota > Acidimicrobiia > Acidimicrobiales > VFJN01 > DASQUK01. The sequence goes on along the minus strand of DASQUK010000027.1, from coordinate 783 downwards.
ACGCGTCGCGACGGGCGCGATTGGCTGTCGCCGGGTGCGGCGTGCGCCACCGGCTCGGGACTCATGCCGGCGGCGCCTCGCCGGTGGCGAGGAAGCGGTGGACGAGGGAGGACGCCATGGCACCATCGCCGACGGCCGAAGCGACGCGCTTGATAGAGCCGTGACGTACGTCGCCGGCGACGAACACGCCGGGGTGGCTCGTCTCGAGGAACATCGGATCACGCTCGAGCGGCCAGCGGGACAGGGCGTCGCCGTGCAGTAGGTCGGGCCCGGCCATGATGTAGCCGTGGCGGTCGCAGCGCAGCCACTCCCGCACCGCGAGGGTGAGCGGCGCACCGCCGATCAGGAGGTAGAGCGCGTCCGCCGCGATCGTGGACTCCCCGTGCGGACCGGCGACCGCAAGCTCGCGTAGCCACCGCTCGCCGCGTGCCTCCGTCACGACCGTTCGGGTGCGGACGGCGATCCGCTGGTGCCGCTCGATCCGCTCGACCAGGTAACGCGACATGGACCGGTCGAGCCCCTCGCCGCGGCACAGCACGGTCACGTCCGCGCCCTTGTTGGCGAGATGGATCGCCGCCTGACCGGCGGAGTTGGCCGCGCCGACGATGGCGACCCGGCGCCCGCGATACATCCGGGCCTCCCCGGGGGCGGAGCCGTAGTGGACGCCACGCCCGATCAACTCCTCGACGCCGGGCGCCTCGAGGCGTCGATACACGACGCCCCCGGCGACGATCATGCTCCGCGCGCGGACTGTCGCGCCGCTTGCGAGCACGATCTCGATCC
>DASQUK010000026.1:0-14393 GCA_035641315.1 Acidimicrobiales bacterium | reverse complement strand
GTGACGTAGCCGAACCCGCCACTGTTCAGGAACCCGGCCCGCACCGGGTTCGCCGGGTCGGTGATGTCGACGACGTGGACACCCCCGGTGGGACAGTGCGCGCCCCAGTTCCCGAGGTAGGCGAACCACCGACCGTCGGCGGTCTGGAGCGCCGAGACGTCGGAGATGTCACCCTCGAACGAGGTGAGCCTCAGCGCTCCCAGTAGCTCGACGTTCTCCGACGACCCCGGCAGGTGGCCGGTGCTCGGACCATGTTGATCGAGGTGGTTCTTCGCCGCCCCGTCGTCCGGCCCCACCTCTGAGCCGTGAGAGATCTGACGGTCCGGCTCGGTCCCGCTGGTCGCGCCGGCTGATGTGGAGCCGACGATGAGCGCGAGACCGGCGATCACGCTAAACAGCGTTCTCCGCATGGCGTCCCCCTCTACATGACGCCTGGCGTCCCCCGCTGTCGCCGGTCAGTCCGATGTGGCTTCAGCGGTACGCCACATCATTGTGGACCGCCTGAGGGGCCTTGGCCTGACAGGATGCCATTCATCCTCGACCCGATGGGCCGTGGGGTCAAGCATCTCGTGTGGGGAAACGCGAAATCACCCCAACCGTGGCGTCAGCCCGGCGGTCGAGCCGTGAAGCCGAGCGCGGCGTTGAGGTTGCCGGAGCGCAGGCCCTCGAGATCGAGGGTGACGTAGCGGTAGCCGGCCTCCTGGACGGCCGCCACCACCGGCTCCCGCAGCGCCACCACGTCACCGAGACGGTCGAGCGGCACCTCGAGGCGGGCGGTGTCGCCGTAGTGGCGCACCCGCAGCTCGCGGAACCCCAGCGCCCGCAGTGCCGCCTCGGCCCGCTCCACCGTCGCCAGCCGGTGCAAGGTCACCGGCGTGCCGTAGGGCAGGCGCGACGCCAGGCAGGCTGCCGCCGGCTTGTCCCAGGTGCGCAGGCCCAGGCGACGGGACCAGGCTCGCACGTCGGATTTGGTGAAGCCGGCGTCGACCAGCGGGAACTGCGCCCCCCGCTCGGCGGCCGCCCGCTGGCCCGGGCGGTGGTCACCTAGGTCGTCGAGGTTCACGCCCAGCACCACCGTGGCGCCTTCCGACGCCGCCACCGGTCCCGCTACACGCAGCAACGCGTCCTTGCACCAGTAGCAGCGGTCGGCGTCGTTGCGGGCGTAGGCGGCATCGGCCAGCTCGTCGGTCTCGACCTCGCGCCAGCGCAGCCCCCACTCGGCCGCCAGGTCGGCACACTCGGCCCGGTCGGCGGCCGGCAACGACGGCGACACGGCGGTCACCGCCGTCGCCCGGCCGTACCCCAGGGTGTCGTGTGCCACCCACGCCAGGAACGCCGAGTCCGCGCCCCCCGAGAAGGCGACCACCACCCGGTCGAGCGCCCGCAGCCGGTCGCGCAGCCCGTCGAGGGAGGCGGCGGTCACGGGTCTTCCACGGTGATGCGGACCCGCTTGTTGCCCTTGCCCTTGGACTCGGTCTTGACCACCCGGACCCGGCCCACCTCGCCCGTCGAGCGCACGTGGGTGCCGCCGTCGGCCTGCTTGTCGAGCCCCACGATGTCGACCACCCGGATCTCGGCCACCGACTCGGGCACCATGCTGACCTTGGTGCGGATCAGCGCCTCGTCGAGCACGGCCTCCGCCCGGCGGATGAACGACACCTCGATCGGGCGGTCGGCGCCGATCTCGGCTGCCACCAGCTCCTCGACCCGGGCACCGAAGCCCTCGGGCGTCGGATCGAGCTCGAAGTCCATGCGGGCGGTGAGCGGCTCCATGTTGCCGCCGGTGACCGGGACGCCCCACTCGTTCCAGATCACCCCGCACAGCACGTGGAGCGCGCTGTGGGTGCGCATGAGCTGGTGGCGTCGCTCCCAGTCGACCTCGCCACGGACGGCTGAACCGACCGCCGGCAACGGCCCCTCGCGGTCGTCCGAGAGCGTGTGCCACACGTCGTCGCCCTGCTTGCGCACCTCGGTGACCCGGGCCGAGCCCCCGTCCCAGCGCAGGACGCCGGTGTCGTGCGGCTGGCCCCCACCGGTGGGATAGAACGCCGTGCGGTCGAGGACGACCCGGTCGCCGTCGATGGCCGTCACCGAGCCGTCGAACGAGCGGAGGTAGGCGTCGCGGAGGTACAGCGCGTCGGTCGTCACCGTCGTAGTCTGCCGCGGAGGGAGGGGGCGCGGACGGGCATCGCCTGCGGCCCAACACCTACACTGACGCGCCCCATCGGGCAACGGGACCGACCAAAGTGACCACCGATCAGCGCAACTCGTTGACATCCCGCACAGTGTTTCGGCGATGCGTCGCCTACCTGACCGCCGCGGCCACGGTGGTGGCCGCGGCCCTGGCGGTTGGCGCTGCCACGCCGGCGGCCGCCCAGGAGGACCCTACGACGACCACCGCGCCCGGGCCGCCCCTCGGCGTCGGCGGGACGATCCGGGTCCAGGGGGAACCGGTGGAGGACGCCACCGTCATTGTGACCGACGCCCAGGGCGGCGAGGTCGGCGAGGCGACCACCGACGCCGAGGGGATGTGGCAGGTCCCGGTGCCGGCCGCCGGCCCCTACACCGTCACTCTCGATCCCGAGTCGCTTCCCGAGGGTGTGTCCATACGCGAGGGCGGGGGTGTGCGCCAGGTGCAGGCTCAGGTCGGCCTGATCCGCCAGGTGGCGTTCCCCCTGCTGGGGGAGGGCGAGGAGGGCGAGCCCGTGGCCGAGCCCCGACCCAGCGGGCCGAGCCTGGCCGAGCGCATCACCCGCCGGGCGGTGGATGGCCTCAAGTTCGGCCTCATCATCGCCATGGCCGCCATCGGGCTGTCGCTCATCTTCGGCACCACCGGCCTCATCAACTTCTCCCACGGCGAGCTGGTCACGTTCGGTGCCATCCTGGCCTGGGCACTCAACGTCGAGGGCCCCCACCTCTGGCTCGTGTCCGCGGCGGCGGTGGCGGTGGCGGTGACGGCGGCGATCGGCGGGGGCCTCGAGCTGGGTGTGTGGCGCCCGCTGCGGGAGCGCGGCACCCGGCTGTTCCAGCTCATGGTGATCTCGATCGGCCTGTCGCTGATGTTCCGCCAAGCGCTGCTCATCTGGTTCGGCAGCGACAACCTCCGCTACAGCGACTACACGGTGCAGGAGCGCCTCGACTGGGGCCCGTTCTCGATCACACCCCGCGACCTGGTGATCATGGGGATCGCGGTGACATGCCTGGTGGGCGTGGCGCTCATGCTCCAGCGGACCCGCATCGGCAAGGCCATGCGCGCCGTGTCCGACGACGTCGACCTGGCCGAGTCGTCCGGCATCGACGTACGGCGCGTGATCCTGTTCGTGTGGGTCATGGGCGCCGCCTTGGCCGGGTTGGGCGGGGTGCTGCAGGCGACGGCCACCACCGTGAACTACCTCAACGGCTTCCAGCTGCTGCTGCTGATGTTCGCCGCCGTGATCCTCGGCGGCCTGGGCACGGCCTACGGCGCCATGGTGGGCGGCATCGTGGTCGGGCTGGCCACCGAGATCAGCACGGTGTGGCTCAGCTCGGAGCTGAAGTTCGTGTGGGCCCTGGCGGTGCTCATCGTGGTGCTGCTGCTGCGGCCCCAGGGCATCCTGGGCGAGAAGGAACGGGTGGCCTGATGGACTTCTCCGACATCGTCGGCAACGCCGCCCGCGCCGCGCTCGGCCCCGAGGCGGCGATCCTCGCACTGCTGGCGATCGGCCTCAATCTCCACTTCGGCTACACCGGTTTGTACAACTTCGGTCAGGTCGGGTTCATGCTGCTCGGCGCCTTCGGCATCGGGGTGGCCGTCGACACCTGGGGCCTGTCGATGTGGGCCGGGATCCCGCTGTCCATCGCCCTGGCGGTGGTCTTCGCGTTCCTGCTGGGTCTGCCGACGCTGCGGCTGCGGGCCGACTACTTCGCCATCGTGACCATCGCCGCCGCGGAGATCCTGCGCTTCGTGGCCCGGTCGGGGTCGGCCACCGACCTCACCGGCGGGCCGTTCGGGCTGCAGGACGTGGGCCAGGACTTCCGGGACCTCAACCCGTTCTCCAGCGGCTTCGACTTCGGCAACTTCCGCTACTCGGCCGCCCAGCTCTTCAGCCTGGTCGTGGGCTGGTTGCTCGTGGGCCTGTGCACGTTCCTGGTCTACCGGCTGATCCGCAGCCCGTGGGGGCGGGTCATCCGGTCGATCCGGGAGGACGAGGACGTGGCCCGCAGCCTGGGCAAGAACGTGTTCGGCTACAAGATGCAGAGCCTCGTCATCGGCGGTGTCATCGGCGCCTTCGGCGGGATCATGTGGGCCCTGACCACCTCTGGCGTGAACGCCAACAGCTTCCAACCCCAGCAGACCTTCTTCGCCTACACGATCCTGATCATCGGCGGCGCCGCCACGCCGCTGGGGCCGATCGTGGGCGCGGTGATCTTCCAGTTCATCTTCGCCGGCTCCCAGTCGGTGCTGGCCCAGCTCGACGACAACGGTTGGTTACCGGGGTTCCTGGAGGGGAATCAGGCCCGAGGCGCCCTTAGTCTGGCGCTCGTGGGCCTGATCCTGGCCCTGATGCTCGCCTTCCGCCCCCAGGGCATCTTCGGCAACAAGGAGGAGATCGCGCTTGGACGGTGAGACGTCCCGCCAGGCCGTGGTCGACGCCGCGGCCGACGCAACGCTCGTGACCGAGGCGGCGACTGCCACACGCGAGCAGCTGGCATGCACCGACCCCGTGCCGGGCGTCGCCAAGCCCGGCCCCATCCTGGTGGTCGACGGCATGCGCAAGTCGTTCGGCGGCCTGGTGGCGGTGGACATCGACCACCTCGAGGTGCAGCGGGGTGCCATCACCGCGTTGATCGGGCCCAATGGCGCCGGCAAGAGCACCCTGTTCAACCTGGTCACGGGCTTCGACGCCCCCGACCACGGGCGGTGGCTGTTCGGCGGCCAGGACCTGTCGGGCATGCGCGCCCACCGCATCGCCGGTCACGGAATGGTGCGCAGCTTCCAGCTCACCAAGGCGCTGGCGCGGCTGACGGTGCTCGAGAACATGAAGCTGGCGGCGCAAGCACAGACGGGCGAGCGGCTGCTCCCATCGCTCTTCCGCCCGACCTGGCAGAGCCAGGAGGCGGAGATCGAGGCCAGGGCCGACGAGCTGCTGGCCCGGTTCCGGCTCGACCACATGCGTGACGAGTACGCCGGGACGCTGTCGGGTGGGCAACGCAAGCTCCTCGACATGGCCCGGGCCCTGATGACCGAGCCCCAGCTCGTGTGCCTGGACGAGCCGATGGCCGGCGTCAACCCCGTGCTCACCGAGTCGCTGCTGCAGCACATCACCGGGCTGCGCGACGAGGGGCTGACCGTCATCTTCGTGGAGCACGACATGGCGGTCGTGATGGAGATCAGCGACTGGGTCGTAGTGCTCGGTGAGGGCCGGGTGATCGCCGAGGGCCCGCCCCAGGCCGTAGCGACCAATCCCGCGGTCATCGACGCCTATCTCGGGACCGACCACGCCGCCCGGCACGCTCCGGTCCCCATCGAGGAATCCCGCGACGCCAGCGAGGCGCTCGTCGCGCACGTCCCGGAAGAAGCCGAGGAAGGGCTCACCCCATGAGCGAGACCGCCGAGCCACTGCTGCACGCCGAGAATCTGGTCGCGGGTTACGTGCCCGAGGTGGACATCCTCAACGGCTGCCACGTCGAGGTCTTCCCCGGTGAGCTGGTGGGGATCATCGGCCCCAACGGGGCGGGCAAGTCCACCCTCGTGAAGACGATCTTCGGCCTGGTGCCGGTGCGGTCGGGCTCGGTGACGCTGCGGGGCGTCGACATCACCCGCTACCGGGCCCATGAGCTGGTGGCCGCCGGGGTGGGCTACGTGCCGCAGAACGCCAACGTGTTCCCCAACCTCAGCGTCGTCGAGAACCTCGAGATGGGCATGTACCTGCAGCCCAGCGGGTTCAAGCGGCGCTTCGACGAGCTGTGCGGGCTGTTCCCGGTCATGGGCAAGCGCCGCCACCAGAAGACGGGGTCGCTGTCGGGCGGCGAGCGGCAGATGGTGGCGATGGCCCGGGCGCTGATGATGGAGCCGGCGGTGCTGCTCCTGGACGAGCCGTCGGCCGGGCTGTCGCCCATCCTCCAGGCCGAGGTGTTCAACCGCGTGGCCGACATCAACGCCAGCGGCGTGTCGATCCTGATGGTCGAGCAGAACGCCACCCGGTGCCTCGAGATCGCGCACCGCGGCTACGTGCTCGACCAGGGCCGCAACGCCTACACCGGCAGCGGCGCCAACCTGCTCAACGACGCCAAGGTCGTCGAGCTGTACCTGGGCTCCCTCGCCCAGGTCGGCTAGGGAGCCGAGCGGATAGGGGCGGTTCGTGCAGCCTACGCCTGGGAATTTGGCGGTCGACCGCCAGCTCAACCGCTCGGCTCCCCGGCAGCGCTGACCACCGTGAGCCAAGAGGACGTCCCTATCCGCTCAGGTCCCAAGAGCCGGCGCCAATAGACGCCGGCCCTACGTGGCGTGTCTCCCCGCTCTTGGCGCCTGCGGCGCCGGGCCGCTCGGGCCTCGACGTGTGCTGCCCGCTCCCACGGCCGCTCGGGCCGGGGCTGCGCCTAGCGGCGCGGCCTCTGGCTCGGGTTTGTGTGGCTGGAAGTGGTTGATCTCCAACCACTTCCAGCCACAGGTTCACCTACTGCGCTAGATCGGTCTCGACCGACTCGAGGATCGTGAGCACGCCACCATCCTCGAACTGGCCGATGGCGTAGGTGGCCGCCGTCGGGTCACCGGGCTCGTCGAGGTTGATCGGGCCCGAGGCGCCGTCGTAGTCGATGTCCTCGCCGTCCTCCAGCAGTCCCTTGCACTCCTCGAAGGATGTGCAGGTCGTGCCGTCGTTGGTCACGTTCTGGATCTCGGCGATGATGTCCGGACCCTCGATGCTGCCCGCGGCCTCGGCCGCCAGCGCCGTGACGATGACGCAGTCGTAGGTCTGGCCACCGTAGATGAAGTTGTTGTCGGTGGGCTCGGCGATGCGCTCGTTGAAGTCCTCGGTGCCGGCCGCCCCGATGACGGTCATGCCGTCGACGACGTTCGGGTTGGCGGGGTCGACCTCCTCCGAGAACGGCCCGAAGACACCGTCACCCCCGTAGATCTGCTCGGGTGTGATCCCCGCTTCGAGCAAGCCTGCAACGATCTGGCCGCCCTCGGCGAACGAGATCAGCACGACCGCGTCGGGGCTGGCGCCCGAGATCTGCGCCACCTCGGCGTCGAACGTCGCCGCCTCCGGGTCGTAGCTGATCAGGTTGGCCGGGCTGACGGTGGCGCCACCCTCCGTCAGCCTGTCGACAGCCAGCTGACCCAGCGCGTTGCCGTAGTCGTCGGCGCGAGCGATGACCGAGACGGTGGCGTTGCCGTCGGCGATCACCCGATCGGCGATGATCGGGGCCACGGCCTCGTCGGGCGGCACCGTGCGGAAGTAGAAGTCGGCGTTGGCCTGGTCGGTGAACGCCGGCGAGGTGTTCGAGCCCGAACACTGCGGGATCTGGTTCTCGCTGAGGTCGGCGATGAACTCCTGGGACGAGCCCGACGCCGCCGCCCCGATGATGGCGTTCGCACCTTCGCCGAGGAGCCGGGTCACGGTCTCGCGGGCGATCTGCGGCGTCTCGCCCTCGTCGCCCTCCAACAGCTCGACGTCCTGGCCCAGGACGCCGCCGGCCTCGTTGATGTCCTCGACCGCCAGCTCGGTGCCCACGATCATCGGTGGGCCGAGGAACCCCAGCGGACCCGTCTCGGGCAGGACCCGCCCGAAGACGAGCTGGTCGCCCGTCGGCGCCGCGCCGCCATCTTCCTCGGTGGTCTCTGTGGTGTCGCCCGCCTCGTCATCGTCATCGCCGCAAGCCGCGGCGACGAGCGTCAAGGCTCCGGCTGCCGCCGCGATGCGGAGCCACGTGCGCTGTCGCATTGGGTGTGTCCCCCTTGTATCTACCGTTCACCGGCAGTCCATCCGGCGATGGCGCGCATCCTAGGTGGCCTGCGGCGCCACGCAAGCTGGAAGTCGAGTGCACATTTCGTTCAGCGCGCCGTGCCATGAGGTTGCGAAAATTCCACACCGTCCCCGCAGACGGTGCAGACTGTTGACCTTTCTTTCGACGACAGCTGGAGCACCATGATGAGAACACTCACCACGCGGCTCGTCGCGACGTTGGCCGTCGGCGCGCTGGCGCTGGCCGCCTGCGGCGACGACGACGACTCCGAAGCGGGCGACAGCGCCGACACCACCGAGGCCGACGGCGGCCAGGCCGCGGCCGACGTGGAGCTGGTGAACGAGGGGACGCTCACCGTCTGCTCCGACACGCCGTACGAGCCCTTCGAGTTCGAGGGCCCCGACGGCGAGCAGACCGGCTACGACATGGACATCCTGCGGGCCATCGCCGAGAACAACGACCTCTCGATGGAGGTCATCGACCTGCCGTTCGACGGCATCCTCGGCTCGCTGGCCGCCGGCGACTGCGACGTGGTCGGCTCGGCCGTCACGATCACCGACGAGCGCGCCGAGCAGGTGGACTTCTCCGACCCCTACTTCGACGCCGACCAGTCGCTGCTGGTCCGGGCCGAGGACGAGGACACCTACGCCACGCTCGAGGACCTGGCGGGCCAGACGATCGGCGTTCAGTCGGGCACCACCGGCGAGGCGTACGCCAACGAGAACACGCCCCAGGGTGCCACGATCCAGTCCTTCGAGGACTCCGACGGGCTGTTCGGCGCCATCGCCGCCGGTCAGATCGCGGCCATCCTGCAGGACTTCCCGGTCAACGCCTTCCGGGCCACCCAGGACGACTCGCTGGTCGTGACCGAGACCTTCCCCACCGGTGAGCAGTACGGCTTCGCCGTCGAGAAGGGCAACGAGGGCGTGCTGACGCTGATCAACGACGGCCTCGCCGAGCTGCGCGACAGCGGCGAGTTCGACGAGATCTTCCAGCAGTACTTCGGCGAAGCGGAGTCGTAGACCTGGGAGTCGAGACCATCGCCGAGCCGACCGGGCGCACTCGTCGTGGCCTGACGCGACGACAGCGCGCCCGGTTGGTTCGCTGGCTCCTCTACGCGGTCACCCTGCTGGTGATCGCGCTGGTGGCGTTGAGCATCGACTGGGACCGGCTGCAGCGGGCGTACTTCCAGCCCGACATCTTCGCCGAGCAGTTCCCCGAGATCATCACCCGGGCGGCCCGCAACACGATCATCTTCACGGGGCTGTCGTTCAGCCTCGCCCTGGTGCTGGGGCTGGCGCTCGCGCTCATGCGGCTGTCGTCGATCCGGCCCTACCGCTGGTTCGCCGTCGGCTACATCGAGCTGTTCCGGGGCATACCGGCGCTGGTCACGGTCATCGCGGTGGGCTTCGCGACGCCCATCGCCCTCGACGTCCGCGTGCCCGGCATCTACGGCGCCGGCTCGGTCGCCCTCGGCATCGTCTACTCCGCGTACATGGCCGAGACGATCCGCGCCGGCATCGAGGCCGTGCCGAAGGGGCAGACCGAGGCGGCGCGGTCGCTGGGCATGAGCCATACGCGGGCGATGGCATCGATCGTCCTGCCCCAGGCGTTCCGCATCATCATCCCGCCCCTGACCAACGAGTTCATCGCCCTGGTCAAGGACACCTCGCTGCTGTTCGTGCTCGGCACGACCGCCCAGACGATCGAGATCACCAAGTTCTCCCGGGACGAAGTGAACCAGACGTTCAACGGCACCCCGTTGGTCGCGGGCGCCGTGGTCTACCTCGCCATCACCATCCCCCTGGGTCGGCTGGTGGGGCTGCTCGAGGCCCGGACGCGGAGGGCACGGTGACCGCGCTCGCTGCTACCACCCCGGAGGCCGTCGGGACCGCGCCGGCCATCGAGGTCGACGAGCTGCACAAGTACTTCGGTGCGCTGGAGGTGCTGAAGGGCATCGACTTCGTGGTCGACTTCCGCGAGGTCGTGTGCGTGATCGGCCCGTCGGGGTCGGGCAAGTCGACGCTGCTGCGGTGCGTCAACAAGCTCGAGGAGCCGACGTCGGGGCGGATCGTGATCGAGGGCGAGGACATCACCGATCCCGACTGCGACGTCGACGCCGTGCGCCGCAAGATCGGCATGGTGTTCCAGAGCTTCAACCTGTTCCCCCACCTCGACGTGATGCGGAACCTCACGATCGCCCAACGGCGGGTGCTGCGGCGCTCGAAGGCCGCCGCCGAGGAGACGGCGGTAGCGATGCTCGATCGCGTGGGGTTGCGGGACAAGGTGCGGGAGTACCCGGCACGGCTGTCCGGCGGCCAACAGCAGCGAGTGGCGATCGCCCGGGCGCTGTGCATGCACCCGGACATGATGCTGTTCGACGAGGCCACCTCGGCGCTGGACCCCGAGCTGATCGGCGAGGTCCTGGCCGTCATGCGGTCGCTGGCCGAGGAGGGCATGACCATGATGGTGGTGACCCACGAGATGGGCTTCGCCCAGCGGGTGGCCGACCGGGTCGTGTTCATGGACGGCGGCGTGGTGGTCGAGGAGGGCCCGCCCGCGGCCGTGCTCGGCGACCCGAGCCACGAACGCACCCGCCGCTTCCTCAGCCAGGTCGCGGAGCGTGAGGAGGTCTAGGCGTGCACGCCGACGGCGTGTAGCACCTCGTCGAGCGTGCCCACCACGCCGGTGACGAACGGTCCGAACTCGGCGTAGCGAGCCGAGGCCTCGTCGTAGCGCATCGTGTAGACGCACTCCTTGAGGTCGTCGGAGTGGACGCCGAACAGGGTGACGCCCCACTCGTAGTCGTCGACGCCGGTGGAGCCGGTCACGAGCTGGAGCACCCGGCCGGCGAACGTGCGGCCGGTGCTGCCGTGACCCTGCATGAGCCGCTCCCGGTCGTCGTAGGGCAGCTCGTACCAGTTGTGGTCGGGGCCCCGGCGCTTGGACATGGGGTAGAAGCAGAACGCCGTCTTCCCCTCCGGGGGGAGCCGCGGGTAGAGGCGGGCGTTCTTGCGCTCCTCGGGCATGCCCCGGGCGTACTCCGACACCTCGGTGAGCGATACGTAGCTGTCGACCACGTGCAGCCCGGCGCCGGCGACCTCGGTCTGGAAGCGGCGCAGCCGCCACAGGTCGGGGCCCAGCGCCAGCAGGCAGAGGTCGGCCTTGTGGCCCAGCACGGCCACCGGCACGACCTGGTGGTCGTCGGCCTCCAGGCTCTTGACGGCGGCGGCGATCTCCCCGGCGTCGGCCAGCGGCGTCACCGCGCAGAACAGGTGGACGACGTTCCAGCCGGTGGTGGGCGACAGTGGGGAGCTCATGCCGTTCCGAGGCTAGCGGCGGGCGCCGGCTCGCCCGCGGCCCGGCCGGCCGGCAGGCGGCGCCGACGGCTGACCACCAGGCGTACCCGGTAGGGCAGGCCACGGTCCGACGACCACGGGGCGTACGGCGCCATGAGCAGGCCGCACAGCGCCAACAGCACGGTGTCGTAGTTGACACGCCAGCCGGCGAAGTCGCGCCACGCCTGATCACGGTCGGGCCTGATGGGCACGCCGAGCGCGGCGAGGTCCTCGACCACCTGGTCGTACTCGTCGCGCGTGATCGAGATGGGATCGGTGGGCGCGGGATCGTCGTCGTAGGCGACGTCGTAGTTGTCGGCGATCCGCCGCAACGCCAGGTAGCCCGAGCGCAGGCACAGCTCGGCCCGCCACGACCGGGGCTTGTCCATGGTCGACGCCCGCAGGGCCGCGCTGTCGAGCACGGCTCCGGCGGCGGTCACCCACGACCGCGCCGGGTTGGGGCTGCGGAAGAACGGGAGCGCCATGTACGAGGTGTGCGACTCCTCGACCTCCGCGAACCAGTGCTCCCAGTCGGTCCAGAACCCCTCCAGCTCGTCGATCCAGCCGATCTGCTTGGCACGGCGGAACAGGGCCAGGGGGGTGGGCGGCGTGCCGCCCCGGGCCGCCAGGTGCGACACCAGCACCTCGCGGCGGGAGAACTGCTGGTAGATGGTCGGCAGGAAGCTGATCAACAGGGCGATGAGTCCGAGGCCGATGGTGGCCTCGACGAACGTTGCCACCACCGAGGCTCGGCCGTGGTCGAAGGCGAAACCGAGGGTGAGCAGCGACGAGCCCGACACCTCGAAGGCCCGGTCCCACCCGTCGGCTTCCATGGCCCAGTGGATGCCGGCGAAGCCGACCAGCACGCACGCCACCCACACGCCGGGCAGCAGTATCAAGGCGAACGGTGCGAACCGGGCCATGATGCGGTCGGCCGCCTCCCAGTCGCCCGCCCGGTCGATCCGCCAGTCGAACGGCTTGCGCAGGGTGACGAACACCCAGCGCTGCAGCAGCGAGCTCTCCGCCCGGGGGACGACCACTGTCTTCACCGCCGACGCCAAGGTGGCGCCGACGACAGCGGCCCCGGCCAGGAAGGTCAACACCCGCGCCACCGTGATCACCGGCCGGAGAGTACTGGTACGGCCGGACCGATCGATCCGTGCTTCCCGCTCTTGGCCTTCGGCCGGGCCGCTTGGGCCTCGCTCGCTCTCTCGCCCCTTTGGGGACGCTCGCTCAGGCCGGCTCGACCCGCACGACCGCGTTGTAGTCGGGCACCTTGGAGGCCGGCTCCCGGCGGTCGGCGCCGCCGGCGACCAACACGTTGCCCTCGGGCCAGTGGACCTGCAGCGTGCGGGTGGGGAGGCGGGCCAGCGTCACCGTGCCCTCGAGGCTGCCGGTGTCGGAGCGCAGCCGCACCCGGTCCCCGGCGCCCACCCCCAGCGCGGCGGCGTCGGCGGCGTCCATGAACACGGCGTCGCGGCCGGCGCCGGTGAGGGGATCGACGTCGCCCTGCACCATCGAGTTGAACTGCTTGCCCCGCCGCGTCGACACCACGAACGCCCCCTCGGGCAGGTGTGGATCGGCCGGCTCCAGCGGGCTGAACCGCGCCCGGCCCGACGGCATCGGAAACCGGCCGCCGACGGCCAGGTGGCGGCCGCCCCACTGCACGGCATCGCCGGTGTCGGCCAGCGTCTCGATCCCGGCGTAGAGCGGCACCACGTCGGCGATCTCCCGCCGCAGCGCAGCGTTGTCGGGCCACGAGAAGGCGCTGCGCAGGTCGGGACGCACGCGGTTGACCGCATCGGCCAACAGCCGCCACTCGCTGCGGGCCTCGCCCACCCGGCGGGGGATCTCGGGACTGAACACGATCCGCCGCTCGGTCGTGGTCTCGGTGCCGCCGCCCTCCTGCTCGTAGCGGGTGGTGACGGGCAGCAGCACCACGTCGTCGCCCTCCACCAGCATCTGGCGGGTCACCACCACGTCCTGGTGCACGCGCAGCGGCACCCGGCGGAGGGCAGCCTCGACCGCCGGTGGGTCGGGCAGCACGTCGAGGAAGTTGCCGCCCGACATCCACAGCACGTCGATCTCGCCCCGGCCCGCGGCCTCGACCATCTCGGAGGCGGTCAGCCCGGGCTGGTCGGGCACCGGGAACCCCCAGGTGGCGGCGAGCGCGGCGGCATGCTCGGGGTCTACGGGCAACCCGCCGGGCAGGGCCGTCGCGTAGGCGCCCATCTCGGCGCCGCCCTGCACGCCGGAGTGTCCGCGGATGGGCATGAGCCCGACCCCGTCACGGCCGACGCCGCCCTGCGCCAGCGCCAGGTTGACGATGCCCCGCACGCTGTCCGCCGCCTCACGGTGGTGGGTGACGCCCATCGACCACACATGGATCGCTCCTCGGGCCCGCACAAGCTCCTCGACGAACGACTCCAGCGTCGGCCGATCCACCCCGGCCAGGGCGAGCAGGTGGTCCTGGTCCTGGCCCGCCAGCGCGGCCGCGACCTCGTCGAACCCCTCGGTGTGGGCGTCGACGAACGACCGGTCCACCGCGCCCCGGGCGATCAGCCGCTGCAGCGCCGCGTTGGCCAACGCCACGTCGCCGCCGGGGCGGACCGGCACGTGCAGGTCGCACATCTTGGTGCCGAACAGGGCGGACTCCAGGTTGGAGGGCACCCAGTAGCGCTCGAGCCCCGGCTCTAGGTAGGGGTTGACGACCACGACCCGGCAGCCGCGCTTGCGGGCCAGGTAGAGGTACTTCATGAACACCGGCTGGTTGTTGGCCGGGTTCGAGCCCCACAGCACTACCAGCGGCGCCTCGATCACGTCCTGGAACGAGCACGTGGTAGCGGCCAGGCCGATGGTCTGCTTGAGGCCCACGGTCGAGGGGGCGTGGCAGACGCGGGCCGCCGAGTCGATGTTGGCGATCCCCAGCGCCCGGGCGGCCTTGGCGGCCACGTAGTAGGTCTCGTTGGTGATGCCGCGGCTGGTCAGGTAGAGCGCGGTTCTGTCAGGTGGCGCGGCGCGGAGGCCGGCCGCCAGGACCGACAGCGCCTCGTCCCACGACACCCGCCGGAACCCCGCCTCGCCGCGGCGCCGGCGCATCGGATGTCC
>DASQUK010000025.1:0-3022 GCA_035641315.1 Acidimicrobiales bacterium | reverse complement strand
GGGGGCATGGGCGAAGCTGCCGAAGCAGGCGATCAAGCCCACGACCATGAAGGGGGCGGACACGCCGGGCATGCCCGGGGCCACCGTGTGCAAGAGCCGCCAGAGGCCGAGCCCGAGGAAGCCGCCGATGACCATGCCGGGTCCGAAGATGCCGCCGGAACCCCCCGATCCGATCGATAGCGAGGTGGTGAGGATCTTCACGAGCGGCAGGGCGAGCACCACCCAGATGGCGCTTGCCGCACGCGCCAGACGGTGTCCTGGCGCGGAAGAATCACCTCATGGCAAGGCCGCCAGTTCGTGTCGACCGCAGCGCTGAGGGCCCGCCTCAGCGGCCATTCCGTTGCGTCCCACTATTGAGCTAGCGGTCGAGGCTGGCGGCGGACGTGAGATCCCGGTAGGGGCGGGGACGGTAGCGACGGTCTATGGAGGAGCCAGTAGAACGGCTGGCCACGGCAACGGGCAACGGGCCGGTTCGACCGGTCGCCGAGGTCTTCCGCTTCGCTCGCGCTTCCCCGCGTGCCGCGAGGTTCGACCAGAGCAGCGCTCGCCGGCGGGCCTCGTCGACAACCTCGTACACCCTGCTCGGTCGAACAGCCGCGGCATGGCTCTCGACGTCCGCCACCGACACGCCGGTTCGCTCCAAGGCGCTGGCGGGCATGGCGCCGTCCTCCCGAGAAGTGAAGGCGAGATTCGGTGCCAATGCTCGGTCCGGGTCGGCGCTGGCAGGACATGGGACAGTTCGAGCGGCTGTTGGGGAGAACGCCTCAGCGGCTGCGAGTTGGCGAGACGAGCACGCACGCTGCGCAACGTCTTCGGCGGGACATCGACGGCGCTGGCGATCTCGCGCAACGCCGCGTTCGGATGCTCCGTGAGCCCGGCAATGGTCTCTCGGCGCGACGCCGGATCCACCGCCGTACCCTGCCGCCCCGACTGACGCCAACGTCACTCCAATCGATCACAACCGAGCCGCAAGGGAGCGGTGCTTCGAGCTCGACATGCCCTCCGGCGAGGCGCGCGAGCGCCTTGCCCGAGCCCGCTTCGCCGTCCGCGCCGCACTCGACCGGCACGCCCGGCGCTGACGCCCTCGCCGCGGCCCACCACCGCAGCAGCCGCTGAGGGTCAATCTCGGTAGCGACCGTCGAACCGGGAGCCTCGGCCGAGTTCGGTGAAACGGAGCCCGACGATGGCGCCGTCCTCGACCATCCAGCGGAGGTCGTAGCTGGCGCGGTAGCTGGGCGGCCAGAACGAACCGAAGTGACCGTCGTCGTCGACGTACCACTCGCCCCGGGTCGGACGACCGTGCTCGACGTACGTGGTCCCGCCGTCGGCCTTGAAAACCTGGGTCGCACCGTCGGAGAACACCAGCTCTCCCGCCGTCAACGCCCGCGGGATGAGCGCCGGTGCGACCACGTCGCCGTCGGACACCTCGAGATCATCGAACCCGTGCACAACCCGACTGTAGACATGCTCGGCGCTGTCGATGGCCGGCGCCCCTGCCCGGGGCGCGAGGCATACCGGGCCGCCGACGGCGATGCTCCCTGAAGAGAGGGCCCGGAAGACGGAGCCGGCCCGCCCGCGGAGCGCGGTGCGGGCGCCGGTGCCGATGACATCATCGAGCAGCTTGCAGGGCGCCGCGGCGCGGACGACCTCGAGGTCGACATCGCCGATGCGGATTCGTTCGCCGGGGAAGGTGGGCACGTCGCCGTGGGAGATGGTGATGTTGCGTCGGGTTCCGCCCGGCTCGACGGGGCTGCCGAGATCCTCGGTGGCGGCGTCGAGCGCGGTCTGGGACTGGACGGTGACGTGCCGGTGCTTGGTGCCGTGGTAGCGGTCACCGACGATGCCAAGGCCGGTTTCGACCTGCACGGACTCGACGGCGCGCATGGGAAGCCGGCTGGCCGGGGCGATGTGGATGGCGCTGACCACCGGCGACTGCTCGCCACCGGCGGTGTCGTGGCTGGTCACGACTTGCCCCGACCCAGACAGGGTGATGCCGAGTTCAGGCAGTACCGCTCACCGGTGGCGGTCGGTTGGTCGGGGAACACGTGACCGAGGTGGGCGTGGCAGGCGGCACAGCGGGCCTCGGTGCATACCAGGCCGTGGCTGCGATCTTCGATGCGAATGAGGCGACCGTCGGTGTTCTCGCAGTCGGAGCTCAGCCAGCCGGTGCCGAAGTGGAACCGGGCGTCGCTATCGAACAGGGCGGTCTCGCACACGACGCGGAGGTAGACGCCGGCGTCCTTGGTGTCCCAGTACCCGCTGGTGAAGGCCGGCTCGGCGCCGGCCTCCTGGGCGACGTGGTAGTGAAGCGGCGGCAGGCGATTGCGGATCTCGTCGTCGGACGGGCTGCGGTCGGTTGGGTCCGTCATGTATGTGTCTCCTATGGGGGGCGCTGCTCGGCGTGGTGGAGCACGCGCCCGAGCAGCTCGTTCGGGTCGAGGTGGAAGTGATCGACGAGGACGGTGCGGTCGGGGCCGACGAGCACGGTCTAGGGCCGACCAGCACGGCCTCGGTGGCGCCAGTCATCGACGCGATCACCTGGCCATGA
Organism: Acidimicrobiales bacterium; assembly: GCA_035641315.1. Lineage (GTDB taxonomy): Bacteria > Actinomycetota > Acidimicrobiia > Acidimicrobiales > VFJN01 > DASQUK01. The sequence goes on along the minus strand of DASQUK010000025.1, from coordinate 474 downwards.
TCGATTGCGGCGTGGAGCGACTCAACGCCGCCACTTATGGATGGGCGGTCTGCGGCGGCCTGTCGATCCTCGACAACACCTGACGGCCGAGTCCGCCGCAAAGCTCACGGGTCGGCGACGGCGGCGACGGTGGGCGCTCTGGAATCGTCCCGCGTCTCGCGAATGACGCCGCAGGATCACGAGGTCATGCGGTCGGCGCGGTGCGGGAGCTTCCAGCCTGGCCGGATGAAGTGGCAGGTGTAGCCGTTGGGGTAGCGCTCGAGGTAGTCTTGGTGCTCGGGCTCGGCCTCCCAGAAGGGGCCCGCCGGCGAGACCTCGGTGACCACCTTGTCCGGCCACAACCCGGACGCGTCGACGTCCGCGATGGTGTCCTCGGCGGTGTGCTTTTGGGTCTCGGTCGCGTAGAAGATGGCGGACCGATAGCTGCTGCCGATGTCGTTGCCTTGGCGGTCCTTCGTGGTCGGGTCGTGGATC
>DASQUK010000024.1:0-26920 GCA_035641315.1 Acidimicrobiales bacterium | reverse complement strand
GGCCGTCTCGCTTCGCGACGCATCCGGTCGAGCGCCTTGTGACGCGCGGTACAGGTCAGCCAGGCCTGAGGGTTCGCGGGAATGCCCCGTTCGTCCCAGGCCAGCAGCGCCGCTTCGCACGCCTCCTGGACGGCGTCCTCGGCGGCGCCGAGGTCGCCGGTGAGACGCGTCAGGGACGCCACAGCTGGCCACCAATGGGCCCGAAACAGTGGCTCGTAGCGGCTGGTCAGGTCGGGACCTCGACGTTGACGAGGGGACGGATCTCCACGCTGGCGTCCCGGGCCGCGGGAATGGTCGCTGCCCAGCGGATCGCCTCGTCCAGATCGGCGCACTCGACGAGCGCGAATCCGCCCACCTGCTCCTTGATCTCCGCGGCGGGACCGTCGGTGAGCAGAGTCTCGCCGCCACGCACCCGCACCGTGGTCGACGATGTCGTCGGCTCCAGCGGCGCGCACTCGACCAGCACCCCCGCGCGTCGCATGGCCGAGTCCGCCTCGTTGTAGGCGTTGAGCAGCTCCAGGAACTCCGGCGTGCCCGGCTCCCGTCGGGGACCGTGGCCCTTGTAGAACAGCATCAAGTACTTCACCTCACGTCTACCTTCCTGCCGGCCGGGGCGGCCGGCTCGTCGAGTAGTCGAACGGCGGAGCCTGGAAAGGACACATCGCTCACCAGATTCGCGCACCAAGCGACGAACCGAACGTGACTGCGCCCTGCCGACGCGCCCGATGCATCCCGTCGGTCTGCGACCGACGTCCTCGAAGCAACGACAAGAATCGGGTCCGATGGCTGACGTCAGAGAGTTACGGGTCGCGCTCACAGTCGATGACTTCGACGCCGCCGTCGCGCTGTACCGCGACGCGCTCGGTCTCGAGCAGCTGGCCGACTGGAGCTCGGAGAACGGCCGGGTCGTGGTTCTCTCAGCAGGCCGCGCCACGCTCGAGCTGTTCGATCAGGCGCAGGCGGCCTACCTCGACTCGCTCGAAGCTGGCCGCCGCGTCTCCGGCAAGGTTCGGCTTGCGTTCGAGGTGCGGGACAGCGCGGCGGTCGCTCGGCGTCTGGTCGCTGCGGGCGCCGAGGACGTAGCAGCAGCCGTCGACACCCCATGGGGCGATCGCAACGCGCGTGTACAGGCGCCGGACGGCATGCAGCTCACACTCTTCAGCCCGCCGTAGTCGCGTGATCGGGAGCGCGACCATGCCCGTGCGTGGCAAGGGTCGGGTCGCCGAGCGGCGCAGCAGCCGCAAGACCATCCACCACCCGCAGCTGGGGCGGCTGGTCCTCGACAATCGCACCCGGCAAGCCGTTCCGGCCGCTCTACCGCACCGGCCACGAGTACGCCGCCGAGCTGTCGAACCGCACCGTGCACGCCGTGACCGTTCACCTCCGCGCACCAGGCGCGGCAGGCGTCGTTGGCCACGGCCTCGTTCTCCCATGCGCCCGCGGGCACGATGAGGTCGTCTCAGACGCAGCGGCACAGCGCCTCGACTACGCCCTTCGACTCCGGGTCGACGGCGTCACAGAAGTCGGGGCGGAAGCCGAAGTGGGTGGCGAAGCGCGCGTAGTCGGGCGTGGGCCACCACAACGTTCGCGACGACACCACCCTTGAGACGGCCCATGCGGTCCGCGAGCACCACCTTCGGCGTCCCGCCCCACTCCTCGAAACACTGAGCGAGCAGGCACATGGTCGTGGCGGCGCGCTCGTCGCGGGCTACACGCACGAAGCTCCAATGGCTCCACGCCAACACCGCGCAGAACACACGCCAGCCGTCGCGTTCGCACCATCGTTGACCAAGTGCTCGCCCGGCGTCGGCACCCACGGCCGACGCCGGCTCTGTGGAGTCGACGGGCACCGTCGGCGACGCCGTGGACAAACGGTCGCCGAGAGCTTCTTCGCCACACGGTTCGGTTCGCTGGCCCGCTTCGCAAGGTAGCTTCCGAGCGGCCGCAGGGCGACCGGGCAGCCGAGCTCGCAACGAGCGCGGCGGGCCAACCTCGACCCCGTTCGCCCTCGACCGGAGGCTCGAGCTTCCTTTCGGGCGCCGACCTGTGGCGCGACCTGGAGCTGTGGACCTCCGCGGTCAGCGCTCGGCATGGTTGTCACGCGGATCGTGCGTGTTTCGCACTGGTCGGGAGCCAGCCGTGACGATCGGCGACGTCGCGTGCGAGCTCGCCGAATCGTTCGACCGCGGGCGCCACCGGGTCGGTGGCCCACACGACGTCGATCGGGAGGGGCGCGGGATGCGGGCGGCGCAACGGGAGGATCCGTACACCGTTGGGCACCTGCGACTCCAGGGACTTCACGATGAGCGCAACGCCGCGTGCCTGCGCGATGTTGCCCCAGACGATCGAGCCGGCAGCCGACGGGTCGCGGCGCGGTTCGAAGCCGGCGGCGCGACAGGCAGCGACGACCGCGTCGTAGTAGCCGGGGCCCATGTCTCGCGGCCACAGCTCGAAGAACTCGTGCTGGAGGTCTCGGAGGTCGATGCTGCCCTGGTGGGCGAGCGGGTGGTTTTGGCTCACGGCGGCGAGTAGTGGCTCCTCGCGGAGCGGTTGCGATCCGAGACCATCGGGTAGCGGGCACCGGGGGGCGAGTGCGAGCTCGAAGACGCCGTTGAGCAGCAAGGAGGGCACGTCGCCGGCGAACACCTCCCGCGCCCGCACAGCGAGGCCGGGGAGCGCTTCCTCGAGGGCCGCGTGCAGCTCGGGGAACGTGTCATACGCGGAGGTCATGGTGTAGGCGATGCGAAGGGGGCCAACCTCGCCCCGCGCTGCGGCCCGGGTGCGCTCGGACAATCGCTCGGCTGCGGTGAGCACGCGTTTGGCCTCGCGCAGGAAGACCTCGCCGGCCGGGGTTGGCGTCACCGCCCGAGGAGCTCGACGGAACAGGGTCACGCCCAGCATCCGTTCCGTCGCCCTGACCTGTTGGCTCACGGCCTGCTGGGCGACGTGGAGCTCGGCGGCGGCGGCGGTGAAGCCACCCAACTCGGCGACCTTGACGATGTAGCGCATCTGGCGAAGGTCCGGTCCCGCCACCCCGGCCGGTCCGGTCGGATTGCTTCCCACGCCCATAGTCCACAACGTCACCTTGTGGGACTCAACCCCAATCGTTGTTTGCCTTGGCGGCGGAACCGTCGCAGGATCGACCAGCCCGGTCTCGCGGGGTTCCCATGTGGGTGTCCTACATCGGAGGACCGGTTCGATCATGGTCAGCTTTGAGCGCCAGCCGACGAGGAGGAGATGACATGCTGGCAAAGCACCCGATCGACGTGATGCTCACGGCAACCGACCTGGGGGTCGCGAAGCGGTTCTACGGCGACAGGATCGGGCTCGATGTGCTGATCGAAAGCGAGGACTTCGTGACGTTCGGGTGCGGCGGCGACAGCCGACTGGTGGTGACCCGGACCAGTTCCCCGAGCGGCGAGCAGCAGACGAAGGCCAGCTGGCGGGTCGCCGACGTCGCCGCCGAGGTCGCCGAGTTGCGCGCCCGCGGCGTGGAGGTAGTCGAGTACGACGAGCCCTACCTCAGGACCATCGACGGGGTGGCCGACGTCGGCTTTGCCCTGTCGGCATGGTTCGTCGATCCCGGCGGAAACACCGTCGGGCTGCTCCAGTTCAAGGACAAGGAGCCCGGTTGAGCCCCAAGGGCACAAGCCACACGGGTGTCGGCTCGCTGCCGGAGGGCACCGACGGTCCGGTCACGACGACTGTGACCCGCCGGGTCAAACCCGGTCACGAGCCGTTCTACGAGCAGTTCTTGGAGGGCATCATCGCCGCCGCGACCCGGTTTCCGGGTCACCTGGGCGTCGAGGTGTTCCGCCCCCCGAGCGCGTCCGCGGGCGAGTACCGGGTCGTCTACCGGTTCGACAGCGGCGAGCACCTGCGGGCGTGGCTCGACTCCGACGACCACGCCGCCTGGCTCCAGCGCGCCGAGCCCCACGTGATCGGCCCCATGCGCACCCAGTTCGTCACCGGGCTCGAAACCTGGTTCACACTTCCGGGCCGGCCGGGTACCCCGCCACCGCCGCCCTACAAGATGGCCTTGCTCACCTGGATCACCATCTTCCCCCTGATCACCCTCGTGGTCATCGCGCTCGAACCCCTGCTCGAGGGGCTCGCCCTCGTTCCCCGCCTGGCCATCACCACCGCCGTGACCGTCCCGATCATGACCTGGCTCGCCATGCCCGAGTCACCCGGCTCCTGCGCGGCTGGCTGTACCCCCGCAGCTGACCCGACACGTCAGATGGAGACCCCGGGACAGGAGACACCATGACCACCACCCCCGCCCTCAGCCGCAACATCGGCTGAGCGGAGCACGCCATGCGCTCCCTACTCGAGTGGGTGCTCGACGAACCCGGCCTTACCCCGCGACGCCCCGGTACCACGCCAAGTCGACGGTGTCAGGATGCCGGAGGCCATCGCCCACACCACGGTCGGCGGCCTCCGCTCATCCGGACTGCGCGACCAAGCGCGTACGTCCCATGAACGACCCGCCCGCCGAGTCAGTCGGCTCGTTCCACACGGCCACCGACGGCCAGGTGCCGTGACCACGACGGCAATGGGCCGTGCCCAGCGCAACCTATCGGGGATCACCAAGGCCAGGCTGGAGGCGTTTTCTGACGGCGTGCTGGCAATCGTGATCACTCTGCTGGCCATCGAGCTGAGGCCACCCGAAGTCGACCAGGGACAGGCACTGGCCAGCGCACTGTGGGAGCAATGGCCGAGCTACCTCGCCTACCTGTTGGCCTTCGCCCAGATCGGGGTGATCTGGCTGAACCATCACCGTCTCTTCGATCAGGTTCGGGTGGTCGACGGCAAGCTCCTCCTGCTCAACCTCAACCTGCTGATGTGGATCACGCTGATCCCCTTCCCTACGGCGCTCGTCGCCGAGCACCTCCGGGACGGCGGCGAAGCCACCAAGACGGCGGTGGCGGTGTTCAGCGGGACGCTGTTCGTAACCGCGATCGGCTTCACCGCCCTGTACGCCTGGATCACCCATGACGACCGGCTGGTCCACTCGCTGCCCCCCCGTCAAGCGGTGCTAGCGGCTCGCATCCGGTTCGGGATGGGCCTGGCCGCCTACGGGCTGGCACTCCTCGTGCCCTACGCAGCGCTGGCGATCCATGCGGTGAGTGCCGGCTATTACGCCTTCGACCAAGCCACGCTCGAGGCGTCACGAGGGAGAGAACAATGACTGATCACAAGATCGGAACCCGTGAAGAATGGCGCGCTGCACGCGAGCAGCTACTCCTTCGCGAGAAGGAGCACACGAGACTCGGTGACGAGCTTGCGCAGCAGCGACGTGAGTGCCCTGGGTGCGCGTGGAGAAGGAGTACCGCTTCGACACGGCCGACGGCGAAGAGGCGCTCGTCGAGCTCTTCGACGGGCGATCTCAGCTGCTCGTCTACCGCTTCATGTTCGGCTCGAGCTACGAGGCCGGTTGCCCGGTCAACTCGTCGATCGCCGACACCGTCAACGGCGTGCTCGCGCACCTGCACGCTCGCGACGTGACGTTCCTCCTCGTCTCACAAGCACCGCTGGAGAAGCTGCAGCCCTACAAGCGCCGCATGGGTTGGAGTCTTCCCTGGGTCTCGACTGCGCACACCGACTTCGACTTCGACCTCGGCTTCTCGCAAACGGAAGAACAAGCCCGCGAGGCTGTCGCGCAGATGGGAAGCGCGCTACGGCCGATCGTCGAGCACAACGCGAGCTCGACGGGCACCGACGTGGTTGGTTACCTCACCGAAAGCCCCGGGTTCAGCACGTTCCTGCACAACAACGGCGCGGTCTACCACACATACTCGACGACGTGGCGCGGCTTGGAGTTTCTCATGGGCTATTACCCGATCCTCGACCGCGCGCCGAAGGGCCGCGACGAGGGTGATGCGTGGCAGCTCTGGATCCGCCGGCACGACGAGTACGAGAGCAAGTGATCGAATGCGGTGAGCGCGATGGGTCTTGAAATCTGCCGGTGTCGATCCGGTGGGTGATGAATCGAGGCGGCCACGTCGGTCCGCATTTCACGCGCGCGGAGCCTAATGAGCGAAAGGAGTGAACGAGATGTCGGGAGTAATCGACGTCCTGAACCCAGACAAGCCGAAGCGCGTCCTCATCCTTGCGTCCAACTCGGCGGTCTCCGAACAGACGGGCTGGCCCATCGGCTTCTGGTGGTCGGAGCTCACGCACCCGTACTGGGAGTTTGTCGAGCACGGGTACGAGGTCGAGGTCGCCAGCCCCGAGGGCGGGACGCTCGAAGGCGACAAGTGGTCTGATCCCCGCGACGAGAGCAAGTACTCAGCCGACGACCTGATCTCGCTCGGCTTCCTCACCTCCCCCGAGCACGCGAAGCTCGTCGCCGAGACGCAGGCGCTCGCCAACGTGCGGGTCGACGAGTACGACGCGCTGCTGGCAATCGGCGGGCAGGGGCCCATGTACACCTTTTACCGAAACGAGGCCGTGCACGCCCTATTCCGCGACTTCTACGAGGCGGGAAAGCCGCTCGCGGTCATCTGCCATGCCACCTGCGCGCTTCTCGAGACGCGTCTTTCCGACGGAAGGCTGCTTGTCGAAGGAAAGACATGGACGGGATTCGCGAACTCCGAGGAGGACTACGTCGACGAATTCGTGGGACAGCAGGTTCAGCCCTTCCGGATCGAGGAGGAAGCGAAAGCGCTCGGCGGCACCAACTTCATCGTCTCCTCGCGCTTCAAATCGCACGCGGTTCGCGACGGCCTCCTGATCACCGGCCAGCAGCAGTACTCGGGCGCCGCCGCTGCCCGCTTGATCATCGAGGCGCTCGGAGTCTGACCCGAGACCACCGCGGGGCGGTACGAACGCGACGGGCGGCAGTGACGAGACGGGTGTCGATAGGCCCGCGGCCGTCGAATACCCGCGGTGGGAGCTGGTCCACACCACCGACGTGTGGCGTCTGCAGAGCATGGAGATGCTCCCCACCTGGGCCCTCGGCGAACGCCCCTGACCACCCGACCCGACAGCCTCGGTCGCTGATGCAGGCCTGACGGGTCGAGGGACTGGGGGGCATTCACAGTCGCGATCACACTTGCGTGGGAGAACACGACGCGCTCGCGCCACAAGCCGCTGCCGGCCAAGGCGTTCCCCGACGAAGCTGGAGTTCCATGGCTGCCGGCACGGTCCCACCCAGGGATGCCCGAGACTGGCTGCGCGCGACATCTTGGCGGGACACGGAGCCCGCGATGGAAGGAGAGCAGCGGATGAGCGAACGCACCGAGTACGGACCCGGCGAGTTCTGCTGGGTGGAGCTGGTATCGCCGGACGTCGACGCGGCGGCGACGTTCTACGGCGATCTTCTCGGCTGGGAGCCCGAGCGATACGAGCCTGATCCCGAGGGCTGCTGGTACTTCCGCCGCGATGGGAAGCTGGTCGCCGGACTCAGGGCGTTCCGGATGGCGGGCCAGGTCCCTGCCTGGCTGGGGTACGTGAGCGTGGATGACGTAGCCGCGACTGCCGGCAAGGTCGGGGACGCCGGAGGGACGGTCCTCGCCGGGCAGTTCGACGTCCCCGGCGAGGCGGGGTCGATGGCCGTCTGCCAGGACACAGAGGGAGCGGTCTTCGCCCTCTGGCAGCCGGGCGAGTTGAAGGGAGCCCATGTCGTCAACGAGCCGGGCAGCTGGACCTGGAACAACCTCATGACCCGCGACGTCGGCGCGGCCGAGGACTTCTACGGCCGGGTGTTCGGCTGGACGGCCGCACGGCCGGAGGGCGCTCCCGACTACATCTGGAACTGGCAGGTCGACGGGCAGCGCTGGCCCGAGGGGCTGGCCGGCCTGATGCGCATGGGTACGGACATGCCGCCCGACGCGCCGCCGCACTGGCAGGTCTACCTCATGGTCGAGAGCACGGACGTGGCGCTGGCGAAGAACAGGGCCGCGGGTGGGACCCTGATCTTCGGTCCGGTCGATATCCCGATCGCGAGGATTGCGGTGGTCATCGATCCGCAGGGTGCGAACGTCGCGCTGCTCGAGTCGCGCTACCCCGAGCCGCGCTAGGTGGCACCGTGAGCGACCCGGTCTCGGCCCGGCGGCGACGAAGTCGGCTGCTAGGCACCGAGCTGAGCTCGGTGAGCGACGCGACGACGGTGCGTGTGAGGGACGACGAGGTGCTGTTGTCCGACGCGGGCGCGGTGGTCGGTGGCGTCGGGATCGACGCGGCGCACCGCGGACCGACGGGGGAGGGGGCACGATGGAACCCGACGATGCCGACACCGCCCGGTGGGCGGGGCTCCAGGCGAGCATCGAGGGCGAGGTGGTCCTCCCCGGGTCGCTTGGCTACGAGCAGGTGAACCGGCCGTTCAACGCCCGGTTCCTCGACGTCCGGCCGCAGGCCGTCGTGCGGTGCGCCACGCCCGAGGTGGTCGCCGAGACGATCTCGTTCCTCGGCAGCCACCGGCTGGAGACGGCGACGCGCAGCGGCGGGGACTGCTTCGCCGGGCATTCGTCGACCCGCGGCGCCCTCATCGACGTCACGCCGATGGCTTCCGTCGCCGTCTCGGGGGCGGCGTGGTGGACCGTCGGCGCCCGGTGCCCGGCTCGGCGCGGTGTATGACGCGCTGCAGGAGCACGGGGTCGCCATCCCCGCGGGCACCTGCCCGCCGGTGGGCATCGCCGGCCTGGCGCTCGGCGGGGGACTGGGGATCCTGGGCCGCACCTACGGGGTGACGTCGGATCGTCTCGTTCGAGCCCAGATCGTGCTCGCCGACGGCCGCATGCTGGAGTGCGACGAGGACCGCCATGCCGACCTGTTCTGGGCGCTGCGGGGCGCCGGCGCCGGGAACTTCGGTGTCGTCACCTCGCTCGCCTTTCGCGCCGTCCCCGCGCCCGACGTGACGAACGTCCATGCCACGTGGCCGCACAGCCAGGCGGCAGCGGTCGTCGAGGCCTGGCAGCAGTGGGCGCCGCAGGCGTTCGACGAGCTCGCAGCGAGCCTGAAGGTGACCGTCGCCGGCGACGTCGACGCGCCGCCCTCCGTCGACCTCGACGCGGCCCTGCAGGGGACCGAGTCCGAGGCGGCCGGACTGCTCGACCAGCTGACGTGGCGGGTGGGCACGGACCGGGTCTCGGCGTCGTAGCGGCTCATGTCCTTCCCGCAGACCCGGCGATTCTGGGCCCAGCTCGGGGCGGCCGACGGCGGGGATCCGGGCGACGGCCCACAGGACGACGCGACCCAGCCGCAGCGCCTGTTCGCCAAGTCGGAGTTCTTCGGGCGGCCGTTGCCCAGCGAGGCCATCGCCGCGCTCGTGGCGACGTTCTCGGAGGGACGGGCTGCCGGGCAGTACCGGGAGCTGGACTTCATGCCGTGGGGCGGGGCCTACAACCGTGTGCCGCCCGAGGCCACCGCCTTCGTTCATCGCGCCGAGCTGTTCCAGCTCAAGCACGCGGCTGTGGTCGACACCCCCGGTGTGCCCGGCGGCGGAAAGCGCCGCCGCCCACCAGTGGGTCACCCGCTCCTGGGCGTCCGTGCACCCGTGGGGATCCGGGCGCGTGTTCCAAAACTTCGCCGACCCGGACCTCGACAACTGGGCCGGCGCGTACTTCGGCACGAACTACGAGCGCCTCGTGCGCGTCAAGGCGCGCTTTGACCCGGGGGACGCGTTCCGCTTCGGCCAATCGCTGCCGACGCGGTAGTCAGCCGACGTCTCGGGCCACCGCGGCGACCAGCGCGTCGATGGCGTCGGCGCTCGCGTCCGCACCGGGTCCGTTGACGACGACGGAGAACACGAAGGCGCGGCCGCCCGCGGTCGTGCCGTAGCCCGACAGCGCCGCCCCGCCGATGATCGTCCCGGTCTTGGCGCGCACGTTGGCTTCAGCTGCGGTTCCGTGGAACCGTCCGGCCAGTGTTCCTGAACGGCCGGCGAGGGGGAGCCCGTCGACGATCGTCGGCCACCAGGGTTGGGCCCGCGCCGCTTGGAGCATCGTGCGCCATTCGCGGGCGGACCGGGCGTTGGCACGGCTCAGCCCGGAGCCGTCGTCGGCGATGCCCGCAAGCGGGATGCACAGTGGGGTCAGGGCCGCGGTCGTCGCCGCGAACCCGCCAGCCATCGAGCCCGTGCCGGTGGCCGCGTGGCCGACCTCTTTGAGGAGGAGGTCGGCGATCTGGTTGTCGCTGCGCCCGAGCATGTCGCGCACCAGGACGCCGAGCGGTGCCGACACCAGCGACGCGACGACCGCGCCGGGGACGGGTTCGGCCGCGTAGACGGTTGGCCCCCGCACGTTGATCCCGCGGTCGGCGAGCGCGCGACGCAGCAGGTCCGCGTTCGCGAGCGCCGGATCGGCAAGGAAGGCGGGATCGGCTCGCCAACGGTTGTCATCGACCATGAACGCCGACAGCGGGCCGGTGTAGGTGGGGATCTGCCAGTCCTCCCATCCACTCGCCCGCCGTCCGCCGTCATGGCGGGACTCGTCCACGATCAGGGCGCCTGGCACGTGGCCGACGCCGTGAGCGCGGACTTGGTCGGCCAGCGACGCAACCGAATGCGGCCCGCCGGCGGTCAGCGTGGCGTCGGCGCCGCCGACCACCACCAGGTCGCCGGCCGTGGTCAGCCGAACCTCGGTCGTGAGCCGTGCGTCCGGACCGAGCACCGCGAGGGCGCCCATGGCGGTGAAGATCTTCTGGTTCGACGCCGGTGCGAGCGCCTGGTCGGGGTCGTGCGCCAGCACCTCGCCCTGGCCGTCGAGCCACACCGACACACCCGTGCGGTGGGGCGCCACGCTGGGATGGCCGAGGAAGGCGGCGAACGCCGCCGCGAGCGCGGCCGACGGCGGGCCCGCCGGCTGCGCAAGCGTCGGGTCGGGGCGGCAACGCGGCGTAACGGGACCGGCCGGCGGGTCGCTCGGGACGGCTCTCGGGGGAGCTGCCACGCGCTCGCCGACCGCGCCCCCGTCGTTACCTCGCGGGCGCTCGACCGCCACGGCCCCGAGCAGCCCCCCGGCCAGCACCAGCGCGAGCACACTGGCGAACAAGACTCGTGGCGTGGGACGAGTGCGGACGAACACGGCGGCCTCGGCCAGGACCGTACCGGCCCGGACGGACGCCGAGGGGCCGGGGCGCGCCACCGTCGTCCGAGCGTTGCTGTCCTACGAGGGCACGGTGGGCGGCGACGATCGTCCTCGGAGAGGTGCTCCGTGGAGCACCCCGGGCGGCCCTCCGATGAGCGCGCTGCCTTCCGCAGAATCTCGTTGGTGCGTAACCGACGCGGCCCGCGAGATCGGATCGCGCGGCCTGCGAAGCCGGGTCTCGCGCCCGTCGAATGACCGCGACGGCTCCGGGGGCCGCCATGCCCACTGTGAGGAGCCGGCCAAACCATGATCGGCCGAACAAGTGTTCGTGTCATGAAGTGGCGACGCAAAGCCCTGGATCGCCGGGTGGGAAGGCTGCGACGACACGGGCAGGATGCTGGCCAGCCTGCTGCCGGGCGTTGACGACGCCTGTTGGGATCTGCACATTCCCGAGCCCGCGTCGGGCTACCCGGATGGGTACACCCGCCGGGGGATTCCGGACGGCCGAGGAGGCGATGCTCCTAGCCGAGCGCGTCGTGATTGCCCACATCGATCACGTCGGGCTGGAGGCCGTGCACGCGGGGTTCGAGCGGCTTCGGAGGCTCGCCGCAGCCGCGGCCAGCCGACCCCTGCCGGCTCGCCGATCCAAACCCTGACGGCCCCGCCGCCCGACCAGCAAAGAGCGCCTGGAAGTGATCGCCGCGGGTGTCGACGGCCAGGCCGTGGTCTGACGGTCGGCGTCGAGCATCGCCGACCCGGTCCCGGCGGTGGGTGGCTGTGTGACCCAAGCCTCCTACGGTCATGACCGATGGTCCTCGGTGCCGGGCTGTCGTTCGCCACCGGCGAGCACCGGTGCTGCGAGGCGGACGATGCGGTCGGGGTCGGCGATCACGTCGACTTCCACGATCTTGCCCTCGGCGACGGTGAAGCCCATCAGGGAGAGGGGCTGCCCATCCAGCGTGATGACCACGCCGGCGGCTCCGTTGATCAGGGCCGGGTGGATGACAGCTGCGGCGTTCGCGCCGATCCGGGCCTGGCGAGCGACGGCCCCGGCGCCGCGCAGCACCCGGGAGGCGCCCGGGCGGCTGGGGCCGAAGTCCGCGCGGGCCACGACATCGGGGTGGAGCAGGGTGACGAGGGCGTCGAAGTCGCCGGCCCGTCCGGCCGCGAAGAAGGCGTCCACCACGGCGCGTTGACGAGCGAGATCGCGCTCCGGGCTACGGACATCGGCTGCCTTGATGCGGCGGCGGGCCCGGCTGGCGAGCTGCCGGGTGGCCTCGGGCGAGCGCCCGACCATGGCCGCGATCTCGTCGAAGGACACGTGGAACATGTCGTGGAGCACGAAGGCGAGACGCTCGGCGGGCCCCAGGGTGTCGATGACGATCTGGAGGGCGAGGCCGACCGAGTCGGCCAGCAGCACTTCCTCCTCGGGGTCGGGCCCGTCGGCGGGGCTCACGATCGGGTCCGGGACGTACGCCTCGAGCGGCTCCTCACGATGGGTGTTCCGGGAGCGCAGCACGTTGAGGCAGACCCGGGCGACGACCGTCGTCAGCCACGCCTTCATGTTGTCGACGTCGTCGGCCCCGGCCCGGTTGACCCGCTCCCAGGCATCCTGGACGGCGTCGTCGGCCTCGGCGAGCGACCCCAGCATCCGATAGGCCACGGCTCGCAGATGGGGCCGGTGCTCCTCGAAGCGACCGGCGAGCCATTCGCTGTCGTCCATCACACGTCCTACGCCTCCCTCGGGGCCGAGGTCATCGGGTGCGGGCGAAGCGGGCGACGGCCAGGGTCGAGAAAACGGCCAGGATGCCGGCGCACCACACCATGCTGAGCACTACCCAGTAGCCGGTCGTGTGGCCGACCCCGGCGGCCTGGGTGCCCCCGAGCATCAGGCTCCGCACGGCGTTGATCATCACGGTGATCGGTTGGCGGTCGGCGAACGGCTGCAGCCAGCCCGGCATCGAGTCGACCGGCACGTAGGCGCTGGACAGGAACGTGAACGGCACCACGATCAGCGTCGACATGCCCTGGGCCGCCTGGGCGTTCCCGCCGACCAGGCCGAGCGTGACGAACACCCAGCTGAACACGTACGTCACGACGAGCATCACCCCGAAGGCGGCGACCACCGCGGTGACGTCGCCGTGCGTGCGGAAGCCGACCGCGAAGCCGAGCACCGCGTTGACGAACAAAGTCCAGGACGTGAGGGCGCCATCGGCGAGCGATCGACCAGCGACGACCGCGGCCCGGGGGATCGGCAGCGACCGGAACCGGTCGTGCACCCCCGAGCCGGCGTCCTCGGCGACGCCCGCGGGCGCGTTCATCCCGGTCCACAGGATGGTCGTCAGCAGGAACCCGGGGACGAGGAAGTCGACGTAGTCAACGCCGTGCCCGGCGTCAATCGCGCCCCCGAAGACATACCGGAAGATGAACAGGAACATCGCGCCGGTGATCGTCGGGAGCACGAGCAACTGCGGCGATCGGAGGTACTGCAGGAACGTGCGCCGCGCCGACTGCACGGTGGCAGTGGCGAAGGCGGCACCGGTCTCCGGCACCAGCGTTGCGCCCTGGGTGTCGGTGCTCGATCCGACGGTGGTCGTGGTGGTGGTCATGGGAACGGCTCCAAGGTGCAGGGTCAGGCGGCGGCCGTGTCGCCGTGGTCGTCGTGGTCGTTGCCGGAGGGCGCGAGGGGCTGTCCGGTCAGAGCGAGGAACACCTCGTCGAGCGACGGGCGGCGCACGCCGACGTCGTCGAGTGCGATGCCCTCGTCGTGCAGCTTCCGCACGACGAGGGCGAGCTTGTCGGCCCCGGTGTCAACGGACACCGAGGCGCGCTGGGTGTCGATGTCGGACTGCGGGGCGTCGTCGCTGACCGACGCCAGGATCTCCTCGACGACGGGGAGGTCACCGGCGGCCCGGGGGCGGACGTCGATCACGTCGCGCCCGGCGCGGTCCTTCAGCTCGTCGGGAGTTCCGGCATCGATCACGTGGCCGTGGTCCATGATCACCACGTGGTGGGCCAGGTTGTCGGCCTCCTCGAGGTACTGGGTGGTGAGCAGGACGTCGACGCCGTCTGCGACGAGGCTGCGGATCGCGTCCCACAGCTCGCGGCGACTGCGGGGGTCGAGCCCGGTGGTCGGCTCGTCGAGCAGCAGCAGCCGCGGGCGCCCGACCAGGCTCGCGCCCAGGTCGAGCCGGCGCCGCATGCCACCCGAGTAGGTGCGGACCAGGCGGTCGCCGGCGTCGGCAAGGCCGAGCCGGTCGAGCACGTCGTCGGCCGCCGCCCGTGCCGCCCGGCGGTCGAGCCCGAAGAGCCGGGCGATGAGCTGGAGGTTCTCGCGGCCGGTCATCGCCGGCTCGACCGATGCGAACTGGCCGGCGAGCCCGATGATCTGGCGCACGCGGCGGGGGTCCGTGGCCACGTCGATGCCGGCGACGCGTAGCTCCCCGGCGTCCGGGCGAAGGAGCGTGGCGACCGCGCTGACGAACGTGGTCTTGCCGGCGCCGTTTGGACCGAGCAGCGCGGTGATCCGCCCCGACTCGGCGACGAGGTCCAGGCCGGCGAGCGCGTCGACGTCACCGAACCGCTTGGTGAGGCCGTGCGCCTCGATGATGGGGGTCATGCCGAGGCTCCTCGCCGTCAAAACAGCTCGTACGAGCCGATCACCGTGAGCGGCTCCACGGTCGGGGGCTCGGCGAGCCACTCCGGGAGGTGCTCCTGGAACTGGCGGAACTCGGGGATGGCCTGGAGTGGGTTGTCGGCCGGGTCGTCGAGCGCCAGCAAGGCGACGAAGGAGACGCCGTCGGACAGGCGGGACGACGCGTACTTGACGCCCTCGGGCCGCACGGCGTTGATCGAGCCGAACATCTTCTCTGCGGCCGCCTGGATGTCGGGGACGTTCTCGGCCTTGACCTTGGCCCGAATCATCATCACGTTCATCACGCTCTCGCTTTCGTTCCGTGTCACATCTGCGGGGTTCGTCCTTCACCACAGAGACACGGTGAGAGGCGCAAATGTGACCGACGGGACCTCCTCTGCGTACACCACCGCGCCGCGTGATCCGCGCGTAACTCCTGGTCAACCACCTTGAGCCAGAAGGTAGGAGATTCGGCAATCGCCGATGCCAGGCTGGCAGCATCCCGGGACGACCCAGTGACAGCGGTGCGTGTCTCAGGCTCCTTGGCCAGCCTCTCGTCCAGGGCGAGGGACTGACGAAGATTCGCTCACCCGAGACCGGGTCGGTGGCGACCGCGCGGTAGCGGGTCTCGCCGGGGAGGGGCGTAGATGCGGGTGCCGTGCTCGAGCTGGGCGAGGGGCTTCTTGCGATGGCGGGGCACGACAGCGGACCACCTCGTGGTACGCAGCGGTACGGCTGCTACGGATGGCCGCCGTGGGCAACCTTGTGCCCGAAATCCGCGCCCGGCAGCGAGAGCACGCTCCACACACCAGACCCCCTCCAGGCCAAACGCCCATGAGAACACCCAGCAACCGTCTCGTTGCCAAGGTGAGGGTCGCGGGTTCGAGTCCCGTCGTCCGCTCAAGAGCCCTGCTCAGAGGCGATTTCGCGGTCGCCACCGACCCGGTAAGGCATCACCGTCAAAAGGTGAGGGTCGCGAGGCTCCATGGCCTTCAGCGTCGGCCAAGGACCCTCCGACCTGGGCCTTCAGACTCGCGTGGCACGACGCCCACGCGCTTCCGCCGTGCGAAGAACCGCATGGCACTCATTTGTGCCGGATTGTGGCCCGCCACAGATGCGCCCGATCTGGGCGCGATGACCGGGACGACGACGTCGTCCTGTCGCGGCCTTCTGTGTGGATCGTCGTAGCGAGAGATCTCCCGAAGGCGAGGGTTTGCCAACGACCCCAGCGACGGCCGCCATGTTGCGCCCACCGGGGACGGCCACGTCACGTCCTTCCCGGGTCTGGCACGGATGGATAGCTGCGGGCCGGCAGTGGTCATCGTCTCCTGCGACGGGTCGGTAGGGCGCGAGCAACCGCTCCCCCAAGGGGATGCCTTGGGCTGGCCGTCCGCCCGTACGATGACGGGATCGTCACCGCAGCCGGTATTGCAGCCGTCGTCGTGTTGATCTTGGCGTGTGGTGTGTTCGTGGCGGCCGAGTTCGCGTTGGTCACGGTCGACCGGAGCAGTGTGGAGCGCGATGCCCTCGCCGGGCGACGGGGTGCCCGGCTGACCGAGCTGGCGTTGCGCAGGCTGTCGACCAACCTGTCGGCCGTCCAGCTGGGCATCACGTTGACGTCGTTGGTGATCGGTTTCATCGCCGAGCCTACGGTCGCTCGGGCGATCGAGCCGGTGATCGGCGGGCTGGTGGGCGAGCAACGGTCGGCGGGCGTGTCGATCGCCGTGGCCCTCGCCGTCGCCTCGGCGGTGCAGATGGTGGTGGGTGAGCTGGCGCCGAAGAGCCTGGCGGTGGCACACCCGACGCGCGTCGCGTACGCCTTGGCCGGGCCGCTGCGCGGCTTTGGGCTCGTGTTCGGTCCGCTCATCCGGCTGCTCAACGGCACCGCCAACCGAGCCGTGCGGCTACTGGGTCTCGAACCCCAAGAGGAGCTGCGCTCGGTGCGGTCCCTCGACGAGCTCGACCTGCTGATCCGCGCCTCCGGCGAAGAAGGGGCCATCGAGCCCGAGGCGTTCGCGCTGCTCACCCGCACCATCCGATTCGGCCACAAGACGGCCGCCGACGCCCTGGTGCCGCGCACCGCCCTCCACTACCTGACGAGTGACCAGACGCTCGCCGACCTGGCCCGCCTGACCGTCGAAACCGGGTTCTCCCGGTTCCCGGTGTGCAACGGCGATCTGGACGAGGTCAGGGGCGTGGTCCACGCCAAGGACGTCTTCGCGGTGCGCTACGAGCAGCGGCCGATCACGCCTGTCGCCAGGGTGATGAGCGAGGCCTACGTGGTGCCCGAGACCAAGGAGCTGACCGGCCTGCTCGTCGAGATGCGCCGGCGCGGTACCCCCTTTGCCCTCGTGGTCGACGAGTACGGGGGCACGGCCGGCGGGATCAGCCTCGAGGACGTGCTGGAGGAGATCGTCGGCGACATCAGCGACGAGCACGATGCTGCGGCCGCCATGCTCATGCCCATGCAGCGGCCGGGTGAGTGGCTGGTGGACGGTGGGTTGCACGGCGACGAAGTCTTCGACAGATCCGGCTTCGAGATGCCGGAGGGCGACTACGAGACGCTGGCAGGATTCGTGCTCGACCGGCTGGGCCACATCCCCGATACCGGCGAGCGCTTGACCTACGGGGGATGGACCATCGAGGTAGCGGCCAAGGACCGGCTGCGGGTCGCGACGCTGCGCCTCACGGCGCCCGGCTCGCCTGCGGCGCCGCCGGGATCGGGCGCCAGGGCCCGGCGGGCCACCGCGCCCGCTTCCCGGCGAGGACGGAGCGCATGACCGCCGGCGCGCTCGCGGCGACGCTGGCGCTCCTGTTGGCCAACGCCTTCTTCGTGGCCATGGAGTTCGCGGTGGTGGCCACCCCACGGACCAGAATCGAGCCCCTCGCCGCCCGGGGCCACCGGCGGGCACGTGTGGCTCTGGCCGCCATCCGAGACGTCAACCCCCAGCTCGCCGGGGCACAGCTCGGCATCACCGCGGCATCGCTGGTGCTCGGCTTCGTGGCCGAACCGGCCTTCGCCCGAGTTACCGAGGACGTGCTCCACCCCATCGGGGTGCCCGACGGAGTCAGCCATGCGATCGCCTTCGCGCTGGCGCTGGTGATCGTCTCGTTCGCCCACATGGTGGTGGGCGAGATGATCCCCAAGAACATCGCCATCGCCCAGCCCGACCGCACCCTGCTCTGGCTCGCCGTACCCAACCGGGCCTACCTGATCGTCTTCCGGCCCGTCGTCTGGGGCCTCAACGCCACTTCCAACGGACTGGTGCGTGCCCTGGGGGTGGAACCCCGCGCCGAGGTGGAGTCGACACACACCGCGGACGAAATCGCATTCATGGTCGGTGCCTCGCGGCGCGAGGGCCTCATCGGCGAGGTCGCCCACCAGCTCCTCACCGGTGCGCTCGATCTGGGCGGCCGCCCGATCAGCTCGGTCATGACGCCACGCGACAGGGTGGTGTCGGTGGCCCGGAGCGCCTCGCCCGCGGAGGCGGAACGCATCGTGACGGCGTCGGGGCACACCCGGCTGGTGGTCACCGGACCCGGAGACGTCGACGACGTGCTGGGATTCATTCACGCCAAGGACCTCCTGACTGTGCCGGTCGAGGCACGTGACCGCCCGCTGCCCTTGGGACGCGTCCGGCGGATGCTCGGCCTCGCCGCCGACGCCACCCTCGAAGACGCACTCGTGGCCATGCAGCAGGCCCGTGCCCACTTGGCCCTGGTCACACGGGAAGGGCAGACCGTCGGCATCGTGGCGTTGGAAGACGTGCTCGAAGCCTTGGTCGGCGACATCCGCGACGAGACCGACCCCCAACCGGCCTTGCCGTGAGGTCCTTTCGTCGTCGGGCTCGGTCTCTGCTGCGACGTGACCGCCTAAAGCCGGTCGGGAGGCGGGCTGTAGGCCTCCCGCGGGCCGGCGGCCGTGCGTGGCTACCTTGGCGCCGTGACCGACGGGAACCCTACGGCCGGCCGCCTCCGGGAGTGGCTCTGGCGCCCGCCGCGGGCGCACGGCGAGACCATCGCCAACCGGACCGTCAGCTTCCTCGAGCTCTTCCACGACCTGGTCTACGTGGCGGTCATCGGCCAGGCTGCCCACCACCTCGCCGAGCACGTCACGGCCCGGGGCGCCGCTGAGTTCCCTTCACCCGAACCACCCCCACCGAGTTCCTGACTCATGCCCGCGCCGCGTAGGTCGCGATGCGTGACACGAGTGCTCGACCAGCTGAGACCCCGATTGACGGTCATCGCCGTCGTCCGTGAGGGTGGGGCCATGCGGTGGCAGGCGTGGCGCCGATTCCCGTGCCCTCGGCCCGTGACGGGCCGGGGTGCGTGCGCCGCGCGCTAGCTCCCTGGCGATCGCAGCGGCCGCACAGCAAGAACCACGGGTCGGAGAGGTGGGCGTGCCAGGCAGCGCCCTGCGGTCGGCGCCGGGATCGGCCCCGACAAGGTCAGCCTCGACCAGAAGGCCGACGACTGTGAGCACGCCGCCGTACGAGGTGAGGCCAATTGCCGCGATCCAACCAAGCGCGCAGGGCACTGGCCCGCTCACCCGGGGTCGGGGTTGCTGTGAACCATTGTTCATGCTACGTTCGTGAACGTGAGTTCACGAACGGTTCCGATCGCTTGCAGGGGATTGACCAAGCGGTTCGACGGTCCGCCGGTGGTGGACGACGTGTCGTTCGACGTCCCGGCCGGGACTATCACGGGGTTCGTCGGCGCCAACGGTGCCGGCAAGACGACGACCATGCGCATGGTGTTGGGACTTGTCACGCCGACGGTGGGCGAGGCGCTGGCGAAGGGCGTTCGTTACCGGGAGCTGCCGAATCCTCGGCGCATCGTGGGGGCGGTGCTCGACGGCCCAGGGTCCCATCCCGGCCACACTGCCCGTGAGCACCTGGGGATCCTGGCGACCGCCGCGGGGATCCCGCAACGTCGGGTGACCGAGGTGCTCGATCTCGTGCAGCTGACCGAGCACGCCCGCCGCCGGGTGGGCGGGTTTTCGACCGGCATGCGTCAGCGGCTCGCGCTGGCGGCCGCGTTGTTGGGCGACCCGGAGGTCCTGGTCCTCGACGAACCGGCCAACGGCCTCGATCCGCCGGGCATCATCTGGATGCGCAGCCTCTTGCGCGACCTGGCCGCCGAGGGCCGAGCGGTGCTGGTGTCCAGCCACCAGCTGGCGGAGTTGGCCGAGGTCGCACAGCGGATGCTGATCATCGACCGCGGTCGCCTGGTTGCTAACACAACCCTCGACGCGCTGGTCAACGGTGCCCGCCGGGTGGTCGAGCTCCGCTGTGCCCGTCCCACCGCCCTGGCCGAGGCGCTGGTCGCCCGCGGCGTGTCGGTCGACCGCGAAGGCGACCTGCTCGTGATCGAGGGACTCCCGCCCGACGAGGCCGGCGACATCGCCGCCGAGGTCGGCGCGGGGCCCGTCCATAGGCTCAGCGAGCGCACGACCAGCCTGGAGGACATCTACTTTTCGCTGGCCGGCTCACTGGGCCCCGGAGCGAACGGAGAGCGGCCGTGAGCCGCCTCTTACGGGCCGAAGCCCGCAAGGTCCTCGCCACGCCGACCATCTGGTGGCTGTTGCTCGGCACCATCGCGATCGGGATCGCGGGCACCGTCGCGCCACTCGTCGTCGCCGAGAAGGACGCCGCCAACCTCCTGTCCGACCGGACGCTGCAGGAGGCCATGCACGGCGCTGCCGCCGGGGTGATCCTCGTGGTCGTCGCCGGCATCATCGGCATGGCCGGCGAGTGGCGTTTCGGACAGGCCAGCCAGACCTTCCTGACCACCCCACGCCGCCGCCGGATCGTGGGCGCCAAGACCGTCGTCTACATGGGGGTCGGCGCGCTGTTCGGCATGGTGGCGGCCGCGGCCTGCACGGCCACGGCGTGGATCTGGTACCGAGCCAACGACGTCACCCTTCCCTTGGAGCGCTCGGCCGTGTGGCTGACCCTGCTCGGGTGCGTCGCTGTCGCCGTGCTCTTCGGAGTGCTCGGAGTCGCCATCGGAGCCATAGCCCGGAACCAGGTCATGGCCATCGTCGGAGCCATGGGATGGCTGGTGGTCGTGGAACCGATCCTGTTCGCGGCGTCGAAGCCGGTGTTCCGCTGGTTACCGGGTATGGCCTCGATCAGTCTGCGCCGCCAGCCCGCCGATGGCCTGCTCTCACCTGGGGTCGCCGCGGCCGTCCTTGTCGGGGTGCTCGCCGTGGCTCTCGCGTTCGGTGCTCGCTTGGTGGAGCGTGACGATGTCACCACCTAGGCGCACGGCCGAGACCACCGCGGAGCTGCGGGCCTCGCTCATCGCGCACGCGCAACGGCTCGTGGCGCGGGAGGGAGCGTCGGCGCTCACCATGCGGG
Organism: Acidimicrobiales bacterium; assembly: GCA_035641315.1. GTDB lineage: Bacteria > Actinomycetota > Acidimicrobiia > Acidimicrobiales > VFJN01 > DASQUK01. Next base: position 5,894 of record DASQUK010000024.1, on the reverse strand, counting down.
CGCTCGCCGCGGAGGCGGGCTGCGCCGTCGGGCTGCCCTACAAGGTGTTTACCGATCGACGCGATCTGGTGGCCGAGCTGGTCCACGCCGAGTTCGTCGAGATGCAGTTGGTCGTCGACGAGCTGGTCGCCCGGGCCGGTACCGGAACGATCGGCGGGAACCTGGCCTGGTTCGCCGACCTGCTGCTCGCTTCACCGGCGGTCGCCGTCGCCCAGGAGGTCTTCACCGACGAGCAGCTGATGAAGACCGTGACCACGAGGATCCACCAGACCGGCGCCGGACCGGCGACCTTCGAGACCATCCTCACCAGCTACCTCCAGGCGGAGAAACGGGCCGGACGCATCGAGGACGACGTCGACGCAGCCGCGTTCGGATTTCTCCTAGCAGGCGCGATCCACAACCTGATCGTCTCCGGCCCGGGCTATCCCCGGCCCACCAAACGCCAGCTCAGGCGGGTCCTCACGGCGGTCGCTGCCCGTCTGACGCCTATGCAACCACCGGAGGACGACGATGCAACGACCCGCTGACCGAACCCCTGCCCCGCGAATCGAGGCCGACCAGCCGCCCCCGGACACCCGGCGCCATCTGCTCATCCTGGCCGCCGTGGTGCTGGCGCTCGCCATCGGGGTGGCGCTCCACGTGAGCGGCATCGTCGGGCCCGGGTGAGAGACCCACCCCAGCCCACTACCCACCAACCCCCACCCCCGGAGGACTCGATGACCACCAGAACCGACACGCTCGACGACGCCCTCGATCGACTCGCCGGCTACGACTACCAAGACGGCGTGGGCTTCGCCTGCCACGGCCCCATGGGCGCCGAAGCCCTCAGCAGCCTCGGCTACGACGACCTGATCCCCAGGTGGGTCGAGTCCTACAAGTCCAAGCACCCACCGATCGCGGCACCACCGGCCACCCAGCGAATCGACCCCGACGACGAGACCAGCTGGCGAGCAGCGGTCGGAAGCTTCCCGCGGCTCACGGACTGGGCATCGCTGTTCACCCAGGAGCTCGCGGAGCAACCGTGGCCGACCGTGCTGCGCATTTGGCTGCCGCGCCTGCTGCCCGGCGCCGGCGGCGGGTTGACCCACGGGCTGCTCAGGGTCGCCCACGGCGTCCGAGCCCTGCCCACCAACGACGGCCAGCCATCGGAGCTGGCGCTGAACGAGCTGGCTCGTGGGCTGGCCGCGTGGGCGGGATGGTTCAGGCTGCTGCCAGGCCGCCCGGAGCTGCGCGGACCGCTCACCCTCGACAAGGCCCTCGACGGGCTCCCATGGCCGGCGGAACGGTGGTCGCCGATCGAGGCCGGCATGTTTACCCGACTGGACGAGCTCGACGGATTCACCGCTGCAGTCGAGGCACTCGGTCCGCCCGAGGCCGATCCCCAAGCGCTGAGCGACCTCACCGCCGCGTTCTGCCGGATGCTGCTTGCCAGCCCCAGGGTCTTCCCCCAGGGACCGGTCCACATGGTCACCCCGACCGCCGCGGTGCGGACGCTGCTGCCCTACCTGCCCGGCGTGTCGGTCCGGGCGGTGTACGCCCAGCTCTGGCACGTCGCTGCCGCCATCGCGTGTGGCTTTCTCGACCCGACCAGCCCCGTCGAAACCCCACCACCCGAGGACGAGCCGCCGACGCTTCCCACCCCGGCCGACCTCGCAGCGCGGGCGGCCGAACACGGCGACCCCCACGCCGTGAAGTTCACCGAGGCCTGCCTCAGGGAAAACGACCTGCGGCCAGACCCCGTCTACCTGCTCGCCGCGCGCCACGTCCTCGACCACACCCCCGCCTGGTAAGCGCCGACAAGCGGCGCCTGACCACCGCCGTGGGCAGCGGTGTCCCACTCGGCGAGGGACGCCAGCATGAGGAGCGAAGCCGACCACTACCTGCAGGCCCCCCCGCCACCCCGGCGGTCGCCCAATAGCCCGAGCAGTCATCCAACCCGGGGCGGTTCAGGGAGCCGACCGGGGCACGTGCTGGATGCTGAGATGCGAGTTCCTGGGTGGGTATGTTGCGCATCGGGTCGAACCGCAACACTCGGGCGATCTATCCACCGTGGCCCGCAGATGGCGGCGCAGCAGTCGAGAGCTGGGAAGACGCGGGCCAGGAGTACCACCCGCTCCAGATCGTCCCTGACTTGGCATGGTCATCCCGGGCGTCCTAGGCCGCGCGGGCATCCATTCCTCACGGGTGGAGCGCGGCCAGGACGGGAGGAGGCGCCATGCCGGACAGCCCTCGTGCGCCCCAGACAACACACCTCGTCAGACTCACGCTCGCGGCGTTGGCCCTGGCCGGGCTACTCGGCGCATGCACCGGCGGGGGATCCGAGGACAGCGGCGCCAGCACCAGTTCGGACGAGGAACTCTCCGCGGCGGAGAAGGCCGAGCTCAAGACCGAGTCCGAGTTCGCTCAGTGCATGCGTGACCGGGGCATCGACCGCTTCCCTGACCCGCAGGTCAACGACGACGGCTTCAAGGTGGTCGGTGCCCCGTGGGAGCAAGACACCGACGAGTGGAACGAAGCCCAACAGTCCTGCCAGCACGTCTTCGACGAGGCCGCGGCGCCGGGCGAGACCGCTGCCGGGTGGGAGAAGGTGGTGCCGGGAGGCGACTGCCACTGCGCTGACGGCGGCGAGTTCGCGTTCTGGGAGCGCCGGGCCGACCCGACCAAGGTCGTGTTCTTCCTCGACGGCGGCGGCGCTTGTTACGACGCCACGACCTGCGCGTTCCTCCCCGAGGATCCGGCGTACGACTGGAACGTCCGAGGCGACGATCCGTCGCAGGACGGCGGGATCTTCGACTTGGGCCGGGGCCGACAACCCCTTCCGCGACCACAGCTTCGTGTTTGTCCCGTCCTGCACCGGTGACGTGCACCTCGGCGGCGCCACCCGCGAGTACTCGCCCGAGCTGACCGTCGAGCACAACGGCTACGTCAACGGCACAGTGGCGCTCGACTACCTCGCCCAGCACTATCCCGACGCCGCCCAGGTCGTCGTCGTCGGCAAGACCGTCGGGTCGATCGCCGCCCCGGTCTACGGCGGTCTCGTCGGCGACCTGCTCCCCGACGCCCAGGTGACGGCGTTCGGCGGCCAGTCGGGCCATATTCCCGATGACCCCGACCTCAATGCCACGTTCTTCGGCGAGCTGTGGGGCGCGTACGACAACATGCCCGACTGGAAGGTCAACGACGGGCTCACCTCCCGCGACTGGGGCCCCCGGCGGTTCTGGATCCAGGCCGGCCTCCACGACCCCGAGATCGTGCTGGCCCGCTTCGACTACGCCTACGACCAAGAAGCGGCCGAGGGGGCGGCGGCGCTCGGTCTGGACCCGTCGAAGCTCCTCGGAGTGATCGACGCCAACGAGGCGGTGATCGAGGAGGCCGGGCTGGTCCAGCACAGCTACACCGCACCCGGCGACGGCCACGGGATCTTCGAGTACGAACGGTTCTACGAGCTGGAGGTCAACGGCGTCAGGCTGGTCGACTGGGTCGACGCCCTGATCGCCGGTGAGCCCCTCGTCGACGTCCACTGCACGGACTGCAGGTCGGGCTGGCCAGTGCCGCGGCCGATAACCGCGCTCGGTAGGGCGCTGGCGCCGTTCCCGGCGACTGCCTGTGGCGTGGGTTGCCAACGAATGGGATAACCGCTATCTTAGGGCTAACGGTTACCGAGGAGGCCCGATGCGGCAGGAAGTGGTGCTGGCAATGCTGGCCAAGGAGCCCTCCTACGGCTACGAGCTGCGGGCACGGCTGCGCCAGGCGCTGGGCCCCCTCGGGGAGGCGATGAACCCCGGACAGATCTACGTCACGTTGACCCGGCTGGAGAAGGCCGGCCTGGTGACCTCCGAGCGGGCGGAGGGGCTGGCGGACCGGCCGGACCGCACCGTGTACGCGCTGACCCCGCCAGGACAGCAACGGGTCGCCGAGTGGCTGGCCGAGGTGAGCTGGCCCAAGCCCGACCTGGCCGAGTTCCACCTCAAGCTGGTCGCGGCCGCAGCGGCGGGGCTGGCGGACCCGCTCGGCATCGTGGACGCGCAGCGCCGCGAGCTGCTGCGCCGGCTGCGCGACGCCCAACGGGCGGCGATGGCCGAGCCGGACGGCTCTGACGCCGGGTTGTTGCTGGAGGGCGTCGTGCTGCGCCTGCAGGCCGACCTGCGCTGGCTGGAGGCATGCGAGCAGAACTGGACCACCCGAAGGAGCAGGCCATGAGCGACACCGACAACACCGCCGTGGTGCGGGCCCGCGGGTTGCGCAAGCACTACGGCCACGGAGAAGGACTGGTGCGCGCCGTGGACGGGGTCGACCTCGCTGTCGCCCCCGGTGAGACGGTGGCGGTGATGGGACCCAGCGGTTGCGGGAAGTCCACGTTGCTGCACCTCCTCGGCGGCCTGGACCGACCCTCGGGTGGCGAGGTGTGGCTGGGGGGGCAACGCATCGACGAGCTGGGGGAGCGGGCCCTGGCCCGGATGCGGCGCACCGCCGTTGGTTTCGTGTTCCAGGCGTTCCACCTCATGGACGAGCTCACCGCCATCGAGAACGTCGAGCTGCCCGCGCTGCTGGACGGACGCTCACCCCGGACGGCACGTCGGCGGTCCGCCGAGCTGTTGGATCGGGTCGGGCTCGCCGACCGGGCGCGCTTCCTGCCCTCGGCGCTATCTGGGGGCCAGCGCCAGCGGGTGGCGATCGCCCGGGCGTTGAGCAGCCAGCCGCTCGTCGTGTTCGCCGACGAACCCACCGGCAACCTGGACAGCGCCGCCACCATCGATGTCCTGCGGCTGTTCGACAGCCTGCACCAGGCCGGGCAGACCCTGGTCGTCGTCACCCATGACGAGCGGATCGCCGCCACCGCCGACCGGCTCATCTCCATGCGCGACGGCACCTTCGTAGACGAAACCCGGCTGACCGGCGGCACCACCGGCCAGCTCGGCGCCCTGGTCGGACTGGAGGGCTGACCCGTGGGCCGGGTCCTGCTCGTTGGCCGCCTCGCCGCCCGGAACCTGCGGCGACGCCCGGCCGAGGCCGCGCTGCTGTTGCTGGCGATCATGGCGGCCACCACCGTGCTGACGCTCGGGCTTGTGCTGCGCGGGGCGACCAACGACCCCTATCAGCGCACCCGGGAGGCCACTGCCGGGCCCGACGTGGTCGCCAGCTTCGCACCGGACCCCATCACCGGCCAGCCCGTCGATCGCGCCGGCATGGAGGCACTGACCGGCGCTCCCGGCGTCATCGACCACAGCGGACCGTACCCCGTGATCGGGGCCGAGCTCGAGGCGGACGGCCTGATGGGGTCGAGGCGTACACCTAGGGGCGACGTGGTCGGCGGTTCGGCGGGGGTATGGGCGGTGGGGCGCGACCCCGCGGCGGCGTCGGTCGACCAGCCCGAGCTGACCCAGGGCAGTTGGGTCCGTGACGGCGGCGTCGTGGTCGAGGCTGGCTTCGCCGACGCGCTCGACGTCGGCCAAGGGGACCAGATCACCCTGCGGAGCCGTGTGTGTACGTTCGATACACCCACCGGCCCGCCAGACTGTGGCGTCGTGAACGGCCGCTCGTTCCGGGTTGTCGGCGTGGCGGTCACCGCTGCCGCCAGGCCGTATCCGAACGTGTGCTTCGCCCCGTACTGCCCCTGGTTCGCCGAGGCCATGGAGGATGAAGTGGCTGAGGGCCCGCAGCCGGATGAGCCGGCGCCGGATGAGACGGTCGACGAGGAACGCTTCATGGAGGACCCAGTCGAGCCCGGCCTCGTCTGGCTCACCGAGGCGGACGCCCGCGGTCTCGCCCCCGCCGCGGAACTCCTGTCCTATGTCGTGAACCTGAAGCTGGCCGACCCGACCGACGCGCCGGCGTTCGCCAACGCGCACCTCACGTCGACGACGGGCCCGGGCTGGCAGGCAGAGATCCTGGAG
>DASQUK010000023.1:0-6900 GCA_035641315.1 Acidimicrobiales bacterium | reverse complement strand
CCGGTTCCGCGCTCGCTTGGAGGAATCGGAGACCGTCTTCGGCGTCGCGGTTCTGTGCGCCACGGAGCCGGCGAGACGAGGCACCTCGGCCGGCCTGCCCGAGTCGTGGCTCGTGGGGACCCGGTAGGGCCGTCATGGGGGTGTCCCCGTCGTTCAGGACTTTGGGCAGCGGTCCACGTGCTGGTACTGCTGGCACTCTTCGTCGGTGAGGCTGCGGGTGAGCTCGCTCCGGGCGATCGCGATGAGGTCATCTAGGTCGAGCGCCCAGACCCGGACGCTGCCGTCGGCGCTGGTCGAGGCCAGGCGGGAGCCGTCGGGGCTGAAGGAGACGGAGGTGGCCAGGCCGAGGTGGCCGCGCAGGACGAGCTGCTGTTCGCCGGTGTCGGGGTCCCAGAGCCGCACGGTGCCATCCGCGCTGGCCGTGGCGAGGCGGGAGCCGTCGGCGCTGAAGGCGAGATCGGTGATGGCCCCGGTGTGGCCGACGAGGGTGGCCAGGTGCTGCCCGGTGGTTGAGCTCCAGAGGTCGGCGGCTTGTCCTGTGCCGGTCGTGGCGACGAGATTGCCGGTCGGGCTGGGGACGGCGAGCGCGGCAGGCGTGTCGAAGGTCTGTTCGACGTCACCGGTTTCCCAGTCCCAGGTCACGACTCGTTCGACGGTGGGGTCGGGACTTCCCTGTGCGGCGCGTGAGGTGAGGAGTTGCAGCCCGTCGTGGCTGAACGCGACCGACCGGACCGCGAGGCCGGGCTCCTCCCGCACGACGGCCACCTGGTGGCCCGAGGCGTCGAGGATGGCGACGAGCTCGTCGTCGCCTCGGCGACCGGTGACGGCGAGGAGGTCGTCGGTGGGGCTCCAGGCGACGTACCCGGTGGGGGCGAACGCGTGGGTCGTGGGGACGGAGAAGGCCTCTTGCCCGGTCTCGGTGTCGAGCACCCGCACCGCTCCGTCTCGCCGGGCGGCGGCGACCAGACGGCCGTCGCGGCTCACCTCGACGATGATGAAGTCTGTGGCGTCGGATCCCACTGGCGGGTCTCCGGACATGCTGCTCGGCGGCGGGGAGGGTGACGTGGCGGCGCCGAGCGTCGCCACGCCGGCGAGCTGCTGCGCGTCCCACACGTTGACCGTGCCCGCGGCGCCGGTGGCGAGGAGGCGCCGGCCGTCCGGTGTGAAGGTCACAGACGGGTAGAAGAGCATCACGGCGGGGAAGTTTTCGACCTCGGCTTCGCCGGTGAGGCTGACGTCCCAGATGGTGGTGGAGGTGCGGCCGACGTTGCCGGTCATCACCCGGGTGCCGTCGGGCGAGTAGGCGACGCCGAGGACGCCGTTGCGTGTGTCCTGCGCTGACAGGGTGATGCTATTGAGGGCGTTGTCGCCGATCAGGAACCAGACCTTGGCGGTGCCGTCGTTGCTGGCAGTGACGAGGTGGGTGGCGTCGGGGCTCCAGTCGAGATCGGCGAGGTGGGAGCGATGGCCGTTGAGCGCGAAGCGCTGGCGTCCGGTGCGAGCGTCGAAGACGCGGGCACTGCCGTCGTCGCCCGCGGTGGCGATCATCGTGCCGTCCGGGCTCCAGGCGACGTCTTCCAGGGCGTGCTCGTGTCCCTCCAGGGTGAGCAGCTGGTCGCCAGAGGCGACGTCGATGACCACGGCGGCAGATTGCACGTCGGACGACACGGCGATCTGTGCTTCGGCCGGGTCGAACGACGTGCTGTCGGGGGCCGGGACAGAGCCAATCGCTTGGACGATCTGTCCGCTGGCCAGGTCGTAGACCTGGACGAGGTTCTCGGCGGACCACGCGGCGGCCAGCAGTGAGCCGTCCGCGCTGAACGAGGGACCCCAGGCCTCGGTCCCGCCCGGGCTCCGCACGGTGTGCAGCTCCTCGCCGGTGCTCGGATCCCAGACTCGGGCGGCGCCGTCGTCGCCGGTGGTGGCGACGAGGGTGCCGTCGTGGTTGAAGGCGACCGCCGTCACGTCGCCGTCGTGGCCGCGGAAGGAGTGCATCGACTCGCCGTTGCGGGCGTCACGGATGTCGACCATGCCGGAGCCTTCCCGGCCCTCGGTCACGAAGGTGCCGCCGTCGGGGCTCCAATCGAGCGAGCCGCCGACATCCGCCACGCGCCGCTCGACCCGCGACGCGGTCGTCGCCCAGTGCAGCGCTTGCTCGGCCTCGGGCAGCACCGAGCCGTCAACGGAGCGGGTGTGGTCGACAGCGGCGAGGGCGAGCAGGACACTGCGCTCGGGGTCGACGTCGAGGTTGGCGACGGCCGCGGCGGCCAGCTCACGGGCGGTCGCGACCCGGCCCTCGCGTTCGGCTGCGTCGCGCTGCTCGCGGGCGTCGTCGCGGCCGCGGAGGGCCAGGAGCCCGGCGAGGAGCGCGGCGACCAGGAAGATGGCGGTCGCGGCGAGCAGCCCGCGCAGTCGCCGGTTCTGGCGGGCGTCGCGGCGGGCGCGCTCGGCCTGCGCACGCGATTCGGCCGCGGCGTGGTCCACGGATGCCGCCACAAAGACGCGTTCCAGGTCCGTCAGATCCGGCTGCGTGGCCTCCTGCCACTCCAGCGCCGTGTCCAGCCGCGCCCCCCGGTAGAGCTCGCTGGCCGGACGACCAAGCGACTGCCACTCGTCAGCCGCGGTGCCGAGATGACGGAGTATGCGCTGGCCGGAAGCGTCGTCCTCGAGCCATGACTGCAGGCGGGGCCACGCCCGGGCTAGCGCCTCGTGGGCGAGCTCGAACGTGTCGGCTGCTGATGTGACCAACCGGGATCGCACGAGCAGCGCTACCACCCGTTCCCGGCCCGGGTCGCCCAGGAGGCTGCGGCTGGCCACCCGGTAGCGGACCGGGTCGCCGTCGAGTGACGGCGCCACGAGTCGCAGCAGCACCGAGCGAAGCACTGCTCGCTGGTCCGGCGGGAGGCTGTCGTAGAGCCGATCCGCCGAGCGGGCAACGGCACCACGGATCCCACCGGTGGCCCGGTATCCCTCGACGGTGAGGACGTGGCCGTCACGTCGACGCCAAGTCTCGGCCAGGGCATGGGACAGGAGGGGCAAGGCGCCCGGTTCGCCCTCGGTGTCGCGCATCAGCAGGTCGACCAACCCGTGCTCCAGGCGCAGCCCTGCCAGCTTGGCTGGCTCCTCGATCGCCTCCCGCAGCTCGTCGCCCGCCAGCGGGCGCACGAGGTGTAGGCCCTGCTCGGCGAGCCGGCTCAGCCCGGCGTCCCCGGCGAGGCCGGCGAGGTGGTCGGCCCGCACCGCGATCACCACCGGGCCGCGGTCGACCGTGTAGGCGACGATCCGCGTGCTGAACCCCCGCACGGCCTCGATCGGTGTGTCGAGCGCGAACAGCTGCTCGAACTGGTCGATGACCAGGACCGGCGTGTCCTCGGCGGTGGCGAGGGCGTTAGACAGGGCCGACTCGGGATCGGCGCCGGGCACGAACACGACGGCCGTCCGTCCGCGGCGCTGCAGCGCGGGCACCAGCCCGGCCCGCACCAGCGACGACTTCCCGCATCCGGACGGTCCCGCCACTACCAGCAGCGACGTCGAGCGCAGCCGCTCGAGGCACGTCGCCACCTCGGCGTCGCGGCCGAAAAACCCCTCGGTGTCGCCGACGTCGTACGGCGCAAGGCCCTTGTACGGGCACGCCTCGGTGACCACCGGGAGCTCCGGTGCGGCGTTCAGCGCGACGTCCTGGCGCAGGATGGCCGCCTCGAGCGCAGCGAGCTCGGCGCCGGGGTCGATGCCGAGCTGGTCGACCAGCCTGCGCCGGGCTCGGTCCAGCGACCGCAGTGCGTCGGCCTGGCGGCCGCAGCGGTACTGCGCCAGGGCGAGGATCGCCCACCGCCGCTCGCGCAGGGGCTCCTCGGCCACGAGGGTCTCGGCCTCGGCAGCCACCTCCCGGTGCTCCCCTCCGGCCAGCCGGGCGTCCAGCAGATCTTCCTCGGCGGAACGGCGCAGCTCGTTGAGTCGAGCGGCCTCGCTGCGGCCCGGAGGCCATGCGCCGAGGTTGTCGAACGGCGGACCGCGCCATAGCGACAAGCCGCGGGCAAACGTGGACGCAGCGCGGTCGGGCTCGTTGGTGGCCGCCAGCATCCGGCCTCGCTCGACGAGCTGCTCGAACCGGTCGACGTCGAGGTCGTCGTCGGTCAGCGACAAGCGGTAGCCGCCGGCAGCCGTCTCGATCGCCGACGGGCCGAGGACCTTGCGGAGCCGGGCCACGCAGATCTGCACCTGCTTCGGCCACGACGGCGGCGGGGCTTCACCCCACAGCGCATCGGCCAGCTGGTCCGGTGCGACGACCTGTCGACGCCGAACAGCCAACGCCGCCAGTGCCATCCGGTCGCGAGGGCGCAGCGCTCCATCGCCGTCGACGACGACGGGTCCAAGCAGGTTGATGCCCACCGATGGATTGTCGACCCGCTGTCGAGGGTGGTCAACGGCGCGGATACCGGACGGATACCGGCGTCACGCCTGAGCGGATACCCGACGGGTGCACGGTGCCACCAGCTTCTGCTGCTGCCCAGGAGGGATCGTGTCCGTCGCATCGACCATGGCAGGACTCACCGCCACCACACCCGAGCCGATGCCGAGCCTCGCCAGCCCGGCGAGTCCGGCACGGGCACGCGTCGTCGCCGCCGTCCTCGTCGTCGCCGCCGTCGCTTCTGCCGCCTTCGGCATCTGGCACCCGGCACCGGGCGGCGGCGAGAGCTTCGGCTACGACGTCATCGCGCCGATTCACACCTCCTGGTGGGCGTGGCACCTGTTCGCCGGCCTGGGAGTCGCCGCTGGCGCGATCGCCGTCGGTCTCGCCGTATGCCTGCTCGTGCCGGCGCGCGGAGCGACGTGGGCGACCCTCGGCGCCCTGCTCACCTCGGTCGGTGGGCTCGCCTTCTACGGCGGCGTCGCCGCCGAAGGCGTGCTCGGCATGTATGCCACCGACCCCGAGGCACTCCCGGCCGAGTCCGGCACGACCCTCATCACGTTCGTCGACGACAACTTCGAGCCTGTCGGCCTCGCGCTGATCCCTGGGCTCGTGCTCCTTGCCGTCGGCCCCCTACTACTCGCCCTGGCGCTATGGCGCGCCCGGTCGGTGCCCCGCTGGCTGCCGGTCGCGTTCGCGCTGACCAACGTCGCCGGCTTCCCCCTCTCGACCGGCGTCCTCGCCGTCCTCGCCGACGGCGCCTTCGCGGCGACCCACGTCGCGATGGGGTGGTCCCTTTGGCACCACACCCGTACGAACACACCAAGGAGCAACCCATGAACAGTTGCCGACCCATCGGCATCGTCCTCGCCCTGGCGCTCGGCACTCTCAGCGCCTGCGGCGGCGGGGGCGACGACGACGATGCGAACGACACCGGGGCCGCGCCCGCCACCACCGAGGCGAACGGGACCGATGACCCCGTCGTCGACGAGATCCAGAGCCTCCTCGACGCCGCGCTCGCTGACCCCTCCATCGCCTGGGACGGGTCGGGAGTCGACGCACCCCCGACCGGCGTCTCCGTCGCCGTGCGCTTGCCCGACCATGACGACATCGTCCTGGCATCCGGCGAGAGCGTCGATGGCACGCCGTTCGATCCCGAAGCGCCCTTCAACATCGGCGGAGTCACGGAGAGCTTCGTCCAGACCGTCGCCTACCAGCTCGTCGACGAAGGGCTGCTCGACCCGACCGCCACCGTCGACCAGTGGCTGCCCAACCAGCCAAACGCGGAGCGCGTCACCGTCCAGATGCTGCTCGACCACACCCACGGTTGGGCCAGCTTCCCCGACGCGTCCCTCGGCCTGATGGCAGCCGACCTCGACCGCCGCTGGACGCTCGCCGAGGTGTTGGCCTCGGTCGAGACCAACCCACCGGTCGCCGAGCCCGGCACGTTCACGGGCGAAGGCACCGCCGTCGCCGCGACCGCCCTCGCCTACATCGCCGAAGAGGTCACCGGCACCACGCTGGCGGTACTCGTCGAGGACCGCATGGCGCAGCCCGCCGGCCTCGACGACACCGCCATCAGCGACGGAACCGAGCCGCCCGGCTTCGAGGACGGTGTCTTCGCCGGCTCCGACGGCCGACGAGCCGACACGTCGGGGGCCCCGCACACCTCGTACAACACGTACTTCGCCGCGTCGAGGTCGGGCAACTCCACGCTGCGCGACCTCCTCGACCTCCTCGACGTGTGGCAGAGCGGCGACCTCTTCACCACGAATCGCGTCCCCGGGCCCGGTCGCTTCCTGGCCGAGCGCTCCGATGGCATGGACGTCTACGGCTCCGGCATCCCGTTCTACGGCTTCTGTCCGTGCGAGGACGACGGCGCCAATCTGGCAGTAGCCGCAATCGGCCGGGCCCCCCAGTCGCCCTTCACCAACAACCACGTCTTCCACTACCCGGCCGACGGTGTGTCCGTCGTCCTCCACTTCAACAGCGGCGAATCGCCCGACCCCGCACCGCAGCGCCAGCTCGCCGAGGCCATCCACGAAGCGGCCGCCTCGTCGTGAAGCGCAGACTGCCAACACCGGGAACCACTCGCCTGCACCACGTCGTCGTCGATGATGACGCGGCGCAGGCGCGGGGATGACAGCACCACCCAATCCGCACAGCCTCAGCCACCACTCGCTCCGTGCAGGCAAGCGCACGACCCCAGCAGGGACGCACGAATGGACCGCCCGAGGACCACCGACGCAGCCGGCACCGGCACCCGGCGTCCGGGCAAAGACAGCGCCCCGTCCACGGATCACTGAAGTCACCGGGCGACTCGCAGCGTCGTGCCCCATCAATGCCTTAGCGGCACGCAGACCGCCGACTGAAGGACGCCGGCATCCCCTGCAAGGGCACGCAGATCGGCAACAGTTCGGCGACACTCGGCGGCCACGGAGTCGGGGCACAGAACGACTGTTACATGCGCGGATCCTGCAAGCCTTCGGCGG
>DASQUK010000022.1:0-22878 GCA_035641315.1 Acidimicrobiales bacterium | reverse complement strand
GGGCGCCCGATGTCGCCTGGGTCGGCGACATCACCTACATCCCGACCGGCGAGGGCTGGCTGTATCTGGCCTCGGTCCTCGATCTCGGGTCGCGGCGCTGGTTGGGCTACTCGATGGCCGACCACATGCGCACCGAACTCGTCGCCGACGCGCTGCGCATGGCCGCCGGCGCACGAGGCGGCGTCACCGAGGGGATCATCTTCCACGGCGACCGCGGCAGTCAGTACATGTCCGGCGAGTACCGGGACCTCATCACCGAGCTCGGCATGGTCCAGTCCGTCGGCCGGACCGGGGTGTGCTGGGACAACTCGGTGGCTGAGGCGGCGTGGTCGTCGCTCAAGCGAGAGCTCGTGCACCGCTACCAGTTCCCCGACCGGGCCAGCGCCCGGCGTGCGATCTTCGCCTGGATCAACCGCTACAACACCAGCCGACGGCACTCGAGCCTCGGCTACATCCCACCCACCAAGTGGGAGAGCCAATACTGTCCAACCCAGGCCGACCAGGCCGCGTAGTCAACGTGGCCGGTCAACGGGGGGACGCCCACTCCGCGCTCGAGTACGTCTCCACCCACTCGCGATACGGACTCTCCGGCCTGGCGTAGGCGGCCACCTGCTGGCCAAGGTAGGCGTAGAGCCGCATGCACGGCGTCATCGCCGCCGCGATGTGGCCAACCGGCTCGAGCGCGGCGACGGCCAACAAGAAGTCGGTGTACGCCGACGTGGCGGGGTCTGCCGCCTGGTGCAGATCGACGCCCCACCGGGCTGCGTAGCCCGTGTGAAGGCGGAGCTCGTCGGTCGCCGCGTCGAGAAGCTCCCTAAACGCGATCAGCCCTTCTCGGTCCGGGCTCTTCGCCAGACCCAAGGCATATGCGCGACAGAACGCGTCGAGGAAAACAGCATCCTGCCCCACGTAGTAGGCGAACGTCGCCCGGGCCAACTCTCCCCACGCGATGCCCTGGACGAACCGGTGCCCCAGCGCGGCCTCGGCCAAGTCTCGGTTCCGGTCCCACAACGACTCGGAAAGCGAGGCCACGAAGCAAGCCTAAGAGCGGACCGAGCGACCAAACGCGACGCCTCACTGTCCAAGGAGGAAGCCGACGTTGTCGTGGAAGAGCCCGGGGCACGAGCGGCGGTCGCAGCCGGCCGCGGCGTAGTCGGCCAGCGGCGTGGCGGTGCCCTCCGAGTGCGGATGGTGGCTGCAGCACATGAAACAGGTCGCCGCTGCGTGCAGTCAGCCGCCGGGGGTCCTCGTAGGCGAACGAGGACACCTGGACCTGATGACCGAAGTACTCGCTCGGGCACAGGCCGAGGGGGCGGGCGGGCGGCCGTTGAGCCGGCTCGTGAACTCCGTGGCCCCGTCGAGCATCAACCGGACCTGCGGGACCCGGATCGAGCTGAGCTCGACGACCCAGACCACAGGCCGGGGTGCTGCTCGAGGACCCCGATGAGGATGAGATCGGCGAGCGCAAGGGCGGCCGCCACCTACAAACAGACCGACTCGATGGTGGGCACGAAGGCATCCGGATCGGTGTACAAGCAGTCATCGAACACACCGGGCTCGTCGGTGACATGGAAGACCGGCGCGACGCCGTGATGGACGAACGCCGACCACAGCCGGTCGTGGTCCGGGTACGACAAGGGCCACCCCTCGAACGGCGCGGGAGCGACCACGGCCACGCGCAACCCGCGGGGCAGAGAGCTCCCCGAGCTGGGCTTCGAGCCAGACCGGCTCACGCAACGCGGCGAGATGACCTTCGGTAGTCCCCGGCACTGTCTTCTCCGCGATCCGCCGGCCAACCGCGTCCAGCGCCACGAACATGTGCGTGCGCTTGTGGCTGAGAACCGCACTGAGGCCGAGATCGACGCTGCTATGTGTTGTCAAGGTGGTCCCGGCGGTACTGGCAGACCAGTGATGGGCCACTCGGTGAGGGCGGGCTCTTATGAGGCCCAGGCGGTGCCGGATGGGTGTGCAGCGGCGGGTCGGCAGGTCGATCGAAGGACACACCGCGGCGCAGGGTCAGGCAGTTATTGGGCCAGGCCCGCCGCTGCAGATCGTCAGCGTGGAAGGTGTCGGTAGGTCTGGCGGGCGACGTCTCGCGTGAGGCTGCGGATGACCTCGGGGCGGCTGAGGCCGTCGTCGAGGCGGCGGGCGACGTAGCTGCGGGTGCGGGCATCGGAGCCGAGACGGTGAACACGATGCGCCAAAGCGCATGGTTGGCCTGGCGGTTCCCGCCCTGGTTGAGCCGGTGGCGGCGGACGACCTTGCCGGAGGTTGCTTCGAGGGGTGCGACACCGCACAGGTGTGCCCAAGCGGCTTCGCTGCGCACTCGCTGGGGATTGTCGCCGGCGGCGACGCAGCAGATGGCGGCGGTGTCGACACCGACGCCGTAGAGGCCGAGCAGACCCGGAGCCGTGGCGGTGATGAGCTCGGCGAGGGCGGCATCGAGCCGGGCGATCTCGTCGTCAATGGTGAGCACGCGTCGGCCGAGGCTGCGCATCGCCAGCTTCGTGGCGTAAAGCACCGCGTCGCGGTCGAGTCGGGGACGCAGCGCGGCGGCCCGGGCGGCCAACGCCGTGCGCGGGGCGGACTGAACCGTTCCCGCAGCTCATCTGGTGCAGTGAAACCGAGGTGGCGGATCTGGTTCAAGCACGTGATCCGGGCCTCGCGACCGGAGCGTTTGGCGATGAGCAGCGCCCGCATCGCCTCCCCGTTGCCGTCAGCGGTCTTGGCCACACCCGTGGCCCGTCCCGACAGCACCGCACGGGCCGCTTCGATGGCGTCAAGGCTGTCGGACTTGCCGTGGGCCCGGCGCAGCTGCCGGTTCGGTCTGTCGACCTCGATCACCTCGACACCGAGGCTGCGCAGATGGCGACCCAGCCCGACGCCATAGGCGCCCGTGCCCTCCACTCCGACCCGGTCAACGGGCCCGAAGCCGGCCAGCCAGCTCGACAACGACGCGTACCCGGCCCGAGTAGCCGGGAACGACTCGACGCCCAGGACACCGCCATTGGTGTCCAGTGCCGCAGCAGCATGGGTGTCCAGGTGCGTATCGACGCCCCCCGTCACCGGGTGCGTGCTCTCTACGATGGCCACTGCCATCCCTTCCTCTCTCAACGGTTCAAGGGGTGGCACGCACGTCCCGGGAAGGAGACCGTGGCGAGCCCGCTGTTGGCGCAGCTGGCTCGGTCACCCTCCAGAACGGGGCGTGCCTCGTTCCAGCACGGCGGCCCAGCCGACAAGCACCTCAACCAACTCGGTACGACAACCAGTCAGACCCGACCACGGGAACCGGTGAACGTAGCCACCACCAACCACAAGCTGGTGGACCCATCACCGGCATCCGCAGTCTCACTGGCAGCTATGTGCGGTCACTCTCCCCAGATCGCAAGCATGGGTATTCCGGCCGCCACAGCGATGGTCACGCCGACAACGAGCACTGAGCACATCCCCACTCGACGCTGGTGGTCGTGGAGGGTGCCAGGCACATGCCGAACCTGGAGCGGGATCCCGAGTTCAACGGCGCGCCCGGACGTCTACTCGACTCAGTCAGGTGACCCGCCGTCCAGCCTCGTTCGGCGAGGATGCGAGCACCGAGCCCCGTCCGCATCGCTGAGCAGACTCAGCAGCATGTGATCGGTGCCGACGTAATCGCGCCCGAGCTGCAAAGCCTCACGGACCGTCAGCTCCAGCAGCTCCTTGGCCTGCGGCGTGAACAGGATGACGGCACGAGGCCGAACTGGCTGACGAAAGCGAACTACTCGACGTAGACCTGGACCGTCGCTACCCCAGCTTCGCCTCGCCTGAATCCGTCGTGAAACCGGCGGTGTGGGCTCGGCGCGCGCCGCAGAACGGGTCGCTAAGGAGGGGCTGGGTGCAACGTCTACTCGGCCGTTGTCGCAACGTCGTCAAGACGGCTGAAGAACTCCGACCGAGGCATCGCTTCACAGCCAGCGGCTCGTGCCGCCGTCAGCGTGTCACGGTCGACGTGCGAGGCGAAGCCGACCAATCGCGTGGCAGGCACCCGAGCGAGAACGTCGAGTACGCCGGGCCTGCCGAGGTCGACGATTACGATGTCCCCGCCGCACCCGACGAGGTCCTCAGGTCGCGTGACGAAGCGTGCGCAGGGCAGCACAGCGGCAACCTTCGAGCGATCGATGAGATCGGGCGTGTACGCCACTGCTTGGACCACGGTGATCTCCTGGCTCTGGGTCGTGCCGACATCATGTTCGCAGCTGCCGCATCGGTGCGAGATCCGTTGCCACCTGAGGCGAGGGGCAGATGGCGTCGGTCAGCACCGCCCCAGAGCCGCGCCGCGACACGAGCTCACGAGTCCGCACCCGAACGGGACCCGAATCGCTCAGCGACCTGCTGGCACAACCCGAGTTGGCCGGGGTGTTAGTTGACAACTGCGAATACCTGCTCGATGCCTGCGCTGCCCTGACCGGAAGGTTGTTGGCGGCTGCAATTGACTTGCGGGTGCTGGCCACTGGCCGGGAGCCGCTGGGTCTGGCCGGGAAGCAGGTGTGGCCGGTCAGGCCCCTGGACACACCCGATGAGTCTCTACGGGACGCGACCAACTGGCCCCAGTGGAGTCGGTCCAGCGCTGCTCGACCGTGCCGAGCCGTCCGGCCTGACCTGGAGGTGGGCGACGACGATGTGGCCTCGGTCGTGCGCCTCTGCCGCACGCTCGACGGGGCTAGCACCTGCGATTGAGTTGGCGGCCGGCCGGCGTCGCTCCTTGAGCTTCGCTGACCTGGCAGCGCGGCTCGGCGACCAGCTCACGGTGCTGGAGCGTCACCGATCGGCCGGCCGGGACGACGCGCGGCACCGGACCCTTCGGAAGACCCTCGACTGGAGCTACGACCTGCTCACCGACCAACAGCGCACACTGGCCCGGCGACTGTCGGTGTCGGCGAAGTGTCGTCGGAAATGAGGGCATGCAACCCGTCAGCGCCGGGGATGACCTGCTGGGCGAGCGCCAGGGCGTCCACGCCACCCTCGTCGACGCCGCGGCCCGCGCCGTCGCCCGCCACGCGATGGACGGCGCGACGGTGGAACGGATCGCCGAGGAGGCCGGGCTGTCACGCGTCACGCTCCATCGCCGGGGCGTCACCCGGGTCGAGCTGATGCTGGCCCTCGTCCACCGAGCGGCTCGCGCGTACCGCGATGCCCCTGGCCCGGGATCACCGCCCCCGACGACGCCGCCAGGCGGCTGCCCCACACCTTGCGCGCCATCTGCGAGACCGCCGAGCACCATCTGGCGCTGCTCGCCGGGCTGTCCTCCGTGCCCGCCTCGTGGTTCCACGACGACGAGGCCCGGGGAAGAGCCACCCGGCTCGACTACACCGAGCGCTGGAGCGTCTGCTGCGCGACCGCGCCCGCGACGGCACCTCCGCCCGGTCGGCGACCCCCTGTGGCACCGCCGAGGCGATGTTCAACCAGGTGGGCTTGACCTACGTGCATCTGCGCTTGTCCCACGGTTGGGATCCCACGGTGGCGACCTACGAGATCGTGACGCCCGCCCTGGCGGGGGTCGGAGCCCACCGGTTAGGCCTCGTTGACGACCGCCTCACCTGCCCTCGCGGCGCCAGGCTGATCCGACAGGCGCCTTAGGTGACGGCGTATCGACGCCCTGCTCTCGTCCGGACCGGGGACTCAGCTCAGGTAGTTCCCGGGTGGCGCTCAGGGGGCTTCATGGCTGCCGTTGTTGGATGGGGTCATGGAAACGCCGTACGTCCCCCGCACCCCCGAGCACGGCCAGCGGTCACCAACGACCGAGCCTCTTGACACCCGCGCCCGCCTAGCCTCCCGTCCTCGGCCCCGCCCGCCGCCTCGCCGAACGGGCCCGTGGCGCCACTGGTGGAGGCCTCCACCGGAGCGGCGATCCTGCAGGACACGAAAGCGGGCTCGTTTGGTGCGGCCGGCGGACGCGACTGCGGTGCGCGGTCTATCACTTCTTCTGACGGGCGTGGAGGTCGTCGCGGCCTGGTCCGCCTTCATGCCACTGCCGCGGTCGAGGTTGGCGAGGACACGGTCGAACGCCGCGGTGAGGATGTCGATCTCCTCGTCTGACAGCAGGCGGGCTCGACGCAGATCGCATCGTCCGCCGTCGTCGTGGGCACCGGCCGCACGGGTGAAGGCGCGCTGCTCGCGGAAGGTGCGGTCATCCGCGCTGGTGCTCGCGTCCTCGGGCACTGACGGGTTGGCCAGCGCCGACGGCGAAGGCGAGTTCCCCGCCGACCCGGCCGGATCGATGCGCCTCGAGCTGACCTTCGGGTGACCGGCAGCCCGGTTACCGCAGCTGTCTGGGCACCACCAGGCTGGTCAGGTACGCCTCGCTCTGGCGGAGCCGAGCCCAACCGGAGCGAAGATCGAGCGTGGCCAGCGCGCCGGTCGGGAACTTCGTGTGCAGCTGCAGGAGCGCCGTCTCGTCCCCGTCGCCTGCCAGCGCGGTGGCGAGGTCCTCGAGTCCCGGGTTGTGCCCGACAACCATCACCGACCGCACCGGCCCGTCGACAGCGCAGAGCCGTTGGAAGATCTCGTCGGCGTCCGCGCCGTACAGCTCGTTCTCGATCCGCACGTCGGTGGTCTCGCCGAACGCCGGTCGAAGCGCATCGAGGGTCTCCTGTGCTCGGCGAGCCGACGAGCACAGCACCAGCGCTGGGCGAATCCCCTCGGCCCGCAGGTGCACCGCGATCCGGCCTGCCGCACGGGCGCCGCGTGGGGCGAGCGGTCGATCGTGGTCCGGGACGGTCGGATCAGCCCAACTCGACTTGGCGTGCCGTAGCAATAGCAGCGTCCTCACCCTGACAATGCTGCACGCCCAGGCCCCTGCGACGCGACTCAGGATCGCGAGACCTTCGAGTCCCCTCGGCGCCTGAGCGGTCAGTGAACCGCCCCGGGTTCTCTGGAGGCTCCATTCTGTGCAGGGAGGATGGAGTCGATGGGACGACCGAGGATGTATCCGGATGAGTTCGGGGAGCGGGCCGTTCGCCTAGTACGGGAGTGGCGTGAAGAGCGGGGTGTGGCCGACGGCGGCGTGACCGCGATCTCCGCGTAGCTGGGAATCAACCGGCAGACGTTGCGGCGGTGGGTGATCGAGCAGGAGGTCGAGACCGGTGATCGCCCGGGGCTGACTCGGGCGGAGCGGTCACGGATCGCGGAGCTGGAGCGCGAGAACCGGGAGTTGCGCCGAGCCAATGAGATCTTGAAGACGGCTGCGGCTTTCTTCGGGGCGGAGCTCGATCGCCGACACAAGAAGTAGTGGCCTACATCGACGCCTACCGGGCCGGGTTCGGGGTCGAGCCGATCTGTGAGGTGCTGCAGGTCGCCCCGTCCACCTACTACGCCGCCAAGAAGCGGTCGCCGTCGGCCCGCCAGTTGCGCGACGAGGGCTGAAGCTCGAGATCGGCCGGGTGCATGAAGCCAGCTACGGCGTGTACGGCGCCCGGAAGATGTGGCGCCAGCTCAACCGTCAAGGTATCGCCGTTGGCCTGTGCGGGGTGGAGCGGCTGATGCGCCAGATGGGCCTGGCCGGCCGAGTGCGCGGCCGACGCAAGCGCACGACGATCCCGGCCGAGGTCGGCACCCCGCCCGCGGATCTGGTGGAGCGCCGGTTCGTGGCCACCGCACCGAACCGGCTGTGGATCGCCGACATCACCTATGTGGCCACCTGGTCAGGCTTCGCCTACGCGGCGTTCGTAATCGACGTGTTCTCCCGGAGCATCGTCGGCTGGAGGGTGGCCAACACCCTGCGCGCCGATCTCGCCCTGGACGCGCTGGAAATGGCGATCTGGGCCCGCAATGAGAACCTTGAGGGGCTCGTGCACCACTCCGACCGCGGGGTGCAAGGCGGATTCAACCGGTCGTCGCAACACCTCAGGATGGAGGTGGTCGGCGATGGGTGTTGGAGAGCGTCAGCGGGCGGTCCGGGCGATGCGCGGTCAGATGTGGTCGCCGGGGCGGCCTTCGACCGCGCGACGCGAGGATCGGGTGCGGTTCTGGGAGGCGATCACCACCGGGGTGTCGAGCGAGGACGCCGCGGCGGAGGCGGGGGTGTGCCAAGCGGTTGGGTCGAGGTGGTTCCGTCAGGCTGGCGGGATGCCGCCGATCTCGCTGGCTCCGACGTCGGGCCGCTACTTGTCCTTCGCTGAGCGGGAAGAGATCGCTCTCCTGCATGCTCAGCGTGTCGGGTGCGGACCATCGGCCGGCAGCTGGGCCGGTCGCCGTCGACGATCTCGCGGGAGCTCCGCCGTAACGCATCCACTCGCACGTACCGCCTCGAGTACCGGGCGTCGACGGCGCAGTGGCACGCAGAGCGGCGTGCCAGCCGCCCGAAGGTCGCCAAGCTCGTCGAGAACGAACGGCTTCGCCTCTACGTGCAAGACCGCCTCGCGGGGAGGATCGCCAGGCCGGACGGCGAGCTGGTGGCGGGCCCCGATGTGGCCTGGATCGGTCGTCCGCACGGCCGCCGCAAGGACCGGCGGTGGGCGCAGTCGTGGAGCGCCGAGCAGATCTCGATGAGTCCGTTGGACTCCGACCCAAGCCGAACCAGCTATCCATAGGACGGTCCGGCGACCCCCTCATCTTCCTGCATCACGGCGAGGCCAATCATCGGCTGCAGCAGTTTCAGATCGATCATTTCGAGCAAGCCGACACCGCCTCGCCGGGGGGACGCAACCGGGTCGACCGCGGGCCAGCCCGGAAGCAGAAAGACGTGATCGCTCGCACACTCGAGGAAGGAAGCTTCGACGTGCCTGCGACGGTCGAACCACTTGCCGGGACCACTCGAATACATCGACTCGTTCAACCACCGCCGACTCCACAGGACGATCACCGGCTAAGACGGACGATCCCGCCGCCAGCCATGCGGCTTCATCGACCGGGGCCCGCACCGGTTTGAGCCCTGTCAGTGCGCTCGGGCGTGACTCTCCTCGAGTGACCGCCCACGCAGCCGGTCCTGAATGATCGACCTGAAGCGCGGGCACCGCACCGGCTCGCCACTGGGACATCGGCGAGCGTGCTCCAGCGCGGTGCGGGCGACGTCAAGCCGGTGCTGCTGTTCGGCGATCGCCGCGAGCTTGCGGTCGATGATGTTCTGCCACGAGCGCCGCTCGCCTCCGGCCACGAGCGAGCCGATCTCCGCCAGCGAGAACCCGACTTCGCGCAGGAAGAGGATCACGCCGACCTGGGCGACGGCCGCCTCGGCGTAGCGACGCCGACCGGACGCTCGAGCCGCCGGCTGCACCAACCCGAGGTCGTCGTAGTAGCGCAGCGCGCTGGTCGCCACGCCGGTGCGCTCGGCCAATTCCCCGATCGACAACAGCCTCGACGTGCCAACGGATTTCTCGGCCGCCTGTACGCGAGGCATCGACTTGAAGCGTACTGGAAGTCGTTCACTCGCCTCATGCCAGGTGCCCTAGTCATTGGCGGGTTGCTCCATCCCTTGGCGCATCTGAGTTCAGGTCACACCATCTGCTGTGGCCTGCCTCGTCATCTCGTCGACGACTGCCGGCATGCCGTCGCGGGCGCTCGAGTACCGAGGTCTCCAGTTCGTTACCGCCCGGAACCGGCGGTTGGACGACCGGTTCGAGCGAACGTAGAGACGGCCGCTCGGCCCGAGCTCGAGGGCGGAGGCCGACAGGTGGTGCAGCCGCTCTCGGCCCACGCTGCGGGCCAGCACGTCCGAAAGCGCCCGCTTGGTCAGGGGATCATCGTCGACGACGTTGTACGCGCCAGCGGGTGCGGCCAAGGCCACGACGACCGCCGAGCCGATGTCCTCGTGGTGGATGGTCGGCACGTACTCCTCAGGGCGTCCGGGTAGGGGAAAGATGCCGCGGCGGGCCGTCTCGACGAGGCCGATCGTGTGCGAGGCATGGGGCGCGTAGAACTGCCCGAAGCGCAGGACGATCCCGGTGGCGCCTTTCGCGGTGATCCGAGCCGCCCGGTCTTCGGCAACGGCCAGTGATTCGGTGAGCCGGACGAGGTCGAGTGGTGTGTCCTCGTCGATCCACTCGTCGCCTCGGTCCTCGTAGGCAAAGGCGATCGATTCCTGGATGTAGCGGGTCGCACCTGAGGCCAGCGCAGCATCCACCAGGTTGCGCGACACCTCACGCCGGATATCGTCGTTCTCCCTCCAGGATCCGGGGATGGCGGCTCGGCTGAACGGCGGGATATGCGTCGTCACGTTCACCACCGCCTCGTGGCGGGAGATGACTCTCTTGACGGCGGTGGCCTCGAACAGGTCGACGGCCACCGGACGCGCACCGAAGCGCTCGAGCAGCAATGCCTTCTCGGCGCTGCGGGCCACACCGGTGACCACGTGACCAGCGCTCACGAGGTGCCGGACAGCCTCCTTGCCGGCGACGCCGGTCGCTCCGGCCACGAACACCCTCATCGCAGTACGTCCAGTAGCCAGGTCACAGGCTCTAGGCGGTCATCGCATCGATCTCGATCAGACAAAACCTCAAGCGCACTCGAAGTCAAGATCCAGGCCGAGCTCCCGCGGCCCTGCCGCTTCGCTGCATCGGGAGCAAGGCGAGTGGCAGCAGGAGAATCGGAAGTGCGTAGCTGATGGCGAGGGCGAGGATCGGATCCCGAGACCAGCCCGCACCGATTCCCGCGAAGAGCAATGCTGCGGGGAAGCTGCCCGCCGAGAGCGAGAGAAGGAAGGTTCTGAGGGGCATCCGTCCCAGGGCGGCGAGGCACACGATCACCTCGGGCACGCTGTAGGGCAGACTCCGGCTGAGTGCGATCCCCCATGGGCCGGCCCGGTTGCTGAGGGCCGCGATCGCTTTCGGCGAGCGGCCGCTGAGCAGGCGCAGGGAGACCCGTCGCAGCGGTGTCCACATCAGCGCGTAGCCGCACACGCCCGCCAAGATCAGGCCTGCGGTTCCGAGGAGCGTGCCCAGAGCGAGCCCGTAGATGGCGCCGAGCGCGGTGATCACCGACGCCTGTGGTACGGGCAGCACGAGATCGGCGACGATCAGCGCGATGCCGGCGGCCCAGGCCCAGGTGCCGAGATCGCTCAACAGGTCGGTCGAGGGGTCTGCGTCGTCAAGGGTCGCCAGTCGTGCCGCGGCGGCCAGAGCCAACAGGGCTGGTGCCAGCGCGATGAGCCAGCGGGGGCGGGGCCAGGGCGCGGCGCTGTCCCTGCGCGGCGCGGGGGGTCTCATTTGCAGTGCGGTTGCGCGCAATGGCCTCACTGCTTCATTCCTGAGGGGCTTCGGCCAGCACGCACACCACCGGAGGCCGCAGGGGGAGTGTCTCCCTCCTGACGTTGGTGAAGCCCGCTTCTTCGAGTCGTTCGGCCGTCTCTCGACCGATGCGGTCGGTTGTCGCGGCGGTGGCACCGGGAGAGCGCGGCTGCGAGACGATCGCCGCGCGACCACCCGGGCGCATCGCCCCGAGGAGCTCCTTGAGCCGCGCCTGGGGGTCGGGCCACATCCCGAAGTTGTTGACGGACAGCACCTTGTTGAAGGTGGCGCTGAACTCGCCGAGGTCGGCGGCCGATCCGAGACGCAACTCGACCCGGCCGTGCCTGACAGCGCCACGATTGCGCCAGGTGGCCTGGCGAATCATCACCTCGGAGTGGTCGATCCCCATGACAAGGCCGTCGGTCGCCCGGCGGGCCAGCTCGTGGATCGCGAGGCCGGGGCCGAAGCCGACCTCCAATACGCAATCGTGAGGTTGCACCTCGAGCAGAGCGACCGCCCATCGGTTCCGCCTCCGGTTGGATGGGCGCAATGTCATCTCCCAGCCGGCCAGGCGTCCTCCCAAGCCGTGAGGTCGATGGAACTGGGACACGACGGCCGCCAACAGGCGTTCATGGCTCGCATGGTCACGATTACACGACCTCAAGCGCACTCGAAGTCAAGAGACGGCAAGCAGAATTCGCACGACCCCCATCGCTACTTGCCGGCGAACTTGCCGACGTCCTCGACGAGAGCACCGGGGAGCGCCACGTTGGCCCCAAACGTGCACACGCTCGACTCAGCATCGAACGCGAGGGGCGACAGGATCGACTTCTAGGTCTGCTCGACACTGCCGCTGCGCACCGGTGTGGCGTCGCCCCGTGGAGTCGGCGCGGTTACGGGTTCGGGTGCCTCGATGCCGATCCGGGGGATCCATTCGAGCCATCGAGGGAAATACCAGTTCCAGCGGCCGAGGAGCCGCATGCTCGCGGGCACGAGCACGACCCGGACGATTGTGGCGTCGAGAGCGACGGCGACTGCGAGCCCGAGACCGGTCTGCTGCAGGTCGGCGAGGCGCCCGCTGGCGAACCCGCCGAACACGGCGACCATGATCAGCGCGGCGCCCGTGATGAGGCGCCCGGTTGTGCGTAGACCGTGGGCCACCGACTCCGTGTTGTCACCGGTCGCGAGGTAGCGCTCGCGGATCCGCGAGAGCAGGAACACGTGGTAGTCCATCGACAGCCCGAAGAGCACCGAGAACAGGAACAGCGGCAGCCACACCTCGATGGCCTCGACCTGGCGGAAGCCCAAGACGCCGGCGCCGACCCCCTTCTGGCTCACAAGCACGACCACGCCGTAGGCCGCTCCAACCGAGAGCAAGTTCATGAGCATGGCCTTGATTGGAACCACCAGTGAGCGGAACGCCGCCGTGAGCAGGAGGAACGACAACCCCAGCACGAAGGCGATCACCGGGGGCGTCCAGTCGTTGGTTGTGTCGACCATGTCGCGGATGACCGCGGGTTCGCCACCGACGAGGATCTCGGCGTCGGCATCGCCGAACGCCTCAGGGACGTAGTTGTCCCGCGCCCGGCCGACGGCGTCGAGTGCGGCGCGACCCGTCGGGTTGCCCTCGATCGGGGCCGACACGATCGTCAGCTGTTCGGCTTGGTGTGTCTCAACCGCCGCCCGGCCGAAGGTCGCATCTGCGGTGAGCCGTTCCTCCAGTGCGGCCACGGCGGCCGCGATGTCAGCCGATGCCGGGTCGCCGTCGACCACAACCTCGACCGGCTCCGAGAGGCCGCCCGAGAACTCCGCCGCGAGGATGTCGAACGCTTGGCGTGAGGGCGACTCGTCGGGGAGCAAGTCGACGCCCGAGTATCCGGTGCGCAGGTCCAGCGCCGGTGATGCGAGCAGCAGGAGCAGCAACGTTCCCGCCGTCAACGCGGTGATCGGGCGGCGCATGACGGTCCGCGCCACGCCGTCCCAGAACGGGCCTCCCTGCGAGCGGGCTCGGCGCTGACCGATCCGGCCCCGCTCGATGCGGTCTCCGAGCAGCGACAGCAACGCGGGAAGGAGAGTCAGCGCGGCGGCAACCGCGCAAAGCACCACGAGGATCGCGCCCAGCGCCAGGCTGCGGAAGATGTTGAATGGCACCAGCAGCATGCCCATGAGCGCGATCACAACCGTGAGCCCGCTGAAGACGACGGCCCTGCTCGCGCTGCGACCGCAAACGGCGATGGCGTCGAGCTTCGCCACCCCCTGCTGGCGCTCCTCGCGATACCGGGACACGATGAACAGCGAGTAGTCGATGCCGACCGCCAGGCCCATCATCGTGATCATGTTGGTGATGAGGAGGTTGAGATCGAAGCCCAAACCGATCAGCGCCGCCACCCCCAGCGCGAGTGTGATGGCCACCACCGCCGTGGCCAGCGGCAGGAGGCTCGCGATGAGGGCTCCGAACACCGCGACCAGCACCACCAAGGCGACCCCGATCCCGATGGTCTCGCCCTGTGCCAGGTCTTCGTCGGTGATGGTCTCGAAGTCGCGGTCGATGCTCACCTCGCCGAAGGATGTGGCGACGACCCCGTCACCCGAGCCCGCCTCGACGATCCTGCCGACCGTGCTGCGGTGGTCACCCAGCTTGCCGGTGTCCGGGAGGCGCATGGCCACGACGGTGACCTGCCGGTCCCCGGACACCAGCGAGGCGTCACCGGCGTCGAGGTAGGTCACGAGCTCAGCGACGCCCGCGGCTCTGGCGGCGTCACGCGTGGCCGCGAGACGCTCGCGAAACGCGGGGTCGTCGACGGTGAACCGATCCGACTGCAGGACGACGACCTCGTCGACCGTGTCATCGCCCAGCCGTTCGGCGACAAGCTTCTCGGCGCGGCGCGACTCGGGATTGTTGGTGGGGGCGCTCTCGTTCGTCAGCGCGGATCCCAGCATCTGCACGGCGAGCATGAACGTGACCGTCACCACGGTGACGCACGCGGCCAGGGTCCTCCACGGCCGTCTGGAGGCGAGGACGGCCAGACGCCCGGGGCTAATCCGGGTCGTCATCTGCGTCCCCCGACCAAGCACCCGGCACTGCCGCGAGGTCGGGAACGATGTTGGACGACAGCGCCGACAAGCAACCGCGTGGCTCGCATGAGCCGCATTACACGACTTCAAGCGGACTCGAAGTCAAGGCAGTCCACTCAGATTCCGGCGGGCGACGCATAGCTTGTCGTCCTGGGACTCGGGTCCCGCCAGCAGCGATGCGGCTGGCGGTGCACTCGCCGTCATCGGGAAGCCTGCCCTCAACGGCTTCCTGATCACCTTCGAGGGCAGCTCCGCCGACCGATCAATGACACACCGGCGGCGCGCCTTACACCGTTGTCCCGACCGTCCCGCACTCGGGTCGGCGGGGACGCGGCCTGGGGGACGGAACGCCGTCCCCCAGGCGCTACAGAGTGTCAGGTCACGTCGACGTAGGCGACCATGATCCCCATGGCCTCGTGGCCCGCGTGGCCTGCCTCGCCCATGTAGTACTGGGTGTGCATCTGGATGAGGTCACCCCTCCGCCACCATGGATCGCTGATCTGAGTGAAGGGTCGGCAGACCTCCATGCCCGAGATGTGGCCCTGGTAGGACGCCAGTGAGACTTCGGGGTTCCACGTCTCGGTCTGTGTCACCCAGTTCGCCGGGTGGAGGGTGTCGGCCCCTGTGCCCGGCCCAGCGGGGGCGCTGGTACTACCGGCGACGTACCCGGCCCGCGAAACGCAGATCACCTGGCCGGTGGTCGAGTTGACGGCGGCGATCGAGATGCCACGGTCGTGCACGTGGCCGCCGATGCCGACGATCCGCCCGGTCAGCGTCGAGTTCCAGTTGTAGTGCAGGTCGGTGTACACCCCGTGTGGGATCTCGACCTCGGAGTCCTCGCACTGGTCGACATCCAGCCACAGAGGCCGCACCGGCTCGGCGCTCGACACCCACTCGAACGTGTACTCGAACTCGAACTGGCGGTCCATCATCGGGTCCATGTTCATCACGTCGACGATGAGGCCCCACTCGTCGCCAGGGCGCACGTAGTAGCCGTATCCCGCCGGCAGCTCCATGACCGTGCGCTCGTTGCCGGACGCGAAGAACCGCTCGTTGCCACCTTCGACGGCACCGAGCTGGCTGATCGATGATCACCGGCGACGCCCGGCAGGTCGCCGACGCCGTCGGCGCCGCGCTGGGCATCGACGAGGTGTTCGCCGAGGTGCTGCCCGAGGACAAGGACAAGGCCGTGGTCGAGCTGCAGAGCCGGGGCCTGTCGGTCGCCATGGTGGGCGACGGCGTCAACGACGCCCCCGCTCTGGCCCGGGCCGACGTCGGCATCGCCATCGGCGCCGGCACCCGACGTCGCCATCGAATCCGCCGGCGTCGTGCTCGCCTCCAGCGACCCCCGCGGCGTCACCGGCGTCACCCGCCTATCACGGGCCAGCTATCGCAAGATGCTCGAGAACCTCGGCTGGGCCGCCGGCTACAACGTCCTCGCCATCCCCCTCGCCGCCGGCGTGCTCGCCTGGGCTGGGCTCACCCTGTCCCCCGCCGTCGGCGCCATCCTCATGAGCGCCTCCACCATCGTCGTTGCGCTCAACGCCCAGACCCTCCGCCGTGTCGACCTGTCCCCTCAACCGATGCCAGCCTGACATCCAGCCGGCGGATGGCGCGTCGAAGAGCTCGCTCGCCACAACCTCCCTTGCATCAGTCAACGGCCGGGTCGCACATCGTGATGCACGATGCCGGCAGACCAGACCGCCCCGCCGACCATGAACCCATCATCACCACCAACATCACCACCATCTCGACGGTCGGCAGGGCCACCGGTGTCGATGACTTGGACAACCTCATCCCACCGGCGGGCGAGTACCTGGAAGGCGTGACCCCATGCCAACGATGTCACGGTTCGAGGCCGGTTTCTGCCGGAGCGCACCCTGGCGGCTCGTCGCCCGTCGCATCCTGCTGCCGTGGGCGCTGCAAGGCATCCATCCCGTTGGTGACGTGCTGGAGATCGGCGCAGGCAGCGGTGCCATGGCAGCAGAGCTGCTAGCCGCCCACCCCGACATCCACATGACCGTCACCGACTTCGACGCGACCATGGTCAGCACCGCCGCGCAACGCCTCACCCCCTTCGCAGACCGGACCACAACGCGTCAAGCCGACGCCACCAGGCTGCCGTTCGATGACGACAGCTTCGACCTCGTGCTCAGCTGGATCATGCTGCACCACACCATCGAATGGGAGAAGGCGCTCGCTGAAGCCGTTCGGGTCACGCGACCCGGCGGCAAGGTCGTCGGCTACGACCTGCTCAACACCGCACCGCTGCGCGCCCTGCACCAGGCAGAGGGCGCACGGTTCCGGATGATGCGCTTTTCGGAGCTTCGGGAGACGGTGCGTCACCTTCCCGTCAGCCACTCCATCCTCACGCCTGCCCTCACCCGGTTCGCCGTCCGGTTCACGCTGTGCAAGTAGGCGGGCCGGCATGGACCCCACCGTGTCTTGACATCGCCGTCGATCGACTTGGCAAGCGCGGCGCCGGACCGCTTCCGCGGCGGGCAGGTTTCACCCCGGTCTCACCCGCTCCGCGTCCAAGCAGCCGCCGGGCACCGTGGCGACGCATGGCGATCGGCCAGTGCCCGACAGGGGAGCGGCGGTCCTCCTACCCCGCCCCTGCCGGCGTGAAGGCCGGACGGCCGGGCGCCCCATCCACGGGTGGCAAAGGTTCTGCGGCCCGTCAGCGTCGTTGGTAGGCGCGCACGGTGAGGGGGACGAACACGGCGAGTAGGCCGACGATCCATGCCACCGCCCACAGCACGGCGTCGCCGGCGGGCTGGCCCAGCAGGAGCGCGCGCACCGCGTCGGTCACATTGGTCACCGGGTTGACGTCCGCGAGCCAGCGGACGCCGGCGGGCATGGAGTCGACTGTGACGAGCGCCGAACTGGCGAACGTGAGGGGGATGATCCAGATGAAACCGGCGTCGTGGACGGCCTCCGCGTGGCGCATGGTGATGCCGATGAGGGCGGAGATCCACGAGAAGGCGTAGGCGAAGCCAGCGGCGAGCGCGACGGCGAGAGTCAACCGTGCCGGGTCGGTGTCGGGCCGAAAGCCGATCACCAACCCGATCGCGAGGACGACGGCGATCAGCACCGTGTTGCGGGCGGTGTCCACCAGGGTGCGGCCAGCCACGACGGCGGAGCGGGAGATGGGCAGCGCCCGGAACCGGTCGGTGATCCCCTGATTGACGTCGCTGGCGAGGCCGACACCGGTCTGCGTGGCTCCGAAGGTGATGGATTGCACCACGATGCCGGGCACCAGGTAGTCGACGTAGCTGACGCCGGGGATCACGATCGACCCGCCGAGGATGTAGCGGAACAGAAGCAGGAAGATCATCGGCGTCATCAGCGGGAGCACGACCAGGCTGGGGACACGCAGGTGGTGCACGTAGTTCCGCCAGGCCAGCAGCAACGCGTCGCGGATGGCGCCGCCATGCACGGGGGCCTGGTGCGAGGCGGTTGGGGTGCTCATGAGTGGTTCCTTCTGCGATGGCGGTGCCCGCCACGGCGATGGCGGGACCTGTCGCCAGCCGGGACCTGGTCGGTCTGTTCACCGTCCGCCGGCACCGCCGCTTGTTCGCTGGTCACGGACAGGAACACCTCGTCGAGACCCGGTCGGCGCACCTCGGCGGCCGTGACGGCCACGCCGTTGGCGTCGAGCCGGCGGAGGATCTCGGGCAGCAGCGCCGCGCCGTCGGGCCCCCGCACCATCACACCGTCCTGGCCCTGGTCGACCACCGTTACCAGGCTCATGGCCCCGAGGGTCGCGACTGCCTCTGCCAACCCGGCCGGGTCCGCGAGGCGGACGTGCACCGTGTCGCCGCCGAGGCGGGCCTTGAGCTCGGCCGGTGTGCCCGTGGCGACCATGCGGCCGTGGTCGATCACGGCGACCGTGTCGGCCAGCCGGTCGGCTTCCTCGAGATATTGCGTCGTCAACAAGATCGTCGTGCCGTGGGCGGCAAGCCCCTCCACGAGCGCCCAGACGTCGCGCCGGCTGGCCGGGTCGAGTCCCGTGGTCGGCTCGTCGAGGAACAGCACTGTCGGCTCTGCCAGCAGCGTGACGGCAACGTCGAGGCGGCGGCGGAGACCCCCGGAATAGGCGCTGACAGGGACGTCGCCGACCTCGGTCAAGCCGAAGGACTCGAGGGCCGCTTCCGCCGCGGCGCCCGACTCGGTCCGGTCCATCCGCAGCAGCCGGGCAACGAGCATGAGGTTCTCCCGGCCGGTCAGGTACTCGTCGACGGCGGCGTGCTGGCCGACGAGGCCGATGGAGCGGCGCACGGCGGCGGCCTCGGCGACCACGTCGTGGCCCGCGACGGACGCCCGGCCACGATCCGGCTGGAGCAGTGTGGTGAGTACCCGGACAAGCGTTGTCTTTCCGGCGCCGTTGGGGCCGAGCAGGGCCAGCACCGAGCCTCGCTTCACGTCCAACGAGACACGTTCGAGCGCCGTGTGCCGGCCGTACCGCTTCGTGACCTGGTCGACCACGATGGCGCTGCGGTCCACGTCCTGGTCCGGCGGCGCATTGTCGCGTGTGTCCAGAATGGTCGCCATAGTCTGCCTCCTCAGAAAACTCGTACACCTGAGTTCGGGTTACGTTTGCTTAGGCTAGCGCTAACCTGAACAGAAGTGTTCAAATTATGGAGGGTTTTCTCATGGCAGTTCCGGACCACGGGGCCATGGCATGCCACCACCTGGTGTGTCGGTGCCGGCCCTTCGACCCCCCGTACGCTTCGTCACCGTGACCACGAAGGCGGCCAGGGCGGGAGCACCGCAGCGAAGGCGCAACCAAGCCGCTCCGCCGAGGCGGCGCGCCGACGCGGAGCGCAACATCGCCGCGATCCTCGACGCCGCACTGGTCTGCTTCGCCGAGGACCCGGGGGCGACCATGGCCCAGATCGCCCGGGCCGCGGGCGTGGGGCGGGTCACCCTCTACGCTCACTTTCCCTCGCGTCAGCAGCTGCTGACGGCGGCGCTCGACCGCGGCGTCGCTGAGGCGACCGCGGCTCTCGACGCGAGCGCGCTCGAAGACCTCCCCGCCGACGAGGCGGTCGGCATGATGGTCCGCTCCTCCTGGCACGTCCTGGACCGCCACCGCATGCTGTTCGAGGCCGCCGCCGCGTCCCTCGACCATCGCCAGATGCGCCGGCACCACGATCCGGTCATGGCCCGCCTCGACGAACTCGTCGCCCGCGGTCAGGCCGAGGGCACCATCCGCACCGACATCCCGCGCAGCTGGCTCGTGGCCGTGGTCTTCAGCACGCTCCACACGGCGGCCGCCGAGGTCAACGCTCGCCGCCTGCGCGAAACCGACGCCGCCCACACCGTCGAAGCCACACTCCGGTCGGCCCTCGCGCCCCCAGCAACCTGAGGACCGGTCGACGGGCCGTGCCTTCGCTCAGCGCGGGAATGCGCCCAGGCTCTGTCCAGGGGTGGCGCCACAGGAACGCGCGGAGGTCGTCGCTTTAATCCCCAACCCGCACGACACGACCAGTACCGAGTCGGGGAACCTGAGAGCCCGACACGCGGTCCTCCTCGGCCGGACGGGTCTGTGACGGGTCAGGGGTCACGCGCCGCCCTCGTGGAGAGCGGTGAAGCACTTTTCGACCACCTGTTGGGGTGCCGTGTGGATCTCGTTGGGCGAGTCGATGTCGAACCCCTCGTCGGCGAAGCACTCCAGGAGCTCGGGTGGCAGCGCACCGGCGTTGGGTGGTGTGGTGTCCCCGCTGGGGGCGTCGTCGTTATCGCCGCCGCTGCACGCCGCGAGTGTCAGGAGCGCGACCAGCATCGGCGGCGCGGCGCTCACCATCCGGCGACGTCTCACCGTGCCGCCTTCTCGGCTACTGCGCTCGCGGCGTCGTTGAGGAGGCGTCCGTCGGCGAGGCGCAGCACCCGGTCGGCGCGTTCGGCGATCCATTCGTCGTGGGTGACGAGCACGAGCGTGATCTCGAGGTCCGTGTGCAACCGTGCGAGGAGCTCCATGACCATCTCGCCGTTGTCCGTGTCGAGGTTGCCGGTGGGTTCGTCGGCGAGGACCACCCGGGGCGAGCCCGCGAGGGCACGGGCGATGGCCACCCGCTGCTGCTCGCCGCCGGAGAGCTGGGTCGGCAGGTGGTGGGCGCGCGGCCCCAGTCCGACGGCCTCCAACTGGGCCAGCGCGGACTCTGTTCGCTGGGTGCGCGACATGGCCAGTGGGGCGAGCGCGGCCTCGACGTTCTCGACTGCGCTCAGTGTCGGGATGAGGTTGAACTGCTGGAAGACGAAGCCCATGGCCCGCAGCCGCAGCTCCGCCAGTGCCGCGTCCCCGAGCCGCTCCAACGCGTGGCCCTCGAAGCGGACCGAGCCGCCGGTCGGCCGGTCGAGGGCCCCCAGGAGCTGCAGGAGCGTTGTCTTGCCCGAGCCTGAGGGCCCGAACACGGCGACGAACTCGCCGCGCTCGATCGCAAGGTCGAGGGCGTCCAGGGCAAGGACCAGGGTTGCGCCGTCGCCGTAGGAGCGGGTGACATCGACGAGCTCGTAGGTCGGGTTCGCGTCGGGTGTGGTGCTCATGGTCTGTGTCTCCGTGCTCTCGACGTCATCGGTCATTCCGCGCTCCGCAGTGCCTCGGCGGGGCGAAGCCGGGCCGCCCGCAAGCCGCCGACTGCGCCGGCGAACAGGCCGCCGACGAGCGCCAGGCCGGTGGCGAGCAGGAACAGCCCGGGGACCACCGGGGCGCCGAGAACGACGTCGGTGCTGCCGGCGGCGATGCTTCCCTGGCCGAACGTCCCGAAGCCGGTGTTCGGTTGCGCCTGGACCGAGGCCTCCAGCGTGGGACCGATCGCGTCGATGATCGTGGCGCCGGCGACGCCGAGCGCGGCCCCGAGGAGACCACCCAGGGCCCCCTGAACGAGGGCCTCTCCCGTGACTTGGCGGACGACGAGGCGTTGTCGCCAGCCAAGCGCTTTCAGGGTGCCGAGCTCGCGGGTCCGCTTGTGGACGCTCGACAGGGTCAACAGGGCGGCGATCAGGGAGGCCGCCGCGAGGGCGACGACGGCCAGGGCGGTGCCGAGCGTCGAGGACAGGTTCTCGGCGTCTTCGAGGGACCCGCCCACGCGATCGGCGAGATCTGCAGCGGTGACGACCTCCGCGCCTACCAGCTGCCTCTCGATCGTCTCGGCCAGCCCTGCCACCGCATCCGCGGAGTCGGCGCGAACCTGGATGCCGTTGACCCGACCTTGTCGGTCCGACAGCTCCTGCAGCCGCCCCAGCTCGACGTAGGCCTGCGAGGCCACCCCACCGAGGGGGGCGCTGGCGAGGCCGACCACCTTGAACTCCTCGCCTTGGCCGGCGAGCTCGGTCCTGTCGCCGACGTTGGTGCCGTTCTGGCGGGCGTAGGCAAGGTCGACCACGGCCTCGCCGCGGGCCTGCTCGGGTGTCTCGGAGAAGTAGCGGCCCTCGGCGATCTGGTCCGGCGTCACCATCGCGAGCCCGGGCTTGCGCACGTCGACTCCCGAGAGGGTCAGGTCGGAGAACTCGAAGCCGCCGCCGGGCCCGTGGGGGCTTGCCACCTGGCCGCTATCGGGGACGACGCCCTCGACCCGCAGGGCCCGCAGGGTGAGGCTCCCGACGGCGTCCTGCGTACCGTCGAGGTCCCGGAGCTTGGCCACCTCGGAGTCGGGGAAGCTGAGCTGGGTTGAGAGGAGTGAGACCCGCGAGAAGGGCTGCCCCGGTTCCCCGAGATCCGAGTAGTTGAAGGCGGCGTCGTGGTTCTCGTTCTCGCGCTCGAGTTGGCGCTGCTCGTCGTCGGAGAGCTGGCTGAAGGGGTCACTGAGCCCGCCCCCTGCCGCGTCGTCGTTTCGCACGATGAGGGGACGGTTGACCGAAAGGTCGGTGCCGACCCCGGTGAGCGGCTCCAGCACCTCGGCTTGGGCGTCGTCGAGGCCCTTGGAGAGGGCGCCGACGATGACCACGAGGCCGACACCGACCGCGAGGCCGACCGCGGTGAGCGCAGTACGCCCCCGTCGACGGCGGACCTCAGCCAGCAGGTAGCGGACGTAGAACATATGCGGGATACCTCGCAAGGGGCTAAGTGACGTCGCGGCGGGTGGTCGCCGCCCAGCCGGCGGCCGCCGCGGCGCCGGTGTAGAGAAGGAGGACGAACGCGCCGGTCCAGGGTGCGAGGAGCGTTCCCGGATCCTGGCCGCTGATCGCTTCGGCGGCGGCGCCGGGCGCGAATCGAGCGACGTCGAGGTCAAGCGCGTCGCCCGCCAGCAGACCTTCGACGAACAGCAGCCAGGCGGCGATGCCGACGACGGTCGGTACCTGGCTGCGGACGACCGCACCGACACCCACTCCGATCGCCGCCCACAGCGCCGCGGCTCCGGCACCCCCGATGATCAGGAGGGCGAGGTCCGAGCCGTCAAGCCGGACGTCGATTCCCCGCGCCCCGAGCGCGGCGACCCCGACCCCTGCGGCGACTCCTGACGCCGCGAGGCCGAACCCGGCCCCGACCAACATGCTCGCCACGACCTTGGCGACGACGACACGGCCGCGCTGCGGGCTGACCAGGAACGTCGGCCGGATCGTCCCGTGGCGGATCTCGCTCGTGATCGACAACGCTCCGAGCAGG
>DASQUK010000021.1:0-3939 GCA_035641315.1 Acidimicrobiales bacterium | reverse complement strand
CCCCCATGACGGCCCTACCGGGTCCCCACGAGCCACGACTCGGGCAGGCCGGCCGAGGTGCCTCGTCTCGCCGGCTCCGTGGCGCACAGAACCGCGACGCCGAAGACGGTCTCCGATTCCTCCAAGCGAGCGCGGAACCGGCGGTGTCGCGATGCCAAGGGCGCTACGGAGGCGCTAGGGAATGGGTGGCTCTGCAGCGTCCCGCCGGCGCCCGAGCGAGCTGGCCTCGTACTCGTGTCGGCCGCACATAGTCGGTGTTATACGGGTGATCGATGTCAAGGGGTGTCGGCGCCGATCTGGTTGAGGAGGTTGTCGAAGAGGGCGACCCGGTCGGGTTGGTGGTGTTGGCGGGCGTGGTCGCGTTGGCGGAGCAGCACGGGCATGTAGTCGGTGCCGGTCTCGAAGTAGGTGCAGGTTTCGCAGGCGGAGTCCATGCGGCAGTCGAGCTCGACGGGGCGGGTGCACATGCCGTTGCCGAGCATGCGGGCGTGGGCCTGGCGGCGGAGCTTGGCCATGGTGGTGGTTTCGAGCTCGGCGGGGAGCTCTTGGCCGTAGAGGGCGTCGACTTTGGCGCTGATGGTGGCGTAGTGGTCGGCGACGACGCGGTCGGCGATGCGGGCGTATGTGAGGGTCATGTCCATGGAGCGGTGACCGAGCAGCGCAGCGATGGCTTCGAGGGGCATGCCGCGGTTGATGGCTTGGGTGGCCAGGGTGTGACGGAGTTGGTGGGGATGGGCGCTCACGCCGGCCCGCCGGGCGATTCGGCGCACGATCCGTCCGACTTGGTGACGGTCGATGGTGCCGCGATGATCGGCGATGAGGCGGCGGTAGCGGCGGATGTGGTCGAGGTTTTCGGCGCACCAGCCGGCGAAGAGCTCGACCAGGTCGGGGTGCAGGGGCACGTAGCGGTCGTTGCGGAGCTTGCCGAGTGGGACGCGTAGCCAGTGGCCGTCGCCGATGCGGATCACGGCGTCGGCGTCGAGGTCGCACAGCTCGCTGGCGCGCAGTCCGGTGCGGGCGAGGACTTCGACGACGAGTCGGTCACGGGGGTCGATGGCGGCGCGGGCGGCGGCCATGACCTTGGCGGCGTCGCGGTCGTCGAGGAACTTGGGGAGCGGTTCGGGTCGGGGTGGAATGTCACCGCCGATGATGGGGTTGCGCGCCGGAGCGTCGGGCCAGTCCCACTCGATGAGCCGTTCGAAGAACATGCGCAGCATGCGCAGCCGTTGCCGCTGCGTGTTGGCCGACAGCGGCTGGCCTTTGATGCCGGGCCGGCCGGCGAGCCACACCTTGAAATCCTCGATGTCGTCGCGGGTGACCTCGGCGACGGCGCGGACTTCGGTGCGGTCGAGCAGCCAACGGGCCAGCAGACGCAGCGCGTTGTCGGCGGAGATAACGCTGAGCGGCGCCAGGAATGTGGCTGCCTGGGTGAGGTAGCGGCCCATGGTGGCAGCCAGCTTCGGGGCGGTCACGGCGATCGCCGTCCATTCACGGTCGGCCTGAGCGCCGGCCTGGGGTGCGGGAAGGGCGCTCATCGGGCCGCCTCCTGGACAGCGAGGAGCTGCTCAACGCTGGCCTGGTCGATGTCGATGAGCTCCGCCGCCCGGCGGTACTCGCCGGCGAGCCAGTCGTTGCTCAGGTGCAGATAGATGCGGGTCGACTCGATCGAGCGGTGACCGGCCTGAGCCTGGACCGCTTCGAGCGCCATGCCGGCTTCCCGCAGTCGGGTTAGGCAGGTGTGACGGAGCTGATGGCAGGTGCCCCGCTCCAGACCGGCCCGTCGGCGGGCGCCGGCGAGGATCTCATCGACACCCTCCGCCGACAACGCGTGACCGCGGCGAGGGCCCTTGAGCACGACGAAGAGCCGATCGGTCGGCGACGGCTTGGGCCTTTCGTCGTACAGGTAGTCCCCGACCGCAGCGAAGAACCGATCGGAGACAGGCACGATCCGGTGATGGCCGCCCTTGCCCTCGGCGATGAACACGCGGCGTTCCCCAACCCACAGGTCCTCGAGGCGCAAGCCGAGAACCTCGCAGCGGCGCAGCCCACCCAGCACCATCGCCAGGACCACGGCCTGGTCACGACGGGTGCGCAGCGCGCTCAACAGCGCGTCGACCTCGCCGGGGGTGAGGATCTTGGGCAAGGTCCGCGGAACTCGCACCAACGGCACCGTCCGGGACCGCCTCGAGCCCCGATCACGACGCGTCGACAACCCCCGCGGGACAGGATTCGCGCTCAGCACGGTGTCGCCCCGGGCGATCACGTACGCGTAGAAGCCAGACACCGACGACAACCGTCGGGCGATCGTGCGAGCCGATAGGCCGGACTCGCCATCGTGCCAGACGAACCACGCTGCGGTCACCGCGCTGTGCCCCGATGAAGTCGAACACGTCCGACACCGTCACCTCGAGCGGGTCCTTGGCCACGACGGCGAAGAACGACTTCAGATCGAACGCGGTCGCCCTCGTCGTGTTCGGCCGGGCCCGGGCAGCGACGAACTCCAGATAGCGGTCCACCAGCGGATGGCCCAACTCATAGCGGACCTCGCCACTCGGACTCACCGGACGGATCAGGCACGGAGACCAGGTCATCCCCGCACCCTCCCAGCCCCCAGTGAGATACACGGGGATGCACGATGGATCACCCGTGTATTAGGCGATCTGCGCACGCCGGGTGGGTGCTGACCGCGTCCCCGAACGCGCGGCCAACCGACGGCCTGCACGCGTCCCCTACCGCCGGCTCGAGGACGGACCCGGCAAAGTACCGCCGCGGTACCCAACTCTGCGGCGCCGTTCGGAGGCTCAGCGACAGGAGTCGGAGCCTTGAGCCACCGGTCGCTCGCCATGCTCGATCTGTGCGTTTCTGATCAGCGTCAGCGCTTCGGGTCTGTCGGCCCGGCGTGGCGACGCAGTCGAGGCTTCGGCGGCAGCGTCGCTCGTCGCGTCGGGTCATCGGTGGCCGGATCGATGCGAGCGCGTCGCTGCCGGGCACTCGCACGACGACGTATCCAGCCACGGGGCGGGCGACGTCGACGGTCCCTGGGTTGCGCAGGCTGAGCTTGCCCAGGTTGCATGCCCTCTATGTTCTTCTCGTGGGTCTGTGCGCCGTCGTGGCGGCTGGGAGGCGCAGGTGAGGGCGGTCGTCTACGACCGGTACGGAGGCCCTGAGGTGCTGCGGGTCGCCGACGTCCCGATGCCGTCTCCGGGCGCCGGGCAGGTACGGGTCCGGGTGGTCGCCACGTCGGTCAACCTCAGCGACTGGGAGACCCTACGCGGCTCGCCGCTGTACGCCCGACTGGGCGGGCTGCGCTCGCCGGCGCGAGCGACGCTCGGCTCGGACATCGCCGGGTGGGTCGACGCCACCGGCGAAGGCGTCACCCGGTTCCGGCGCGGTGACGAGGTCTACGGCGACAACCTCGCCCTCAAGGGCGGCTTCGCCGACTACACGGTCGCGGCCGCATCGGTCCTCACCCCCAAGCCCGCCGAGCTGACCTTCGCCCAGGCCTCCACGATCCCCCAGGCGGGAGCCATCGCCCTGCAAGGAACCGACGGCGCCGCGGCCGGGCGCCGGGTGCTGATCAATGGGGCCGGCGGCGGCTCGGGCTCGTTCGCCATACAGCTCGCCAAGCGACTCGGCGCCTACGTGACCGGGGTCGACAACGCCGGCAAGCTCGATTTCATGCGATCCCTCGGGGCCGAGGAGGTCATCGACTACCGCAGCGAGGACGTCACCCGCCGCACCCCGCCCTACGACCTCGTCCTCGACCTCGTCGCCCACCGATCGGTGTTCGCCTACCGGCGAGCACTCGCCCCCGGCGGCCGGTACCGCTGCGTCGGCGGATCCGTGCGCGCGCTGCTCCGCATCCTGACGGTCGGCTGGGCCGCCGGCCGGCTCACCGGTCGACGAATCGGGGTCCTCGCCGTCAAGCAAGGACCGGCC
>DASQUK010000020.1:0-25851 GCA_035641315.1 Acidimicrobiales bacterium | reverse complement strand
TTCTTGGTGGCGGGGGTAGGATTTGAACCTACGACCTTCGGGTTATGAGCCCGACGAGCTACCAGACTGCTCCACCCCGCGCCGTTTGGGGAGACACACCATAGCGGCAGCTCCCAGGACCGCCAACCCAACCAGGCCGGGGCAGCGCCCAGCCGCCGGCTACGCCGGTGACACCTCGGGCTCCGTGGTGGTGCTCGTGGTCGTCGTCTCGTCGTCCGGCGGAGCCTCGCCGCCCTCCCCGCCCTCGGCGCCCTCCTCGCCGGCCAGCAGCGCGTTCGCCTCGTCTATCAGGTCCCGCGCCTCGTTGATCGCATCCTGGTAGGCGGCCAGATCGCCGTCGGCCAGAGCCTCGTCGGCCTCAGCGAACAGCGCGTCGGCATCGGCGAGCAGCCTGGCGGCCTCCTCGGCTGCGGTGCCCTCGGGCTCGGCGGGCGCGCCCTCGCCCTCGGGTTCCTCGGCAGAGGGCTCGTCGGGTCGCTCCTGCGTCGGCACTTCCTCACCGAACAGCGCCAGCAGGGCCTCCTGCAGCGTGTTCTCGATCACCACCTCTTCGCCGAACGTTGCGATCACACGTTCCAACTGGGCGATCTGGCGGGTCTCCGCCTCGGGTACGACGTAGAACGGCTGCACGTAGAGCAGGGCGTTGTCGATGGGCACCAGCAGCAGGTTCCCGTACAGCACCTCCGACCCACGTTGTCCCAGCTCGGTCTGATCTCGGGCGACGTTCTGGTCGGCGACGATGGCGGCGGCGGCCAAGCCCGGTCCGTCGGGAAGATCGCCCGGCGGCATCTCGTAGACGACCAGCTCGCCGTAGTGGCCGGGGTCCATGCGCGCCGCCATGAACGCGGTGAGCCGTTGAGTTCGGTCGTCTTCGCTGAACGGCACGAACGGCCGCATCAGCACCATCTCGGCCTCGGCCGACACCTCCCCCGACGCGTTCGGCAGCTGGAGCAGCTGGTAGTAGGGGGCGATGCGGGGGGCCTGCGCACCGGTGACCTGCCCCTGTTCGTTGGTGACCTGGGTGGAGGGGTCGGCGCCGGCCGTGCCCGGGTCCCGGGCGACCCGCCAAGCGTCGTCCTGGTTGAAGAAGTCGTCGGGGTCGTCGAGGTGATAGCGGGCGTAGGCGGCCGTCTGGATCCGGAACAGGTCCTCCGGGTAACGCAAGTGGGCCTGCAGCGCGTCGGGCATGGGCTCGTCGCTGAACAGGTCGGGGAACGCATCCCGGTAGGCGTCGATGATGGGATCCTCCTCGTCCATCACGTAGAGCGTCACCGTGCCGTTGTAGGCGTCGACGATGGCCTTGACCGAGTTGCGCACGTAGTTGAAGCGGTGATCCAGACCGCTCGACGACGACACCTGGTCGGTATCGGCCATCTGCGCGTAGGGGTACCGCGACGTCGTCGTGTACAGATCGACCACCCACTGGACCGAGCCGTCGACCACCACCGGGTACGGGTCGGCGTCGGCATGCAGGAACGGCGCCAGCTTGGTGACCCGCTCTACGACGTCCCGTACGTAGACGACCCTCGAGTCGTCAGTCATGAAATCCGAGATCAGCGGGTTGAGATCGCCGAATCGCAGGGCGAACGCCGCCCGCCGCACCAGCGAGTTGGCCTCCACCCCGTCCTCGCCGGCGTAGGTCGTGGACTGGGTGTCCCCCTCCTCGTCCTGGAAGTCGATCTCCTCGCGGTTGGTGTTGACCACGATGTAGCCGTCGAGGTCCTCGCCGAAGTAGATGCCCGGTTGGTTCACCGTGATGCCCTCGACGTCGTCTTGGGGGATGTCGCCGAGCGTGAACCGCGGCTCGTTGCCCTCGGCTGCGTTGGACGGCGCCAACACCACGCCGTAGCCGTGCGTGTAGGCGAGGTGCGCGGCCTCCCACGAGTCGCCGGGGACACCGTCGGGGTTGATCGTCCGGACGCCGACGTTCATCTGCGTGGACTGGCCGTTGACGGTGTAGCGGTCAACGTCGACGTCGTTGATGTTGTAGAAGTTGCGGATCCGCTGGAGCTGCTCGAACGTCTGGCCCGACACGCGGGCGGCCGGGTCCCACAGGCGGATGTTGCGCACGGTGGGCTCGGCGCCGGTCAGCTGCACCTCGTTGGGGTCGGTCTTGGGCTCGAACCGTTGGGTCTCGACGTTGTCGAGCCCCAGCGCCCCCTGGGTCAACTCGATGTTGCGCTCGATGTAGGGACGTTCACGGGCCGACTCGTTGGGCTGAACCCGGAAACGCTGGACGTACGCCGGGTAGATGCCCCCGGCCACGACGGCCACGAACATCCACAGGCCCACGGCCACCGCCGGGAGCGTCCAGCCGCGGCGGAAGATGTTGAAAACGAACAGCGCCGCCGCGCACAACGAGATGAGCACGAGCAGGTTGAGCGCCGGGAGCTGCGCTTGCACGTCGGTGTAGCTGGCGCCGTCGACGATGCCCCGGGTCGACGTCGTGAGCTCGAAGCGCTGCAGCCAGTAGTCCGCGGTCTTGATCAGCGCCAGCACCGCCAGCAGCACCGACAGGTGCGCCTTGACCTGCGGCGTGACCCGCGGCGACGGCGGTTGCACCCGGATGCCGCCGTTGAGGTAGTGCGCCACCGCCGTGACGATGATGACGATCAGGAGCGACGCGAACAGCCAGTCGACCACGAACGAGAGGAACGGCAGCCGGAACACGTAGAACCCGATGTCGTTGTGGAACTGCGGGTCCTCGATCCCGAAGTCACCGCCGTTGGTGAACAGCACCCACGAGTTCCACTCCGATGACACCCCCGAGCCGGCGATGATCGCCAGCAGCACGCAGATGATGATCCGCACCCAGCCCATGCGGTCGTCGACGATGTCGTGATAGCGCTCGAGGAGCTCGTCCTCCGGCCCCGACAACCGGTAGGGCGGAGCGATGCGGTCGGCGATGATCAGGTTGGACCACGCCAGTAGGAAGAACCCCGCCATGAAGATGAGCGCCAGGCTCAGCTTGGCGCCCAGGACGCCCCGCCACACGCCGGTCTGGCCCAGCGAGTCGAACCACAGGTAATCGGTGTAGAAGCCGGCGATGCCCCGCAGCGACGTCAGCAGGATGAAGGCCAAGACGACGCCGACGATGAGCAGCGTGCGCCCGCGTCGGCCGTTCTTGCGCCGGGGGCCGCGGCGCGGCAGGTCGTCGGGGGCTCGCACAGGGCGAGACTAGCCACCGGTCCGCGACACCCGGACGCGCCGGCGACTACGTAGGCAAGGTCAGGAGATGGAAGCGGGCGCGCCGCTCTCGTCCGTCGGGACCACCAGGCAGCGACAATCGGGGTGGGCCGGGGAGCACAGGACTCCGGTCGGGAACGGCTTGCCCTTGGTGACGCCGCCGGCCAGCGCGTTGTCGTCGGCGTCAGGACAGGCCTCGCCCGACCGGTCGACCAGCCACCGCAGCTCGGTGCTCGCCGGCGTCGCCTCGTAGACGCCCCAGGCGTAGGCGGCGGCCGTGTAGTGCCGCACGGCGGCCCCGATCCGCTGCCCCTTCCACTCGCGGTACAGGGACCGCAGGCGCTCGGTCACGTCCTCGAGATCGCCCCCGCACTCGTCGAACGAACGGGTGATCCGCTGGCGCATGGGCTCCACCAGGGACTCGCCCAGCTCGTCGGCCAACGCGGAGCACGACCCCGGGACCTTCCCCTCGACGCTGGCGGCACCGCAGCGGGCGGCGGCATCGAGCTCGGCCAACGCGGCCTTGGCGTAGCGCCGGGCGTGCTCGGTGGAGACGGGCACCACGTCGTCCAAGCCGCTGAGGTTGGCGACGCGGCGCAAGAGGTCGAACACCTCGTTCTGCTCGTCGGCCAGGACCCGCTTGAGCCGGCGACCGAGCTCGCGCTCCACCGGCTCGAGCGCGCTGTCGCGCTGCCGTAGCAGCT
Organism: Acidimicrobiales bacterium; assembly: GCA_035641315.1. Taxonomy (GTDB): domain Bacteria; phylum Actinomycetota; class Acidimicrobiia; order Acidimicrobiales; family VFJN01; genus DASQUK01. The sequence goes on along the minus strand of DASQUK010000020.1, from coordinate 21,961 downwards.
CGAGGTCGGGATCGAGCTCCTCGGCCTCCGCTTCCACCTCGGGCTCGTCATCGCGGGACGGAGCTTCGTCGGCGGCGATCGCGACCTCGGTCTTGGGCTCGGACGTGCCCGGGTCGTCCATGACCGCCACCGCCGTCGCCCTCACGGCCAGCTCGCCCTCCCCCGCCTCGTTGCTCCCCGCCGCGGGCCCAACGGGGGCCTCACGGTCCGCCTTCAGGCGCGCGAAGAGCTCCTCGACGTGGTCGTGGTCCTCGTCCGGCGTAGGGTTGCCGTCCTGGGCCGCTGTCGGCTCATCCTCCGGGGGTGCGGCGTCCTCGGCCGGCTCCGGTTCCTCAGGGGACTCGATGGCCTGGTCCTCGGCCTGGTCCGCGGCCACCACCCCCGTGCTCGGCTGGTCCTCCGCCGACCGTCGGCGGAACGGCCACAGACTCCGCCTCTCGCTCTGGTCGTCGGACGCCTGGCCGCTCGCACCGCCGTTCTCGCCCTCGGCCAGGTGCCGGTCGGCCGCTTCCAGGCCCCCGTCGATGAGCGCGTCGGTGCCTTCGAGGTCGGCCACCGGGTCCAGGTCGTCGACGAGCCCTGCCATGCGGGCAACCGAGAGCTCGGCCTCCAGCTCCTCGACGGTGGGCTCGGGCTCGTCGCTCACCCGCCGGGCCGCCGTCTCGCTGGCCGCCTTGGCCTGTGGCAGCGCGACCGTCAGCTCGACCGTGGCCTCGTCGACGGTGCGCCGCACCACCTCGTAGGCCGCCAGCAGCCGCTCGCGGGCGCCGTTCAGGCGCTCCAGTTGCTCACGGGCCGTCCGCCGGCGTCGGGCCAGGTCGCTCAGCATGCGCTCCCGGACCGCCTGAGCCTCACCCACGAGCAGTCGCCCCTGCTCACGAGCGGCGTCACGCAACCGTTCCGCCTCTGCCTCGGCCGCCATCCGGGCCTGCTCGCCCTCGGCCAGCATCCGGTCCCGCTCGGCCTCCGCGCTGCGGCGCATCTCGTCCACCAGCTGCTGGCCCTCGGCCCGCCGCAGCTCCAGGACGGCCTCGGCGTCACGGCGCAACTGCTCCGCCTCGGACACGATCTCGTGCTTGCGCATCGCGCCGTCATGCTCGGCCTGCTCGATGATGCCGTGGGCCTCGGCCTGGGCGTCCCGCACCATGCGGGCGGCCGACTCCTCGGCCCTGGCTCTGATGTTCGTGGCGGCTTCGCGGGCGGCCTCCAGCACCCGGGCGGTCTCGGCCCCCAGGAGCTCGACCAGGCGGTGCTCGTCGAGCTGCTCGGCGAGCTGCGCCCGGGCCTCGGCCCGCTCCGCCCGTTCGAGCTGGTGCGCCCCTTCACGCTGCAGGCGGCCGACCAGGTCGGACAACTCGTGCAGGAAGGCCCGCACCTCGGCGGGGTCGTATCCCTTGCGCACGGTGGAGAAATGCTGGCGGGCGATGCCCGTCGCATCGTGGGGAGAGGGCTCGGGCGACATGGCCCCCGATCGTATGACTCGCGTGGGCCGCGCGCCGAGGGTCGATTTTCCGACCGCTGTGGGTGGTGAACGGCCGATTCAGGCCCGGACCGCGGCGCGGGTCAGCAGCCGGGCACTGCCGCCGACGGCAGGTCGTCGGCGTTGCCGCCCCGGTCGGCCAGGGCGGCCAGTGCCTCCTCGAGCGTGTCGACCGCCACGACATCCACGTCGCCAGCGTGGTTTTGGGCGGCCTCGTAGTCGGCGCTCGGCACCAGGAAGACGTCGTAGTCCTGCTCGCGCACAGCGGCCGCCTTCTGACCCGTCCCCCCGACCGGGCCCACGCTGCCGTCGCTGCTGATCGTGCCGGTGACGGCCACGCGCGCACCGCCCGTGAGGTCCCCTGGCGTCAGGTCGTCGATGATCGCCAGGGTGAACGCCAGCCCGGCCGACGGTCCCCCCACGTCGCCGGTGTCGATGGTGACGTCGACGGGGAAGTCGAAGTCGATGCCCCGCGTCACGACGCTGACCCCGATGATCCCCCGGTCGGGATCGTTGGGGTCGGCGCCCAGGGCCAACTCGAGCTCCCGCGGGTTGGACCCGCTCTGCGGCTCGACCGTGATCGTCACCTCGTCGCCCGGGTCGTTGTCGGCGAGCAGGCAGGTCAGGTCGTCGGGCTCGTCGAGCCGCTCGCCGTCGACGGCGGTGATCGTGTCGCCGGCCTCGAGCACGCCGTCGGCGGGCAGGTCGGGCAGAACCTCGACCACGGTCTCCCCGGTGATGCTGACGTCGACGGGCTGGCCCAACCGCTCGAGCGCGACCTGGGTAGCCACCTGCTTGGAGGTGTCCATCAGCTGCAGGTTCAGGGTGCGGTTCTCCTCGGCGTTGCGGTCGCCGAGCACCTTGTCGCGGGGGAAGATGTCGATGTCGTCGTCGAGCCAGCCGGCCAGCATGCCGAACAGCGTCGACTGGCGGAGCGACACGGTCGTGTAGCTGATGGTGCCGTCGGACGGGAAGGTCTCCTCGTCGCTGACGATGACGAGGGGCTCGGTGTCACGCACGCTGCCCGGCCGGTAGGCGTAGTAGGGCAACGGCACGGTCACCGCGCCGACGAGGAAGGCGACCACCAGCACGGTGAGTGCGATCGGCCAGATCCGCCGGCGGCGGCGCGGCGGCGCGGCTTGCTCGGCGGCCGGGATCGGGGGCGGCGGGGGTGGCGGCGATTGGCGGTCCGCCGGGACGGTGTCGGCCTCGGCCGGCGGCTCGACGGTCATCTCGTCACGAACCGGGTTTGAGATGTCGTCCGGGGGGTGAGGACTGGGTTCAGGCGGGGTTAGCATCCGGTGCGCGTGGTGTCGTTGATACTCAGCGTGGTGATTCTTGGAGCCTGTGTCTTGGCTGTCGCGGTCGAGATGCTGGCGAGCTCCGGCGACCAGCCTGCCACGGGAAGCGGCGAACTCCGTAGCGGCTGGGAGCCCTGGCGCAGCATCGTGCTCGGCGCCAGGGACCGCCTCGTCGGCGCCGTTCGGGCGCTGCGGCGCTGGGCCGACCCGGCGGCGCGCCGCGTGGCCGCCGGTGTCGGGGTCGGCGTCACCGTCTCCGGACGTGCGAGCGTCCGCGCCGCCCGAGCCACGAGAGTCGCCGGCGCCCGGGCGGGGCGAGCCACCGGACGGGCCAGCGTCCGGGCCGGGCGAGCCACCGGTGTCGCCGCCCAGCGTGGTGGTTCCCGAGTAGCGGCCGCCGTGGCGCGGGCCGAGACTTCCGCGCTGGCTGCAATTGCGCTCGGCACGGCCCGAACGGCGGCCTACACTCAGCGGAGCGTGGAAGCGACGGGGCGGGGAGTTGCCCGGACCGCCGGAGGTACGGCCGGAGTCGTCCGCCGGATGTGGGCGTGGGCGGCCGGGGCCACGACGCGCGGGGCGCAGCGGACCGCGGAGGCCACCAAGCGCGCCGCCCGCCGCCTCACACCCGAGCCCGTGGCCCTCCCGGGATCGGCCGACGCCGCCGCCGACCGCCCGAATCGACCAGGCCCGGCGGCCGGGGGACCGAGACCTCTCGCCGGGGCCAACACGCCGACGGCGGCACCGCTCGATGCGGCGGTGGGCGGCGCTCCCGCCTCGACGGTCGAGAAGTCCGAGCCGGCCGAGCGCGTTTCGGCCCGGAGCGGGCGGCCGCTGGCGCCGGGGTCTGCGGCCTCGACCGACGCGAGCGAGCCGGCCGACCAGGTCCAGCGGGTCGCCGCCGGCGTCAGGTTCGTACCGGCCGGTGCCGCCGCGACCGCAGCCGAGCCGCTCGAGCAAACCGAGCCGACCATGTCGACTGTGCCGGCCGAGCCCGCCGCCGTCGGGGCGAGGCCGGCGCCGTCAGCGGGCGCGCCGGCGTCGGCCGAGCATGTGGCGGGCAACGGCGCCGCCGGGCCGCGCACCCGATACCGCCGTCCCCGCCAAGGCCAGGTGGTGCCACTGCGGCCCCGTATCACCACCAGGCTCAAGGCCACCGGCGAGCTGGTGGTGCTGGTGATGTTCCTCGGGCTCGTGACCTCGGGCATCATCGTCGCCCTGGCCGTCGCCGCCAACCAGGTCCTGGAAGGGCTCTGACCGCTGCTCCCGCACGACCGGGCGGTGAGGGCGACGAGATCGTGACCCGGCAACTCGCCGACGACGTCGCCCGCCGGCGCGCGGCCGCCGTGGCCGGGCACCGCGGCCACGCCGCCACGGCGCGCCGCTTCCTGGCCGATCCGGCGCCATCGGTCCGGGCCACGGCCCTCGGCGCGCTGGCCCGCGCCGGGTCACTCACCGGTGCCGATCTCACGGCCGCGGTGGCGGACCCGGCGCCGCCCGTCCGCGCCCGGGCCGCTGAGCTGGCCGCCGACGTCCCGGGGGACTCCCCTCCCGCCCTGGTGCCGGTGCTCGCAGACGCCGATCCCTCCGTGGTGGAGGCGGCCGCCTGGGTGTCGGGCGAACGGCGGCCTCCCGAGCCGCGGATCGTGGCGGCGCTGGCGAGCGTGACCACCGACCACGATGATCCGATCTGCCGGGAAGCGGCGGTCGCGGCCTTGGGGGCGATCGGCGACCCCGAGGGCCTGCCGGCCATCCTCGCCGCCACCCGCGACCGGCCGGCGGTGCGGCGCCGCGCGGTCCTGGCGCTGGCGCCGTTCGACGGGCCCGACGTCGACGCCGCGCTGGAGCGCGCGCTGGGCGACCGCGACTGGCAGGTCCGCCAGGCCGCCGAGGACCTGAGCCGCTAGTGGCCGGGGTGGTCGGGCTCCGCCTCGCCGGATCGGGTCAGCGGCGGTGGGAGACCTCCGGTGTGGCACCGCAGCCGCGGCACCGGCCCCGCCAACCGGTGGGGGTCACCTGGACGGTCAGCCACCGCCCGCAGTCCACACAGAACCGCCAGGGCTCGTAGGTGCCCGCACAACCGGGACATTCCTCCACCGGCGCGCCGCAGCCGGAGCAGTGCCGCCAGTCGGCGGGCGCCGGCAACGTCGAGGTCGCGTGACCGGCCACCTCAGATCACCTTGGACAGGGTGCCGATGGGCATGCGCAGGGGCAGCGCCGCCAGAGCCCCCAGCTCGCCGAGCGTGAGCTGACGTCGCTCGTCGAGCAGCGCCCGCCGTGCGTCGGCAAGCAGGTCAGCGGTGGACGACATGGGGGCGGACGCTAGCGCCCGTCGTTCTGTCAGCGCTCACCCGCGCTTCGCGCGTCACGTCCGACAGAACGCAATGGTGGCGACCTACCGGCCGGCCTGGAACACGACCCGGAGCGCCGCCGGCTCCTCGATGCAGCGGCCAGCGCCCAGGACCACGCACTCCAGCGCGCTCTCCACCAGGTGGACGTCGATCTCGGTCTCATGGGCGAGCCGCTGGTCGAGCCCGGCCAGCATGCCGCCGCCGCCCACCAGGTGCAGGCCCTGGCCGATGAGGTCGTGCGCCAGCTCCGGCGGTGCGTTGCCCAGGCAGGCGATGACCGACTCGATGATCTCGGTGATCACGTCGTCGATGGCCGCCCGGATCTCGGCCGGCGTCAGGATCACCGTCTTCGGCAGGCCGGACGCCAGGTCCCGGCCCCGCACCTCGGCCTTGAGCTCGTCGCGCACCGGCCAGGCCGACCCGATGGCGATCTTGATCTCCTCGGCGGTGCGCTCCCCCACGGCGATGCCGTACTCGCGCCGCACGTAGGCCTGGATGGCGGCGTCGATGTCGAAGCTCCCCACCCGCACGGCGTCGAGCGCCACCACCCCGCCCAACGACACCAGCGCCGTCTCGGTCGTGCCGCCCCCCACGTCGATCACCAAGCTGGCGATGGGCTCGTGGATCGGCAGCCCGCAGCCGATGGCGGCCGCCATGGGCTGCTCGATGAGGAAGGCGTCGGTGGCGCCGGCCCGGCGGGCGGCCTCGGCCACGGCCCTCCGCTCGACCTCGGTGATGGCGGAGGGGACGCAGACAACAACCCGAGGTCGGTTGAAGCGCCCCACCCGCACCCGGTGCAGCAGCAGCCGGATCATCCGCTGGGTCACGTCGAAGTCGGTGATCGCCCCCTGGCGCAGCGGCCGTTCGGCGACGATGTCGCTGGGCGTGCGCCCGATCATCTGCCAGGCGTCGTGGCCCATGGCGAGGACCTCGCGGGTGCGGCTGTTGAGGGCGATGACGGTGGGTTCGTTGAGGACGATGCCCCGTCCCCGTTCGTAGACGAGGGTGTTGGCCGTGCCGAGGTCGATGGCGAGGTCGCGGGCCACTAGTGCCTCATCGCTTCCACCAGTGGCGGGGGTGGGGCTCGCCGTCACGGGGCGCCAGCGCCTGCATCTCCCGGCGGAAGTTGTCGATGCTGTCGTCGGCCGAGGTCGGTGGCCGGTTGCGCAGGTACAGGACCGTCAACCCGACGGCCGAGATCACCACGGCGATCAGGAGGAAGGCGACGGCGGCCACGGGATCACCCGGCTCCCGCGTCGACGATGTGCTGGGCCTCGAGTCCCCAGCTGTGGCCGCCGTCCCAGGACTCGCGCTTCCAGATCGGCACCGAGCGCTTGAGGGTGTCGATGCAGAAGCGGGCGGCGGCGAAGGCCTCGTCGCGGTGGGGCGCCGATACCGCCACCACGACCGCGCTGTCGCCGATCTCCAGCACGCCGACCCGGTGCAGCAGGGCGACGCGCCCCACCACCGGCCAGCGCAGCCGGGCCTCGTCGGCGACCTCGCGCAGGCGGGGCACGACCTGTTCCTCGTAGGCCTCGTACTCCAGCCGATGGACGCCGGGCCGGCCCTCGGCATGGTCGCGGGCCGTCCCCGAGAACAGCACGAGCCCGCCGCAGTCGGGACGCACGGCCCAGCCGGCGGCCCCGGCCACCGGCAGCGGCGACCCCGACAGAGCGATCCAGGTGTCGCCCTCCGGCGGGATGAGCTTGTCCCGCCCTGGCTCGGCCTGCGACTCCACACTGCCATGGTACGCAGGACCCGGGTGAACCCGAGGTCATGGGCGCGTGCGCTCCCCGACCCCCGCGCGGTCTCTCGGTGCCCACCCAGGGTTATCCTCCGCGCCGTGCCCTTCGACGACGACGCCGAAGAGGACGTCTTCCGGTTCCGTCCGCCCCCGCACCCCGACGATCGGCTCTGGCGCCACCCGTCCGAGCTCGGCCGGGCGCGTCCGGCGGGAACCGGGGCCGGCGGTCGCCACCCGGGTCGGCCCTGGGGCGTGGTGGCGGCGGCCGGGACGGCAGGCGCTGTGCTGGCGGGCGCGGGGGTGCTGGCGCTCGGTCTCGGCGACCGGCCCGGCGTCCGTCCGGTCGAGCGGGTGGCGCTGGACACCGTGTCGTCGTCGCTCGGCGACGGCGACCAGGCCGGCATCAGCGGCATCCGCCAGCGGGTGGCGCCGGCCCTGGTGGGCGTCGAGGCGGGTGGTTCCGGGGTCGTCGTGCGCGACGACGGAATCGTCCTCACCAGCGCCGCCCTGGCCACCGGCACCGGACCGCTCGATGTGCGCCTCCCCGACGGATCGTCGGCCGAGGCCGAGATCGTGGGCGCCGACCCGGCCACAGGGGTCGGCGTGCTGGACCTGGCCGGGACCGGACACTCGACCGGCGTCCTGGCCCCTGGCACCCCGTCCTCGGGCGAGTCGTCGTTCACCGTGAGCGTCGGCGCGGCCGGCGGGGCCTCCACGGTGGCCGCGCTGATCGGCGCGGCCCGCCGCTACGTGACCCCCGCCGGCGCCACGATCGACGCCGTGGTGGAGACGACCGGCGACACCCCCGCCCACGCCCTCGGGGGTCCCCTCGTCGACCCGGAGGGTGCCGTGGTCGGCATCGTCGCCGATGTCGACGAGGGCAGCGCCGCCTACGTGGTGCCGGTGGAGGTGGTCCGCAAGGTGTCCGACGATCTGCTACGGCTCGGCAAGGTGGAGCACTGCTGGCTGGGGATCGAGGGCAGCAAGGTCGAGGCGAGCGGGTCGAGCGGGGACGACGCTGACGATGCCGGGGACGCGGGCGGCGGGGTAATGCTCGCCTCGGTCGTGCCCGACAGCCCGGCCGACGAGAGCGGGCTACGCAAGGGTGATGTGCTCGTGGACGTCGACGGGCGGACGATCGCCCAGGTTCCCGACCTCATGCTCGCCCTGCGGTCACGGTCACCGGGCGACCGCATCGATGCGACGGTGGTGCGGGACGAGGAGCGCATCAGACTCGACGTCACGCTCGGCCGCAAGCCCGCGGCCAGCTGACCCAGTCAGGTCCCGGCGGGTCAGCGGCGGGATCGGATCCAGCGGCGGGCCAGCAGGGCGCCGCCGGTGACGACGCCGGCCAGGCCGGCACCGGCCACGCCGAGTGCGATCTCCTGGCGGCGGCGGGGACTCATCGTGGCCCACGCGCCGGCCTCGAACGCATCGACGCAGGCCTCCTCGTTGCTGACCTTCGGCGACCAGCCCTGGGCGCGTAGCCGGTCGTTGGCAACCGTCCACGGATGCAGCGTGTAGGGCACCAGCTCGGGCGGCGTCGGCCCCAGTCCCCAGCGGAAACCCCAGCGCACCAGCCGCCCGGCCACCCGCTCGGGCAAGGGCACCTTGAGCGCCGCGCCGGTGAGCGAGCGCACCTGGTCGCCCGGGACCGATCCGTCGGGCGCCACGTTGAACGCCCCGCTGAGCCGCCGGCGGCGGCCGAGATCGATGGCGGACGCCAGGTCGTCGAGGTCCAGGAACTGCACGGGGGGCTCCTCGGCGGTCTCGGGCACGGCCGGACCGGGACGCAGCGCCGGCACCAGCCACTCTCGCCGGTCGGCCCCGGCGGTGCGCGCAGGCCGGAACACGGTGGCCACGGCGCCGGGATGCGCGTCGCGCCACTCGGACGCCAGCCGCTCGATCTCGGCCCGCTCGGCAGCGAACGCGAACCCCGGGTTGGGCCGCAGCGTCGCCTCCTCGGTGAGCGGCACCGGGTTGTTGGCCCACGCCCCGTAGACGGTGGCGCTCGACAGGACCACGAGGTGCGGCACGGCCGCGTCCCCGGCGGCGTCGAACACCCGCCGCGCTCGCTCGACATCCTGCGTCGGCGCGGTGGGCGACGCCGGCACGGACGTCGCCAGGTGCAGGACTGCCGCGGCCCCCTCGAGGTGGGGCTTGACGTCGTCGGACCCGAGGTCGATCCGCCGCACGTCGACACGGTCCGGCAGCCCGACCACCGGCCCGCCGCAGAGTGCGATCACGCTGTCGACCCCCGCATCGGTGGCCGCCAACGTGGCGACCCGGCGCCCGAGCGGGGAGTCGGCACCGGTGATCACGACGGTCTCCATACCTCCTACCTTGCCAGTTGGGACCAGCTCAAACATCAGCGGGCCTGAGCGAGCGTCCGTCGAGGGTGACGGGGAAGCACGGTGAGAGCGAGCGAGGCCCGAGCGGCCCGGCCGAAGGCCTGAGCGGGGAGCACGCGCCGCGACCGGCCGCGGTGGCCGGTCACCGCTCGGGCGATAGCGTCGGAACCAGTGAGCGAGCGTCAGCGAGCGAGCCATAAGCACAGCGTGGTTGTCGCCGGGAAGCGGCGATCACCCATTGACGGGCTGGAGGCCCGCCAATGAGCGACCCCGGGTCCCCCAATCCGTTCGAGGGGTTCCCCCTGTTCGGCGACCTCGCCAAGCTCTTCGGTCAGGGCGGGCGGGGTGTCCCCTGGGACGCCGCCCGCAGCCTGGCGCTCGCCGTCGCCACCGACAACCAGAGCGAGCCCAACGTCGATCCGCTGGAGCGCATGAAGCTCGAGCAGCTGGCCCGGGTGGCCGAGCTACATGTCGCCAAGCTGACCGGGCTGTCTACGACCGTCACCGGGCGCGGGCTCACGGTGCTGCCGGTGAACCGGGGACACTGGGCCCAACGGACGCTCGAGGACTACCGGCCGTTGCTCGAGAAGCTGGCCGGCTCGCTGGGGTCGCCGGACATCGATGGCGTCGGTGGACCTGGCGCCACCGGCGCCGGGGCGGGCGGCAGCGAGCTCGACCTCACCGAGGAGTCCGACCTGGGGCTGGGTGCCGATCCCGACGACCAGTTCGCCGCCATGCTCGGCCCCATGATCCAGGCCATGCAGCCGATGATGGTGGCCATGACCGCCGGATCGATGGTCGGCCACCTGGCCCGGCGGTCGTTCGGCCAGTACGACCTGCCGATCCCCCGTACGCCGTCCGACGAACTGCTCATCCTCGTGCCCAACCTCGACGCGTTCGGCAACGAGTGGAGCCTGCCCGCCGACGACCTGCGCCTGTGGATCTGCCTGCACGAGATCGCCCACCACACCGTGCTGGCGGTGCCCCATGTGCGCGAGCGGCTCGACCTGCTGCTCACGCGCTACACGACCAGCTTCCGCACCGACCCGCGGGCGCTCGAGGAGCACCTCGGCGAGGTGGATCTGAGTGGCGGGCCCGAGTCGCTGGCCCGCATCCAACAGGTCCTGGGCGAGCCGGGGGCGCTGCTGGGCGCGATCCAGTCCGACGAGCAGCGCGCGCTCCTCCCCCAGGTCGAGGCGCTGGTGGCCGTGGTGGTCGGCGTGGTCGACCACGTGATGGACGAGGTGGGGCACAAGCTCATCAGCAGCTATGGGATGTTGACCGAGGCACTGCGTCGCCGCCGGGTCGAGACGGCCGACGCCGACCGGTTCGTCGAGCGGCTGCTCGGTCTGGAGCTCACCCAGGCCACCTACGACCGCGGCGCGCGGTTCGTGGAGGGCGTCATCCAGCGGGCCGGTGCCGAGGGGCTGGCCCGGTTGTGGGAGGGCGACCGCATACTGCCCAGCCCGCCCGAGGTCGATGCGCCGGGCCTCTGGCTGGCCCGCATCGAGCTGCCCGACCTGCCCGCCGAGTAGTCCGGCCCGACCCCCACCCGCCGCCCGTGATGGCGTCGGTGTGACGACCGACTCTGTCCTATTGGAGCTGGGTGGGGTCGATGATGACGGTGCGGTCGCGCCCGGGGCCGCCGTCAGCGCTCGTGGGACCGCGGTCGCTTTTGCCATCGCCATCGGTCGAGGTGGCGTCCACATCGGTGGCGTCGACGTCGGCAGCACGGTCGTAGAACGGCGGGGGTGGCGGAGGCGGCGGCGGTGCCGACGGCTGCGGCGCCTGAACGGCGCCGTCCGGCCCCGTCGCCTTCTGTTCCCCCTTGCCACGACGGCGGGCCACTTCGGCGGAGATCCGGCGGACCAGCGGCTTGGAGCGCCGGGCCGGGAGCTGGCCGCGGCTGAGCGCCCGCAGCCCCGCCAGGTAGGAGAACAGCGCGAACCCGGCGCACACGGCCACCACCACGAAGCCGACCCGGACCGGGATGGTGAGGATCACCGGGACGAACGCGCCCACCACCCAGGTGAGCTGGAAACGGGTCTCGAACTTGGCGAACGAGCGGCCGCGGTTGGCGTCCGGCGCGTCGCGCTGCACCACCGAGTCGAAGGCCAGCTTGGCGCTGGCGGCCGACACGCCCACGCAGAACGCCAGTCCGGCGGCCGCCACCAGGCCACCGGTCCAGGCGGCCAGCACGGCCGCCGCAGTGGTGATGCCGAGCACGATCTGCACGATGCGCTCCTCGGCGACCTCGGCCCGGCGCAGCGCCGGCGCCACCAGGGCGCCGAGTAGCGAGCCGACGCCGCTGGCCCCCAGCACGAAGCCGAACTCCCAGGCTGCGGCGCCGGTGCTCCGCAGGTAGAAGGCGACGAGGAAGGTGAGGAACCCGACGACACCGCGCATGAGGCCCATGGCCGAGGCGGCCAGGACGATGCCGCCACCCCGCAGCTCGTTGCGCTCGGTCTGCGACGTGTCGTCGGCGGCGATCTGGGTCGCCGGGATGTGGAAGCCGAGGGCCGCGGCCAAGGCGCAGGCGACGACCGCCAGCACGAGCACGCCTTGGCTCTGCGCGATGACCGCGGCGATGCCGGCCGGGATGGCGGTGGCGAAGGTGATGACCCCCGACAAGAACGACAGCTTCGAGTTGGCCTCGATGAGCTCGCTGTCGGACCGCACCACGGTGGGGACGATGGCCGACTTGGCGACGTGGTAGCTCTTCGACAGCACGAGGACGCAGAACGCCTCCGGGAACAGCAGCAGGCTGTCGAGGTCGCGGATCATCAGCACGCACAACAGCGCCCGCAGTGCGTTGGCGCCGATGACCATCCAGCGGCGGCCGCCCTTGACGCGGTCGAGCGTCGGACCGATGAGCGGCGCCACCACGGCGAACGGCGCCATCGTCAGCGCCAGGTAGAGGGCAACCTTGGAGCGGGCAGCGTCGGGATCGATCGACAGGAACAGCGAGTCGGCCAGCGCCAGCGTGATGAGCGTGTCGCCCGCCACGGTGGCGGCGTGGGCGCGGGCCAGGCGGGTGAACGGCGTGACGAGGAACGCCGCCGCCCCCGAGCGCTTCGGTTCGCTCAGCGGCTGCCACCCCGCGTTGCCGGCACCCGTCGCCATCACCAGCGAGGGTACAAGCCGTCGCAATGTGCGCCCTGCAATGGCGAGGCGTGGCGGGGGGTGTGGGGGCAGAGGCTCCCGCCGGAGCCCCGCCGTCGCTCGGTCCGGCTTTGCCGGTCGAGCGACAAAGATGACGACGCCGCCGAAAGGCGGCGGCCCAACTGGTGGGGGGAGGTCGAGGGGGGAGGGTTTCCCTCCCCCCTCGAAATCACTTGGGTGTGTCGTACTTGTAGCCCAGTCCGCGGATGGTGACGATGCGGGTCGGCACAGACGGGTCCTTCTCGACCTTGGCCCGCAGCCGCTTGACGTGGACGTCGAGGGTCTTGGTGTCGCCCACGTAGTCGGTCCCCCACACCCGGTCGATGAGCGTCTCCCGCGGCAGCACCCGGCCGGCGTTGGAGAGCAGGATCTCGAGCAGCTCGAACTCCTTGAGCGGCAGCCGCACTTGCTCGCCCCGGATCTCCACCTCGTGGCGCTCGGGGTCGAGGCGCACGTCACCCACCTCGAGCACGTCCCCCGACGCCGCCCGCGTCCCCGCCTCGGGCGGCCGACGGCGGAGCACCGCCCGCATGCGGGCCACCAGCTCCCGCAGGCGGTAGGGCTTGGTGACGTAGTCGTCGGCTCCGACCTCGAGCCCGACCACCGTGTCGATCTCCGAGCCTCTGGCCGTGACCATGATGATCGGCACCGCCGAGCGCCGGCGCAGCTCACGACACACGTCCACGCCCGAGATCTTGGGCAGCATCACGTCGAGGAGGACCAGGTCGGGCTTCACGACGTCGAACAGCTCGAGCGCCTCGGCCCCGTCGTGCGCCACCTGCACGCGGAAGCCCTCCCGCTTGAGGCCCACGGTGAGCGCTTCGACGAAGCTGTCCTCGTCCTCGACCAGGAACACGGTGGCCTCGGGCGTGGTCATTGCTTCCCGCTCTTGCTGCTTCGCAGCGGGCCGCTCGGGCCTCGCTCGCTCTCTCGCCCTGCGGGACGCTCGCTCATGGGTTATCCAGCCTCCTTGGTGACGGCGACCGGCCCGGGCCCGGCGGGCAGCCGCAGCGTGAACGTCGAGCCCACGCCCTCGCGGGACTCGACCCGGATCTCGCCCCGGTGGTTGGAGGCGACGTGGCGGACGATGGCGAGCCCCAGGCCTGTGCCGCCGGTCTCGCGGCTGCGGGCGCGATCGACCCGGTAGAAGCGCTCGAAGATGCGTTCGAGGTCGCGGCGGGGGATACCGATGCCGTGGTCGCGCACGGTGACGTCGACCCACGTGCCGTCGGTGCGGGCCTGGACCTCGACCGTGCTGCCGGGCTCGCTGTACTTGACGGCGTTGTCGAGCAGGTTGGTCACGGCCGAGACCAGCTGGCGGCGCTCGCCCACCACCGTGAGCCGGGTCGGCGCCTGCTCGACGGCGAGCTCGATGCCGCGCTGCTCGGCACCCGGCTGGACCCGGGCGACGGCCTCGTCCACGAAGGTCGCCACCGACACGCTCTCGTCGGCCGGGGCCGAGGCCACCTCCAGCCGGGACAGCTCCAGGAGGTCGTCGATGGTGCGGCCCACCCGGAACGCCTCGTTGGCCAGGCGCTCGGCGAGCCGGCGGGTCACGTCCGGGTCGCGCTCGTCGAGGAGCGTCTCGGCCAGCAACGCCAGCGCCCCGACCGGGGTCTTGAGCTCGTGACTGATGTTGGCCACGAAGTCGCGGCGGACGTTCTCCAGCCGGCGCCGCTCGGACGTGTCCTCCACCGCCACGAGCACGCCGGACGGCCGCGCCGGGTCGGCCAACGGCACCGCCCGGACGCTGAGCATGCGCCGCGGCGGCCCGAACAGCTCGAGCTCGCGCTCGACCCGGCGGCCCCGCAGTGCGTCGGCGGCCAGGGTGCTGATGGCCTCCTCGACCAGCGCATCGCTGTGGCGGGCGGCGAGGAATGATGCCGCCGGGTCGTTGCGGTAGACCACCTCGCCCCGCTCGTCGAAGATGACCACGCCGTGGCCGATCGCTCCCAGCGCCCACGACAACCGGTCCTCGGCGCTGGCCACCCGCGATCGCCGCTCCACCGCCTGCGCTACCGACTGCTCGAGGTGGTCGAGCGCCGCATCCAGCCCGCCCGGCTCGGGCTCGGCAACGGACAGGGGGTCGGCTTCGAGCGCCCGTGAGGCCGCCAGCAGCCGTTGCATGGCCGCCCGCTGGGTCACGAGCGCCGCCATCCACGCCGCCAGCACCCCCACCAGGACAAGGACGAGCACCGTGAGGGCGATGGTCATGACAGAGCCCCGTCGCGGGGGCGGCTACGCGGACACATGACACGCGGGCAGCGGACCGGCGGGGGGTGCGGTCCGCACCGGAACCGGAGGTTCCGGTGCTCCTGACCCACCCACCCGAGGCTCCCGCCGGAGCCCCCAGCCGTCGCTCGAACCGGCTTGGCCGGTCGAGCGACAGGAGAACGACGACGCCGACAGGCGGCGGCCCAAGGCTCGCCGAGCAACCTCTGGTTGCGAGGCGAAACCATCACGCGGTCCGCCGGTCCTCCGTCGGCACCAGCTCGAGCACGCCGGACACGTCGACCCTGTCGTCGACGCCGATGCCGCTGAGCGCGGTCACCGACACGAACCCCTGGGCGACGATGGCGGTGTCGGACTCCGGGGGCAACTCCTGGTCGGTGGGACGGAACTCGATCTGCAGCCTGCCACCGTCAGGCGCGGCCTCGACCACCGACGATCGGACGGTCCCGAACGGCGCCAGCGTGGCGGATCGGGCGCCACCCAGGCGGTCGAGCGCCACGTTGGGCACGTTGAGGTTGAGCACCGTGCACGGCGGCGCCTCGGCCAGCCAGCCGACGGCCGAGGCGGCCACGGTCGCGGCCGTGTCCCACTCGGCAGGCCGGTCGAACGCGACGCCGGACACGTCGCGCAGGCGGCCCCGGGCGCCGGGGTCGTCCCCGATCTCGACGCTCTCGACGACCTCGGCCCGCGCCTCGTCGCCGTCGCCGACCGTCACCGTTCCCCGAAACTGCTCGTGCAGGTGCAGGGTCGACACGTCGATGCTGACGGCCAGCCCCCGGCAGCCGAAGTTGGCGGCGGTGAGCGCAGCGCCGACCGTGCCCGAGTGCAGCACGGCCCGGCCGGTGTTGCACCCGGGGTTGATGCCCGAGACGATCAGGTCGGGCGGATCGCCGAACCCGCCGAGGCGGGCCGTGAGCACGCACAGCCCGGGAGGACCCGCCACGGCGTAGGCGGGCACGCCGTCGAGCCGGGGTAGGTCGATGCGCTTTGCGTCGATGCCGGACTCGACATGTACCTGGCCGATGGCGGCTGCGGAGCCACTCATCTCGCGGTCGGGGGCGACCACGATCACGTCGTGGCCGTCGTCGACCAGCGCCCGCGCCAGCGCGTGCAGACCCGGCGAGGCGACGCCGTCGTCGTTGGTGACCAGGACCTTCATGCATCCTCCCGGGGGTCGGGGGTCACGACAAGTCTGCCGCCGCGGCTCGCGGCCGACAGACCGTCGCATGAACCTCCTACCCCCTCCGACAACGGCGTCGTCGCTGTCAACGGACCTCGGCCGCGAGGTGCGCGGGCTCGCCCGTGAGCAGGTACCGCAGGCGGGCACCGATGATGGCGGCATGGTCGGCGATGCGGTCGGCCGCCTGCCCGATGATGTACACGCCCATGGCGGTGGCCGCCGAGTCGGGACCCTGGAGGCGCTGCAACTCGGCCAGCAGGCGCTCGTGGTACGTGTAGCTCTCGGCCGGCGGCCGGTTCTCGACCAGCCGCGTCGCCAGCTCGAGGTCCTGCGTCGACCAGGCCCGCAACGCCATGCGGTACTGCTCAACCGCGCTCTCGACCATCGTGACCGCGAGGTCCCAAGGAGTGCCGCAGCGCGACAGCTCGTCCACCTGGGGCGTGAGCTTGATGACCCGCAGCGCCAAGTCGCCGACCCGCTCGAACTCCGACAGGATGCGCACCACCGACACCACGTAGCGCAGGTCGCTGGCCATGGGCTGCTCGCGGTTGAGCAGGTCGTAGCAGCGCCCCAGCAACGACAGGTGCATGGCGTCGATCTCGTCGTCGGCGGCGAACGCCCGATCCATCAGCTCCGCGTCGCCCGAAGAGAGCGCGTTGCGCATGAGCTCGAGGTTCTGGTCGACGCGAACACCCATGAGCTCGACCTGGATGCGCAGCTGGTCGAGGTCGGCCTGGAAGGCGCTCCGGATGTGGATGGGCGCGGAGTCGGTCGACATCTAGCCGAAGCGCCCCGTGATGTAGTTCTCGGTGCGGTCGTCGGACGGGTGGGAGAAGATCGTCTCGGTGCGGTCGAACTCCACCAGGACCCCGGTGCGGCGGTCGGACTCGGGATTGACCTCGGTGGAGAAGAACGCCGTGGCGTCGGACACGCGGGCCGCCTGTTGCATGTTGTGGGTCACGATCACGATCGTGAACTCCGACTTGATCTCCTGCATCAGGTCCTCGATGCGGGCGGTGGCGATGGGGTCGAGCGCCGAGCAGGGCTCGTCCATCAGCACCACGTCGGGCCGGGTGGCGATTGCCCGGGCGATGCACAACCGCTGCTGCTGGCCGCCCGACAGGCCCATGGCCGAGTCCTTGAGCCGGTCCTTGACCTCGTCCCACAGGGCCGCCTTGTGCAACGAGGTCTCGACCACCTCGTCGAGTTGCGCCCGCTTCTTGGTGCCGAACAGCCGGGGGCCGTAGGCCACGTTGTCGTAGATCGACTTGGGGAACGGGTTGGGCTTCTGGAACACCATGCCGATGCGCCGTCGTACCTCGACCGGATCGACCCCGGGCCCGTAGAGCGGAACGCCGTGGTAGTTGAGCGTGCCCTCGGCCCGCGCGCCGGGGATGAGGTCGTTCATGCGGTTGAAGCAGCGCAGGACGGTGGTCTTGCCGCAGCCCGAAGGACCGATGAACGCGGTGATCTCGTTCTCGCGGACGTCGAGGGTGACCTCGCGCACGGCCCGGAAACTGCCGTAGTAGGCGGCGAGGTCGCGCACCTCGAACACGATCGGTAGATGCTCGCGATCGGGTTGCTCGTGGGCGGGCACCTCGACGCCCTGCGGCAGCGGCCTCTCCGGCGTCTCGGACGTGTCGGTCATGGTGGGGGTCCCCGCTGACTCGGTCATGCGGACCTCTTCTTCTCGAAGCGGTTGCGTAGGACGATGGCGATCGAGTTGATCAGCAGCACGAACACCAGCATGGCGATGATCGTCGCCGATGCGTTCGCCACCCTGAACGCTTCCTCGGGCTGCTTGGCGAAGGTGGTCACGATCGTCGGCAGCGCCACGAAGCGCTCGCTGAGGTGGCCGGGGTCGACGACGTTGCCGACGTTGAGCCCGCCACCCTGGCTGAAGAACCCGGTCACCGCACCGACGACGATGAGGGGGGCGGCCTCGCCGACCGCCCGGGCGATCGAGAGCAACGCGCCGGTGAAGATCCCGGGAGCGGCGTAGGGCAGCACCTGCGAGCGGATGACCTCCCAGCGCGTGGCGCCCACGCCGTAGGCCCCCTCGCGCAGCGCCTGGGGGACGGCCCGAATGGCCTCGGCGGTGGTGATGATGACGATCGGCAGTACCAGCACCGCCAGCGTGACGCCGGCGGCGGCCAACGTGCGTCGGTCGACCCCCTCCGCCCCGCTGAAGCCGCTCAGCGCGTCGACGAAGATGGCCAGCCCCAACAGCCCGTACACCACCGACGGCACGCCGGCGAGGTTGCGGATGTTGAGCTCGATGAACGATGTCAGCCGGCTCCGGGGTGCGTACTCCTCCAGGTAGATCGCGGCGCCGATGCCCAACGGGAAGGCGACCACGACGACGCAGACCGCGATCCAGAACGAGCCAACGATGCCCTGGGAGATGCCGGCACGCTCGGCGCTGCCCGAAAGGCTGCCGTCGAGGAACTCCCAGCCCCGATCGGTATAGATCCCCCCGCCGTCGATGAGCACCCGGGAGATGAGGATGGCGAGGATGACCAGCGACAGGAGGAGAGCGGCCAGCAGGGCGATCTCGAAGACCCGCCCCCCAGGATCGGCGCGACGGCCTCGCAAGGCGGCCGCGACCTTGGCCTCGACCGCCGCCTCGCTACTGGTCCGGATGGTGGTGAGTGCCATGTGATGCTCGCTGCGGTCAGTAGGCCTGGCGGACGCGGCGCACGAACCGGTTGCCGATCACGTTGAGGAGGAAGGTGAAGGCGAACAACGCGATGCCGACGAAGTAGAGGCTCGCCACCGCCAGCTCACCACCCGCGCCGGTGCGGACGTTGTCGGTGCCGACCGCCAGCGAGGCCATGGCCGCCGTCATCGTGAGGCTGCCCTCCAGCGGGTCGGTCGTGTACGTGGCGGTGTCGGATGCGCCGCCTGCGATGAAGACGACCATCGTCTCGCCGATGGCTCGCGACGCCGCCAGGATGAGCGCCGCCACGATGCCGGACACCGCCGCCGGGAGCACGACCCGCAGCGTCGTCGACATGCGGCGCGCACCAACCCCCGCCGACGCCTCGCGCAGGCTGCCGGGCACGGCCCGCATGGCGTCCTCCGAGACGGAGGCCACCAGCGGGATGCTGAGGATGCCGACGCCGATGCCCGCGGCCATCATGCTCCCACCCCGCCCGTGCTCCTCGCCGAAGAGGGTGCCGACCACCTCGGGGGCGATCCAGTTGAGGGCGAAAACACCCAGCACCACCGACGGGATGCCCGCCAGCACCTCGAGGATGGGCTTGAGCACCGTCCGTACGCCGGGCGGGGCGTACTCGGAGAGATAGATCGCGGCCCCGAGCCCCAGCGGCGCCGCCACCAGCATGGCGATGCCGGTGACGATGAGGCTGCCCATGAGGAGCGTGCTGATGCCGAACTGGCCCTGCCGGGGGTTCCAGCCGCGGACGTCAAGGACGTTGCTCCAATCGACGTCGGTGAAGAACTCGAACCCGTTGCTGAACAGCGATATCAGGATGAGCGCGCTGATCACGAGCGACAGGCCGGCGGCAGCGAAGAAGACGATGCCCATGGTCCGCTCGCGACGGTGCCGGCGGGGATCGCCAGAGAGGTCGACGGGGGACCCGGGCCCCGGAGTCCCGGGAGGCGGGAGCGTGGTGGTTGCCATCGGTCAGGCCTCGACGTGATTGGGGTCGGGGTGGCTGGGCGCAGCGTAGGCGGGGGGACAGGGGTGTGGGGCCGGGCCGTCACAGCCCGACCCCACGAAGACCCGCACCGGGGTGCCGGCGCCGATCAGCGGCCCTCCCATGCCGTGACGGTGGCGTCGACCTGGTCGTCGGGCATCGTCACATAGCCGCCCTCCTCGACGAACTGGTTCAGGTTCTCGAGGTAGAAGTCGACGAACGGTGCCACCGCCGGGTTCTCCTCGGCCGTTGCCGTGTTCACGTAGATGAACAGGGGCCGGGACAGCGGGTAGCTCCCGTCGGAGATGGTCTCGGGAGTCGGCTCGACGCACTCGCCACCCGGTTCCTCGGAGATGGGGATCTCGGTGACCTGGTCGCCCGCCTCCTCGGCGAAGGCGAACCCGACCCAGCCGAGCGAGGAATCCGACGCCTCGATGTTGCTGATGATGATGTTGTCGTCGGCGTTCGACTCGTAGTCGGTGCGGGTCGTCTCGACCTGGTCTTCGGGCAACCCGCGGGTCTCGGCGATGCCGGACAGCGCGATCTCGATGAACGAGTCGTAGGTGCCCGACTCGGTGCCGGGGCCGGTGAGATCGAGCGGAACCTCGGGGAACTCCGTGGTGGAGCCCAGCTCCTGGGCGAGGGCCTGGGCGTCGGACCAGTTCTCGAAGCCCTCGGCCTCGGGGCCGATGAGGGCGTAGAGGTCGGCGAAGCTCAGGCACTCGGGCGCGTCGTCGTTGTTGGCGCTGGTCATGACCGCCATTCCGTCGAACCCGACCTGCAGCTCGACGTACTCGATGCCGTTGGCCTCGCAGGTGGCGGTCTCGTCCTCGTCGATGGGCCGGGACGCATCGGAGATGTCGATCTCCCCGTTGCAGAACAGCTCGAAGCCGTCGCCCGTACCCGGCCCGTCGACGGCGATGTCGACACCCTCGTTCTCGGTGATGAACGCCTCGGCCGCCAGCGAGGTGATGGGCTCGACCGTTGACGAGCCGGAGATGTTGATCGAGCCGGAGACGTCGCCGCCACCCTCGCCGTCTGCGGGGGCGTTCGGCGAGCCGCTCCCGTCGCCGGAAGCGGAGTCGTCATCGTCGCCACAGGCGGCGGCGACGAGGCTGAACGCCATGAGGATCCCCAGCCACGCCCAGCGGCGCTTCTTGATGGACTGCACAGATGCCCTCCCTTGTGGGCTTGCTGTCGCAATTGAGCACAAACGCTCCTGTCGGGATCACCGTAGGGAGAGCAGGTAAACGACCGGGGAGGGCAAGGGTGAACGACGGGTGAACGAGGCCGGAACGTTGCCAAAACGCCCGCCAGCGGCGCCGCTGACCAGGGCAGATGGTCGTGACCCGAGCGCTCTGTGCGCGCACCGGGCGGCCGCTGTGCACGCGGCCGCCCGGTGAGTCGGTGTCTGTGTGGGCTCGGTGAACAGGGATGGTGGTGCGAGCACCTACAGCGCACCCCGGTGCCATGGTCCGGTGATGGCACAGGTCATCCCGCTGCCGGGCGAACCATCACCGAAGAGGTTGACGAACAGCACCTCGCCGTCGCGCGAGAACGTCGCGCCCGCGAACTCGGAGTCGTTGAGCACGTTGACGGCGAACTCGAACGCCTCTCCCCTGCGGTTGATGCCGATCAACCGGTTGACGTCCTCGATGCCAGGGGCGAGCGGGTGGGTGTCGTTGTCGGCGCCGGTGGCGTCGTCCTCGCACAGCAGCACGCCGCCCCGGGGCGTCACCAGCAGGTTGTCGGGCGAGTCGAGGACCGAGCCGCCGGGTGACTCGAAGAACAGCGTAAGCCGGTCCCACCGAGGGTCGTAGTGCCACACCTGGCCGCAGGCCGCGTCGCCGCCGCTGGTGGAGTTGAAGTAGAAGCCCCCGGACCTCTGGTCGTACCAGATGCCCTCGAGCCGGTTGAACAGCGCCCCGCCCTTGGCGATGCCCTGGAGCGCCACGGGCGTGGCGCCGCCCTCGAGATCGGGGTCGGGATCGTCGATGCGCACCCACTCGACCCGCAGCGACCGGCCGACTTCCTGGCCGGTGATCATCTGCCGCGCCGGTTCGCCCTTGACCGCCAGCATCTCCAGCCGGCCGCCCCGGGTGAGGTCGCGGGGGTCGCGCGGACGGAACCGGTAGAAGCCGCTGTCGTTGCCGTCGTCCTCGGTCTGGTAGACGGTGCCGGTCCTGGGATCGCTGGCGCAGGCCTCGTGCGCGAACCGGCCCATGGCCGTCAGCGGCGGTGACTTCTCCGGGCCCTCGGCCGAGGTGCGGACCAGGAAGTTGTACCCGTGCTTCTGGCCCCAGCCCTGGCCGGGGCCCGCCACCGTCTCCTCGTTCGTGATCCAGCCGACGTCTCGGTACGCGATGCCGCCCGCGCAGTTGACGATGGAGCCGGCGAAGCTCACGAAGTGCTCCTCGAGCCGCCCCCGCCGGGTGTCGAAGAGCAGCGTCACGTTCCCGCCCACACCCAGCGGGTCGTACTTGAGCTCCTCTGGCGCCTGC